>DASYZC010000254.1:0-4112 GCA_035949735.1 Candidatus Acidiferrales bacterium | reverse complement strand
TCGGGAACAACCCGTGAAGAATCTATTCTTTCCAAAGCTGCGATTGTTTCTCGCGTGCAAATCGAACGTTTAAAAACGCTTTCAAGTCTTCGATCGATGTAAAAACCTGATCCGAACACGCCAGCATCCACCCGCTGATTTCCTCCAACGGCAGCGGCGTAACCATGTAAACGGGAATCCCTTTCCGGTAAGCCACGGTCAGTTCCGCGGAAGTGCCGCCGCTCTGCGCGTTCGCATCTCCCCAAAAACAGATGACGTAGTCAGCCTTGTTTTCGATCAGGTCGAGATCGAAATGGATGATTTTACGGACCACGCGTCGAAAACGTTCCAGGTCCGTCAATTTCCACTCGCGGAAGTGTGCTGTCTCTTCCTCCGTGAGGTTCTTCTTTTCGTCCTGCGCGGGATCGTAGACCCGATGACCCAAATGATCCCGGAGGAAAGGGGCAAGCTTCTGCCGCCAGAGCTTGCCGCCGCCATCGGCGAATTCAATTGGTCCGCAGAGATATGCGAGCATGAGGTCCAAGTAAGTCAGGACTCTAGCACGTCGTCATACTCGCTGCAAAGAGATGCCCAGAGGAAAGTAAGGAGGAGAAAATGGAGCGGCCGAGGGGACTCGAACCCCCGCCTACAGCTTGGCAAGCTGTCGTACTACCCCTATACTACGGCCGCTCGGACGGGCAAGACTTGGAACAAATCTCTTATAGCACGCCCGTACCGAGCCCGACAAGGCCCGCGCGAACTCCAGCTGCGCGAGAATACAACGTCGCGGAATTCAGCGTGCGATCGGAAGAATCAGCTAATTGACTTCAAGGATGCGAGTTGATTTGACGACCGGTGATTTCTTCTGGCGGTCTGCAAAGCGAGTCGCACGCTCTCTGTCAATATAAACCCGGGCAAATTTCTCTCCATCGTGATAATAGACCGTCACTTGCCAGTGGCGGTGTTTTCGCCGCCGGTCACGTCGGAATCGAGCTGTGCCCTTCTTCGCTTTTGTTGTGGTTTTCTTCTTCACAGGATGTCCTAGTGTCGCGGGAGTATCGCAACTTCGGCGGCGCAGCGCAAGTCTCAAGTTGATTATCACCCAGGCCGCCACGCTCGCCTCGCCTGAATTCCCACAATGGAACATCAGCCTAAGTTTCTTGAGACGTTTGCCCTTCTCCAACGTCTAAGATGGAAAGAGAAAAAGAGTTGGAACTTTTCAGGGCATTTGAGCGTATTTCAAGTTGAAGGGGAAAGGGAGTTGGGCCATGGTGATGAGACTAGAGCATGAGGTAAACATTGAGGATCCGCGGCATCACTCGCTGGAACGGGTAGAGACCCTCCGGCGGTTGCTGGCAGGCGGGGCGCGCGTGGAATGCGACCCCAAGCGCCCGGATTTCTATGAAGTTGAGAGCGGTTCTGATATCTACTACATTCATATCTCGCCGGTTACCGGGAACATCCTTTTGCTTGCTACATGGGCGAAGGATGCTATTCCAGGCGACGAAGTGCGGACAACTCAGGCCGCATAACGCACGCAGACAAACACCCACAACGGTTCACATCAACAAATCAGCGGCCTTGAAGCCGAGGTCTTTCAGGATCTGCGTGTTCAATTCGTAGACCGCCGGTCCGACGGTCGTGCGGACATATACGCTATCGCCGGCGTCCGAGGAGATGTCTACAGTGGTCTTCTTTCCGGATTTGTCGGTGAGAATCACTTCAATGGCAGGTTTGGCCAGATGTGCCAGGACGGCCCGGGACGGCGTATCGTAAATTTGCTTCGCGCGGGCGTTCTGGATCGGATCCAGTATCTTCCAAATTTGAATAATAGCCTTCCCTTTGTCCGTGGCGGGCTGAAGGATCGTCCACTGATCGTTCTTGCCTTGCACGCACTGAATGGTTCCGTTCGCATTATGGATTTCCACGGCAGCCAAGGTGGCGGGATCGAAGTGCAAGATGGATTTATCGCGCAGGTCGAAAAACCTTTTATTCAGCGCGTCGTAGACAGTTGAACTTATCTCGAAGATCATCGGGCGCGCGGTATCGCGTGCGTAATAGTTGTTCCCGTTTTTTTTGCCAACCAGCAGATGAAACTCCTGTCCCCTGGCCACAGCCGTCACGCTCATTGACGCGTGAGTCAGCCCATATTTCGCAAGGTCCTCGGGAGATTCGCTTACAACGTCGGTGAATTTATCCGTCGATAGCGCGCTTGAGAGAGAATCGACGGCGCTGGAATCAGCCAGTGTTTGCCTGGGCTTGACGATGTCCCAGGTAGAATTTTTCTTCGTCACAGCAATTGCGCCGCTCGGATCATCAATTGTGATGCCCGTGATTTCACTGTCGTTTAGCTCTAAAAGAGACCGGTCGCGCAACTGAGACAGCGGCTTGTCGGTTTCGTCCAGTAAGGAAACGGGCAACAGGTCGACATTCTTTGACGCGTCGATCAGAGCATAAACAACGTTGCCCGAAAAATCTTTGTCGCCAAGTCGAATCGTATGTTCAACGCCGCCCTTTTGCTGAAAATCAATTGTCACGGCGGGCTGAGCCAGTCCGTATTTCGACAAGCTGTCCGTGGGCGCGAATGCCCGGCGGACTTTCGCACTGCTCAGGTCGCTCACGATTCCGCTGATGCTCGTCTGATCGGCTCGTGTGGAAACGGGCTGCGTTATCTGCCAGTCTTTCCCTTGCTTTGCGAAAGCCGTTTTGCCATTCGCGCTCACAAGCGTCAGACTGGTAATCTGGCCTGCATTCAGCGCAAAGGCTGGCTTCCAGGAGGCTTCCTCTGGTGGCGGGGTGACGCTGTGTTTGCTGTCGTAGAAATAAACGAACGCTCCAAGGGCAATCGCAACTGCAACTACAATCAGTGTGCTCTTCTTCATGGCCGGCTAACGACGCTTCACCCAAATATAAATCCCGCCAATAATCACCATTAGAGGCAGAAACACGATGCTGAACCACGACAATTCGCGCTGCTGAGCTTCCGTCAACGTCACGCGGCGATTCGCGGCCTCCTTCGGGCGAATGGAAATCAGATTTTCCTCTTCGGTGAGCCAGTTGATGGCGTTGAAAAACAGATCGCCGTTGCGTTGCTGCCCCTTCCATTGATTCGTCGCGAATTCGGAATTGCCGATCACTACCAGCCGCGCATCCGTCGAGCCTGATTTCTTTTCTGCCGCGACTCCAAGGGGCAGCGGTCCGCGCTGATCCGTCTTAGCATCGTATCTCACGGTCCCGTTTCCCAAATTCGGTACGGTAAAACTGGCAGCTGAAGTTTTCAGCAACTCAACCGAGACCGGATTTGGTTTGGACGTGTCCGCGATCGACACCGTGCGCGCCAGAGGGAAAAATGTCATCGAATTGTTGAAATTGCGGACGATGGGGCTATCGCCGTAATCGACGACCAGCGGAACGCCTGGCCCCTCCCCAAGCAGACGCCCCACGCCGCTCACATCAATCACGTAGTTATCGCCCAGCTTGATGTTCCATGTTTGCAGGATATCGTCCAGTTTTGGATCCGTGCCCGGATCCAACAGCAGCATCGCCTTTCCGCCGCCGTTAAGATATTTTTCGATCATCTGCGCTTCTTGCGGGAAAAAAGATTTCTGCGGGCCCACATCAACAAGCACGCTGCAGTCGGAAGGCACGTCGTTCGACGTCACCAGATTTACCGACTTGACTTGGTAGTTTTCTTTCGCGAGTTCCCCGGCCACGCCGCTGTAACCCTTTCCATCTGATGCGCTTGTGGATTTTTCTCCATGTCCCTCCACAAAGCACACGGTTTTCACCGTCATAGACGTCGCCTTCAAAATCGCTGAAGCAAAATCCTGTTCGGTCGTTTCTTCCAGCCGCTGAATGCTCTTCCCACTAACGACAATCACCTGTCCTTCTCGCGCCACTCCGTATTGTTTCGTCAAATCCGGATGCTCCTCCGGATCCACCACGCGAAAGTGAATGTGAGAATTCAGGTTCTCGTACTCAGACATCTGGTCGCGAAGCTGCTGAACTTCCGGATCCGAGGATTTTGCGAACAGGAAAATATCGACGTCGGATTTTATCGGCTTGACGATTTTCTTCGTCTGATCGGAAAGCGTATAGAGCTTTTCACTGGTCAGGTCGAACGTCTTGTGATG
>DASYZC010000253.1:0-1679 GCA_035949735.1 Candidatus Acidiferrales bacterium | reverse complement strand
TACCTAACAGTCCGCGGCGTTTGCGTCCGCCGACGCGTGTGCTAACATCGCTGGTTTGGCGAAGCACTTCCATCCCGCGCGTAATTATTCTTACCGTCGAAGGCGAACTCTACAATGAAAGCCCTGCGCAAGATGCGCCCGACAGCCTGCTGAAATCCGAGTCTCGCAGCCAATCGGCCTAAGGTTCGGGTAGCGCCTCAGATTCACCCTCGTAGGTTAGTTTCCGATTGTCCGACCACGCGTCCATTCCCTTGAGTCAGCCGACTGGTTCACCAAAATCCAAGACTAACCCACAGCATGGCGACTCCAGCGGCTGCTAGTACGGCCAAGCGCCGAGCCGTACCCGTTCCAGCCAGAGAGAGAACAAGAAAAACGAAAGAGAACGATTGGCTTATCCAACCAATCTTTTCGTATGCTCCTGAAGAAATAAAGTGAGGAAGGGTAAGAAATGCAATCCAGACCCACAAATAACCCAGGCCATTGCCAATCAGAGCTGCCGTAAAGACTCGCTGCCTCCAGGCCACTTGATCATCGCTACGTCGCTTCCCAGACTTCCACGCAAGGACAAGGAGTATAGCAGGCAGCGACAATAGCACCAAGCCAACAGTTGTTAATGCAAAGTCCTGCATGAGAGTTTGACGATCATACTACACAGGTGCTCGATTAACGCGGTAACTGGAAATTGAGTCACTACGTAAAGTTCCTCGCGCTTTTGCCATCGCCGACGCGTGTGCTAACATCGCTGGTTTGACGAAGCACTTCCATCCCGCGCGTAATTATTCTTACCGTCGAAGGCGACCCTTACAATGAAAGCCCTGCGCAAGATGCGTCCAGAACAAGGCGCGCAACTCGAATCCGTCTCCATTCCCGCATTTGGCCCTTCCGACGTTCTCATTCGCGTTCGCGCCGCCTCGATTTGCGGCACCGATCTCCACATTTATCACTGGGACAAATGGTCCGCCTCGCGCATTCGCCCGCCGATGACGTTTGGCCACGAATTCTGCGGCACGGTCGAAAAAGTTGGCGATGAAGTCGAGTCGCTCAAGCCCGGCGATTTCGTCAGTGCGGAGATGCACGTGAATTGCGGACATTGCCGAGCCTGCCGCGCGGGCCAGCCGCATTTGTGCCGCAACGTGAAAATCATTGGCATCGACGCCGACGGCTGCTTCGCCGAATTCGTGCGCATCCCCGCCCGCAACGTCTGGAAGATTGACCCTGCGATCCCCGAGCACTACGCCGCGATCCTCGACCCGCTCGGCAACGCCGTGCACACCGTTCTCGCCGGAGAAATAGCCGGGCAAACGGTCGCGGTCACGGGGTGCGGACCCATTGGCTTGATGTCCATCGCAGTCGCGCGCGTGTGCGGCTGCTCCACCATTTTTGCAACCGAGGTCAACGCGCATCGCCGGGCGCTGGCAAAACAAATGGGCGCCGATGCTGTGTTCGATCCGAAGGAAAGCGATCCTGTCGCCCGCGTCCGCGAAGCCACCGACGGCGATGGTGTCGACGTTCTCCTGGAAATGAGCGGCAATCCCGCCGGCATTCGTCAGGGGTTTCAGATGCTGCGCCAAGGCGGACGCGCATCTCTTCTCGGAATTCCCAGCGAGCCGGTCACTCTCGACCTGGTCAACGACGTGATTTTCAAAGGTGCCGTGGTGCAAGGCATCTACGGCCGCAAA
>DASYZC010000252.1:0-13062 GCA_035949735.1 Candidatus Acidiferrales bacterium | reverse complement strand
CGAGCCGCCGGAGGCCAGCAGATGAAAAAGTTTCGGATCGTGAACCACCTTCGCGCGATTCGCGTCCCTCAGCCAGTCATTCATCGCGCCGAGCATGTTGTTTTCCGCATCGTTCATGGCCGTGCGCGCCGCGTCGGCTTTGATTGACATCTCAACGCCTGCAACCCGCGTGCCGAAGCCTTCGTCATCCGGATCCTCGGAATCCAGCGCCAGCCAAACGGCTGCATCGGACGCCGGCGAGGTGCCTCTCGCAAATTCCCGGAACCCCTCCGCCGATTCCAGCGCTGCATAGTCCGTCACGCGCGATTCGACTGGCACGGCGACTTCCTTCAGCAGCGACGTAAACCCAAGTTCGGCGTAAAGCGCCCGCAACGCTACTGCGTCCGGTTCTTGCAGCCGCAGCGCCTCCAGCGAAAGCGGCACCGGAGCGTCGGTCGGAATCTTCGCCAATTGCTTGCTCAGGCGCACGAATTCCCCACATTTTTCGAGCGCCTCGCGATAGCTCGCTCTCTTCACTTCCGCTGCCCGCGCCACTGCCTCCTCGGCGCTGCCGAATTGCTGGATCAACTGGCGCGCACCCACTTCCCCGATTCCCGCTTTTCGGCGCTCACCCGGAGCCGGCTTGTCGTTGGGATCTCGCGCGCCAGGAATGTTGTCGATCGAGTCGCCCATCAACGCCATCACGTCCGCCACTTTTCCAGGCGGGACGCCCATGATCTCTTCCACTTTTTTCTCGTCCACGATCAGATCGTTCTTCGCGGGATTGAGCAGCCGCACGCGCCCATGCACCAATTGCATCAGGTCCTTGTCGCTGGTGATGATGTAAACGTCGAGATCTTCCTTCTCCGCCTGCAGCGCGAGCGCACCGATCACGTCGTCTGCTTCGTATCCCGGATATTCGAGGATCGGCAAACGCATCGCTTCGCAGTAACGCCGCACAAACGGAATCTGGATCGAAAGATCGTCCGGCATCGGCGGCCGCTGCGCTTTATAAGCAGCAAAAATCTCGTCCCGAAATGTGGGGGCGGAAACATCGAAGACAACCGCCACAAAATCCGGCCGCAGTGCCGGATTATTCAGCAGCCGCCGCATCATGGTCGCGAACAAATACGGTACCTTCGTGGGGATGCCCGAGGACGTTTGCAGCCGGTCCATCGGCGCAAAGAAGGCGCGAAAGATGTACCCCATCGCGTCAACCAGGAAGAGCCGTTTTGGACTTTTGGCAGGCATGCGAAGTTACTTTTCGGCCGGAACCGTTCGGTGGAATTCGCCTTTTGGAACGGAAGCGGATCGCTGAAGTCCAGTATACCAAACCGAAGCGTCGGCCTTGGACAGCGCGTTCAGCGTCGCCGGTAGAGCGCTCGGAATCGCCGCACCCACGGCGGCTCGGGTTCCGCGTAATCTTCGAAGGATTCTTCTTTCAATCCCGCGCGCAGAAAGCCATCAAGTTCGTTTCGCGTCAATGGCCAAGGCGGCCCTTGTCCCTCCGAGCTTCCTTCCTCGCGCCCGCGGGCAATCACCAGCAGCAGCCCGTTCGGAGCTACGAATTGCGAAATCGCCTCGATCGTTTTTGCGTGCAGCTCCGCCGGAAACGACTGCACAGTGTAAATTTCCAGCACAAAATCGAAGCTCTTCAACCAGCTCGCCGGCGGATCAAACAGGTCAGCCACCACGTACTCGACCTGCGTCTCTGGAAACCGCTTCTTCGCCCACTCGATGGCCGTCTTCGAAACGTCAAATCCGGTTGTTTTGAATCCCCAGGCGGCAAGTTGCTCGGCGTCGTCGCCGAACCCGCTGCCGATCACCAGCGCCCGCTTGCCCGTCGTCCCGCATGGATGCGTCTTCCAGAAATCAAGCAATCGAGGGTTGGGCTCAAAGTCGTCCCAAGGGACCGTCCCCTCCCCCCGCTTCGCTTCCTGGTAGAGCGCCTCGAACCATCCCAGCGGATCTCCCTTGCGAAGGTATTCTGCGGCTAACTCCCGCGCCCGAGCACGTCGGTCTGGCATGGCGGCATTCTATCGAGAAATCTGCCTGCTCAAAAACAGATAGCACCGGCAGGCAAGCAGTAGACCGTCAGCAGTATACTCAAGACCTCTTGAGGTTCGTGACGAGCGCCTTGCTTGTCTGGAATCATGACTTCGTAGCCGCAAACACATGAAGAGAGAGGAGACATCCCTTGAAACTGCGAAGCTGCGTACTGGCGATCCTTTGGCTAACGTTCCCTCCTTCTCCCGTGAAAGCGCAACACCACCATGGAACACAGGGTGCTTCCTCCGCTCCCGCCACCCTGATAGCAGGCTTGGGTTCGCTGCACCATCCGATCGCCACCACAAGCGACGAAGCTCAGAAATTCTTCGATCAGGGCCTGACCTTCGTCTATGCCTTCAATCATCGCGAAGCCGTGCGCTCTTTTGAGCGCGCTGCGGAATTGGATCCGAACTCACCGATGCCGTACTGGGGCAAGGCGCTTGCCCTGGGCCCGAATTACAACGAGGTGCAGCCCGACCGCGAAAAGGCTGCCTACGACGCAATTCAAAAGGCTCAATCGCTAGAGGCATCCGCTCCCCAAAGCGAACGCGACTACGTGGACGCGCTCGCGCACCGCTTTACGAATGATCCCAAGCCGGATTACGACCAACTCGCCCGTGCGTATGCATCTGCTATGCGCGATCTGTATAACCGTTATCCGGATGATCCGGACGCCGCGACTCTCTTTGCCGAGAGCCTGATGGACCTGCATGCCTGGGATTTGTGGACAAGCGATGGCAAGCCTGGGGAAAACACTCCCGAAATCGTCTCGGTGCTCGAAGGGACTCTGCGGCGCTGGCCGGATCATGTCGGCGCAAACCATTTCTATATTCACGCTATGGAGGCATCGCCCTATCCGGAGCGCGCGCTCCCAAGCGCGCAGCGCCTTCAAACGATGGTGCCGGCGGCCGGACACCTGGTTCACATGCCGGCGCACATCTACATTCGCACCGGCGATTACGAAGCCGCGGTCAAGAGTAATCAGCAGGCCGTGGCTGTGGACGACGCGTACCGGCGCTCCATGTCCACTGCCAACATGACCTACGTTGTCATGTACAGCGAGCACAACTTACATTTCCTCGCAGCCGCCGCGATGATGGATGGCGACTTCGATACCGCGATCACGGCAGCCAAGGAAGTCGAGTCTCGAGCGAACGCAGACGTTGCTGACACGCCGATGTTCGAGATGTATCTGCCGACGCCGCTCTTTGTCCTCCTTCGCTACGGGCGATGGGACGACATCCTGACGGTCCCGAAGCCGGACACCAAGCTCACTGGCCTGACATTTTTCTGGCACTACGCACGCGGCTGCGCCTTCGCGGCCAAGGGAGATACCGCAAAGGCCGAAGTGGAGCGGTCAGCTATGGAAACCGTCTACGGGGAGATCCCTGCGGGGTCCGCTTTCGGAATGTTATACAACGACTGGAAAACGCTCAACAATCTGGCGACAGATACGCTCGCTGCGCGAATCGCAGCGATGGGTGGGGACATGCTGGGCGCGATTGAAAAGTGGCGCGCGGCAGTCGCCGTTCAGGATCAGATGCACTATGACGAGCCGCCCGATTGGTTTTACCCCGTTCGCGAATCGCTGGGTGCTGCTCTCTTGAGCAGCGGGCAAGCCGAAGAAGCCAAGCAAATCTTCCGCCAAGATCTGCAGAAGAATCCACGCAACCCGCGTTCCTTGTTTGGTTTGTGGAAGTCACTTGAGGCGCAGAAAAAGACAGCCGATGCGCAATGGGTGCGAACTTCGTTTGAGGCGGCGTGGAAAGGCGGCCAGGAACCACCGCGCCTCGCCGATTTCTGAGATGTGAACGTTCGTCCCGGATTTCCGCCGCAGCGCAAAATCCTCCTAATTGTGCCTCCTTATCTTTTAGAAGGCGCGCAAATGGCATCAGTGAAGCGCGCGGCATGCTGCCGAGTGGGGCGGCAAGCTCGTAATCTTGAGGTTCCTCACGCTCTTAAGCTCGTGGTTGACCCCTCGCGCGTCGGTGAACCTGACGTCGTAGCTCCAAGTTTCAGGGTCCCTTTGATTGCTGTCGTCTAGCATCGAGAGAACGCCGCCGCAAGCCGTGTAACTGGCGCCATCCGCTTCGATCAATCTCGGACCAATATCATGAGGGCGGCAAGAAGCCAAGATTGCGGCAACCATGCAAAATGCAACGGGCGAAACCGCAATTGCGTTCCGTTTCGAATTCATTCCCGCCTCACAGTCGGCGATAAAAAATCTACGGACGCTTAAAAAAACAGCCCCGGCCGGAACCGGGGCTGTTGGTAAGTCCGCCAGGGTTGAAAAAGAATTAGTCGCCGGCCACGGTTGCAGGTTCGGACGTCACGGCCGAGGCCGCATCGGCACCGTTCGCGGGCTCGATGCGCTTCACAGTCGCGCCCGGAACGGCCGTCAGAATCTCGTCCATCGTGCCGATCTGCATGAGCGGCTCGGACTTCTTCTTCAGCACGAGTTCCTCGTAAATCTTTCGTACCTTCGCGGCCTCCTCAAACGCCTTCTTGCGGCGGATGCGGTCCTCTTCCGCTGCGGTTAGCGGGATATCGTGCTCGAGATGACGCACGCGGGCGGCATCGTCCGCATCGATCTTCAGCGAGTGCTCGTAGTCGTTGAGGGCGACCTTCTTGTTCTTGGCGTAGATCTCGTGCTTCCCGTGATTCTTATACCATTCCGCAACCGTCGCATTCTTGTGCATGTTCTCGATGATCTGCCGCCAGCCCACTCCCGTGTTGTACGCGCAGAACGATATTTCGCCCTTCTGCGTGGCATACGGAATGATGCACATTTCCGTGCGGCGGAAATCGTAATTGAAAAGATCCTGGAACCACATCCCGGCAATGAAAAGGAAGTTCCACGGATCTTCGTTGCGGCGCTTCATGGCATCTTCGATGGTGCGGTTCGGATTCGTCTTGCCGTACTTCTTGTCCGAATCCTTCGAAAGCGCCCAGGTCTTGTCGAATTTCATCCATAGGTCCTTCAACCGCAAACTCGGCGGCGCCTGGAAGGGCTTGTAATTCTTCAACAAGGCCAGGGCCATCATAAAGTTCGAAAAACCCTTGCCGCGCGCCGCGTCGGTAATAGCGGTCACGTCCTTGGTCAACGAAGGAGCGTCGAGGAATCGGGGCACCGGCGCCCATTCTTTGGTTTCCTTGTTGATCATCAGCGCGGTGCCGACTCCGCAGTTCGGGTGGCATCCGCAGGAAAGCGAGCCCCACTGCGAATCCGGTCCGTGCGAGAGATCGGAGAATCCGGCGAACGTCGCGATGTAGGAAATCGGGAACCAATCGCGCGTCGGCTCCACTTTGCCCACTTGCGTGCTGACGTCTTTCGCCAGATGCGAAAGCGTGTACCGCTGGCGGATGCGGCGCTCTGGCGTAATGTCTTCGTCGCGCCCGGTGAACGAAACCGGCTGGAAGGAAACGAACGAAATTTTCTTCGGGTTCTCCATCGCGAACTTCACGATCGGACCCACCTGATCGTTGTTCACGTTGTTCACGATCGTCGTCACCAGCACAATCTCGACTCCCGCTGCGTGCAGGTTTTCGATCGCGCGCAACTTTACGTCAAACAAGTTTCCCACTTGCCGGTGACTGTTGGCATCGTTGCCGATGCCGTCGAATTGCAAGTACGCGTAGCGCAAGCCCGCCTCGAACGCTTTCTGCGCGAATTCCCTGCTCTTCGCAAACTCGATACCGTTCGTCGCGGCCTGCACGCTGTTGTATCCGACTTTCCGCGCATAGCGCACAGCGTCCAGGAAATACGGAGACATCGTCGGCTCGCCGCCGGAGAACTGCACGGACATTTGCCGCCGCGGCTTGATCTTCGTGGCGTTGTCCAGAATTTCCTGAATTTCTTCCCAGCTCAGTTCGTGGACGTAGCCCACCTGGTTCGCGTCCATGAAGCAGGGATCGCACATCATGTTGCAGCGGTTCGTCAGGTCCACGGTCAGCACCGAGCCGCGGCCGTGCCGCACCGTGCTCGATCCGTGGTTGTGCAGTTTTTCGTCGTTGTGCGCCGGAATGTCGCGGCCCGGAAAATTTCCTTCAATCCATTCGAGGAATTTCGCATCCACGGCCATCAGGTCTTCGTACTTGCCGTGCGTCGGGCACTCTTTCACCATCCAGACTTGCCCATCGCGCTCGATAATTTGCGCCTTGATTTCGCCAACCTTCTCGTGCACCAGGTCGGTCCAATCCTTTTTGCCGTCGATGATCGCTTCGCGTGCTTCCTTCACGCAGGCCGGACAGAGCGAGTCTGTTGTCCGCGGCCAGCCCAGTGTGGGCTTCGATTTTTCCCACGACTTCAGCAGTGGTTTGTCCGACCACTTCGGCGTGAACGATGGGTTCGGGTTGTGCTTATTGAAAAATTGAATCGTGTCGAAGGTCACTCCCGCCGTTTTGCACAGGGCCCAGTCAAAAGATTTCCAAAGTTGATTGCCTAACGTCTTCGGCATAGTCCTCCACCTTCCTTCGTGGTAAAGCCGTCAAAAAGACTTAAGAATTTTTGCTTCTGCCCCTTGCCCTAAGGGGCGGGAATCCACTCGCGGTCGCGGGTAGCCGCAGACACCCGTAACTGGTTACCCTACCAGAGCTTGCCCCTTAGTTCCGCCCCCGTCTAGGCCGGTGCATCCAAAGGGGTAAATGGGGGGTCGAACGGTAGTCACAAGGGGGTTAACGGAGACCCTAGTACTAGGGGTTCGCGGGCTGCGGGGCAGTACTCGGGGTCCATTTTTCGGCGAAATGCGCGAAGTGCGATTCTGGGGAATTTCAATCGTCAAATTCGGCATTCAAAAAACGCATAAATAATTGAAAACAAAGATGGGAAGAACGCACGACCGGACGCGTCTTGCTACAGTGCTGTTGTATTTTATCCATCTATCTAGAAACAACTTTCGGCCCGCAAACCGGGCCGAACGCGTCACTCCAGGTTCAAAGGAGTGCGAAGGACGCCGATTGCGAAGTGCGCCAGCAGCGGTGCCTCGTCGTCGAGCTGAATCCAGCGGATCACGCAGTGGTCTTTCATGTATTGGGAGACTTTCGTCTCGCTGATCCCCAGATACTCCCCCAACTTTTCCTTGAGGCCGCCTTCAGGGTAGCCTCCACGCCCGGCGCGGGGGTTCTTGCCGGCTCGGCCCGAGCGGACGAGGTTCCCGCAGGCGATGCGAAGGGTTTGGCAGGATTCCACGTAGTACGAAGTAATCTGGTCCGAGTCCGATAGCAAGAGTACGCCCGGGCTTGCGGGAGCCTCGTCCGATTCGTCCAAGCGGTGAGCTGGGCTGGTAACGAGGCGACGCAGCATGGATTCGAGCTGCGCCATTCTGGAAGCCAGAGCCGGGTCGCCGGCGCGGCTTTGCGCGGAGCGTTCAGAAACCAGCCGCGGGGCCGGTGCTTCGATTGTGGCCGCAGGAGTCGCGCGCGCCGATGGCGGAGCAACGCGCTCTTGCCGCTCCATCACGACGGGTGGTGCCGATGGCTCGGGAATGACCGTCGGCGACGCAGTGGCTGCGGCGAATGCCTGCGCGGGAAGTCGCGACGGAGTCAATCCGTCTTTTCGTCGCCGGCCACGGCCGCCGCGTCGTCCGCGCCGTCTTTTTTTTCGCGCGGACTGTAGAACTGTCCCGTTCTCCGCCCCCGCGCTGGGCGACACAGGCGCGGCAGCGTCTTCAGGATGCGAGAGAATTTCTCCGCCTTCGTCTGCGCCTGTAGTTGCCGGATCGATTTCGTGGGTAGCTGGCGGCGACGTGTTGAGGGATTCCGAAGTTGTTGCTACAGAGTGGTCCGGTCTCTCATGCGGCGGGGGAAGTTCCAGGCCGAGCCGCGTCAAAGCCTCTTCGGCTTTTTTCTTCCAGTCGGCGCGGCGAAAACGCTGCGCTGCAATGGTGTACCAGTTACCGGCCTCGGCGGTGTGCTCCGCTTTCTCTTCGAGGGCGCCCAATTCCCATGCGACCATCGCATCGCGGGTTCGCTGAAAAAGCTCGGAAAGTTTCGCGGGCGCGTCGGGGCTGTTCTTGGCCTTGCGTATCCGGGCCTGGATTTGTCGCCAGTCAGCCATGTCGGGGTATTGTAGCAGTCACCGAAGGTTAGTCCAATCAAGACCGCGCATCGCGGCTCGCCGTCGCGCGGGACTCTGAAGACAGCAGCAAGGCGGAAGGCTCGCGCGGGTGAGGCGGCGCGAGCGGAGGAGAAGCGTTCTGTCGATTCATCGGGAGGCACGCGGAAAAGCCCCACCCTCACAAACCGAGCATGGGCCACCCTCAAGAGCACAGGCCGATGCCTAGGGCACCCGGTGGCTTCAAACGGACGGGCTCAAAGAGGGTCGCTTTCTGCGCCGAAGCGCGGAGACCAGCATGCTTATGCTGACGGCCAGCGCGATGACGGAAGCGGCGAGGTCTAAGCGATACGCGAAACCGGACCAGTTTGCCAGGCCTGATACGGCCGCGAACAACAATGCCCTAGCGGGAGTCAGCAGCCAGAGCGCAATCACTACGTGTTCCCGTATGCATTTGAAGATCGTAAAGCAGAACCCGACCCCGAAAATTAAGAACGCCTGAAAGAAGAGGGAGGGCGCTCCGTAATCCGTTGTGTGTGTACGGGGCCTGACCCATGCCATCCAGAATCCAACAAGCGCCAACGCACAGCCCGCCACGAAAATCGCCGCCGTCGCCACGTTCCGGTTGGCGCAATAACGATCATGAAGACTCTCCGGCTGGGCTCGGCTCACTGGTGTCCCCCGTAGACCTGTGCAGTGCACGTCGCATTGATATTGGCCGGGTGCCCCATGTTCCGTTGTTCCGTTTCTGCTGTGGCAGCAGCACTCGCATGATACCATCGCGGCACTTAACGGCAGAGTATGGTTTGCCTTTGCGGGTGCCCTACCCTCGGTTTGTGAGGGTGGGGCTTTGGATTTACGACTATGCCGAAGGGCCTCAAGCGCATCTACGGATTCGGCCACCTGCACTTCATCACGTTTAGTTGTTACCGGCGTCTGCCTCGTCTTGGCTCTGCGCGGGCTCGAACAATCTTCGTCCGCGTTCTCGCGGAGGTCCGGGACCGTTGCGGCTTCAAGCTGGTGGGCTACGTGGTGATGCCCGAACACGTGCACCTTCTAATCAGCGAACCGCAAATGGGAACACCGTCAACGGTGGTGCAGCTTCTGAAGCAGCGAGCCTCGCGGCGGCTGCGGACGCATCGCCGCAAGCGGACTCCCCAAGCGCAGCTGCGTCTTTGGCAAGAATCCCTGGAAGCAAAGCAGAGCGCTCTCTGGCAGCGGCGTTTCTACGATTTCAACGTTTGGAGCCGGAAGAAGAAGATCGAGGAGCTGGCCTACATGCACATGAATCCGGTGAAGCGCGGGCTGGTCCGCCGGCCGGACCATTGGCTCTGGAGCAGCTGCAAGTTCTATCAGAGACAGGAAGGAATTCTGATCCGAATCGATCCCGTGGGATAGAGCGCGGCTTGCCCCCGTGACCCATAAGAAAAGCCCCACCCTCACAAACCGAGGGTAGGGCACCCGAAAAGTCGGAGGCTAAACCTGGGGCACCCGGCCCACCGCCGCCATCCTCTCCCCGTGCTATATTTTTCTCTTGTCTCTGAGCGCGTGCGCTTGCGAGGAGGAGCCGTGAAAATGGAACGCTTGGTTTGCGTGGTCGCGCTACTGCTTCTGGGGCCTGTCGCGGCGGCGCAGTCCCGATTTGAGCCGCTGAGCCGGTGGAAGGCGGCAGTGCTCGGCGGGAATCAGACGGCGCTCGCGTCCATGTATTTGCAAGTTCCTCCAAGCCAAGTGCAGACGCCGGAAGGCAAGGTGCAGGATGCCGCCGCGGAGCCCCGTTTTTGGTCCGCGTTGGCGGCCAAGGGTCCGACTAACGTGAATGTGAAAGTTCTCGACGTGGAGCGTCCTCAGCCGGGCCAGGTGAATGTAATTTTTCGAGTGGAGATGATGCTGCGGGCGAGTTCGGGCGAGCAGCCGTTCGTTGTTGAGGGTGCGCAGGTTTGGATTCAACAGGGTGGCGATTGGCGAATCGCCGCTACGCAAAGGGGCGATCTTCAAGCGAATCCACCGCGTCGCCTGCCTGAGCCTGCCAAGCCGAACGTAGATCTTTATCCTTCGCCGGAGCAGGCTCAATCCGAGATCAGCGCCGCGCTCGCGGCCGCCGCGAAAGACCACAAGCGCGTAATCCTGGTATTCGGCGCAAACTGGTGCTACGACTGTCACGTTCTGGATGCGGCCTTTCATTCGCCCAACATCGCACCGCTGGTCAACAAGAATTATCACGTGGTCCACATCAGTGTGGGTGACGAAGGAAATAAGAATCTCGATCTTGCGGAGAAATATGGCGTGCCGCTGAAGAAGGCGGTCCGCGTCCCGAGCCTTGCCGTGCTCGATCCTGACGGCAAGGTGGTTTACAGCCAGAAAGAGGGCGAGTTCGACGACAGCACGCGCATCGGACGAATTGACGTGGTCTCCTTTCTCAAGAAATGGGCGCCGACGCGCGCCAGCTAGGGCACGGGTAATCCTAGTGTGCGCGGAGCGAATCCGGCATGCCGGGCCAGGCGTGGACTCGCGACTTGAAGCGCCAACCACCTGCGGTCTTGACATAGACATCGTGGTACTGGCCCCACGCGTAGGCCACAACAGGCGCCCTCGCGGACTCCTTCGCCGTTGGATCCCCGAAGCCGACGGCCAACAGATAGCTTTTCCCCGTAGCGCCTTCAGGCGTGGGAGTGATCACAAGGTTGGCGACGATATGACTCGTGCTATATCGATCCGGCACTGTCTTCGGATCTACGCAGCCGCCCTTTCCTCCTCCGTCCGCCGCAGCCAACCGATCGCGTCCTTGAAATCTGGCAGTGCCGGGTACGCCGTTTTCATCAGCGACGCTGAAAACGCCGTCCGGCGTGTATAGGTCGGCGTAGTCGTAGCCGCTGTTCGTGCACTTGTCTATCGCGTAAGCGTAGCGGGCCGCCAATTGTTGAATGTCGATGTAGTCCTGAGCCGTCAGCACCATTGGCTTGGCCGATTTACCATCTCTCTGTTGAGCCTGCACAATCACCAGCGTAAGCATGGCTGCGCAGATCGTCACGATCACTTTTCTCCGCATGATATCCATCTCCTTTCTCGAGCCAGACTGAGTCTGCCGAGACTTTGTGCCGATTTAGCTGAGCGCCCTTATACCACGCTGACTTGGATTTGGCCGAACCCGGACGCCGACCATGGTGGGGAGTGGCTGCGTAGGCGACGAAACTGCGAATCCGGTGGTAGACTCGCTCGCCAGCGATAGTTGAAATGGGAGGGGTTCGATGATTCGTACCATGTGCAAGTGGATCGTGCTCTCGGCCGGATTGTTGGCGCCAGCGGCGAGTTTCGCGCAGATCGCCTGCACGCGGGACGGTCTGCAGGCCGCCACCGATCTCTACATTGCGGCGCAGAGCAAGGGCGATCCTTCCGGCATGCCGCTCGCGAACGGGCTTGCGTACATCGAAAACATGCAGGTCGTCGATATCAAATCGGGTGTGATTCAGAAACCACTGAAGATCGATTTTCATCGGACGCTGATTGATCCGGCCACGTGCCAGACCTTTACCGAAGTGATCGTTACAGACAAAAGCCACCCGTATGTGCTCGGCACGCGCCTGAGGGTCAATCACGACAAAATCGCAGAAATCGAATCGATGGTGACCCAGCAAGGCGACTGGCTATTCAATGCCGATAACTACATGAAGTGGTCACCCAATGAGAATTGGGGAGTGATTCCGCCGGGAGAGCGCGATAGCCGCGATACGCTGGTCGCTGCGGCCAACGCCTACCTGGATGCCTTCCTGGAGAAGAAAATCGATCTCGTGCCGTGGGGGTATCCGTGCGAGCGGACCGAGGGCGGTCTGCGCACGGGCAAAGGTGCGCCGGACGATAGCTGCTCGGTCGGCGTTCCGGCCGGCGTGAACATCGTCGCGCGGCGCTTTATTGTGGACGAGACGATGGGAGCAGTTGTCGCGTTTTGTAATTTCGGTGTGGGCGGGATACCGGATAGCCATCTCTTTCGCGTGGAGAAAGGCAAGCTACGCTACGTGCATACCCTGACTCACTTGCCGCCGGGCTACCATGTTCGGGTTAACGGGCGCCCCGTGCCGAGCACCGGGCCCGCACCTAATAACCCTCCACCTGACAACCAGAAATGAACTGAAATTCCGACACGTAGCTGCGCCGCTCAATGGTTGAATACTGTCTCTTTCGGAGATAGCATCATGCCGCACGATCATGTTTATGTAAGCTGACGACGCCTTGCGTTCGCACGGTTGCAAGAAGGCGGAAGTGATGGGGAGGAACGCATGCCGGGAACGCCGTATCCGAAAGAGCAGATGCATCGGACCGTTTACACGAAGCTTTCGGAACGACAGATTGCAGACAAGCTGAGTGCGGTCGCTGGGAGCGGGCCGACGAGCGCCTCGCCGCTTTCCGACGTATTCGGCGGCAAATCGATTCGCATTGTCACCGATAAAGGTCCTGCGTTGGCGTATACGTTCAAAGGAACCAACCGCCTTTCGGTGACGGAGAACGGTGGCGGCGCGGTGGACGCGGGATATGGCGCGCTGACGCTGGATAAGGTCGCTTTCTTCTCGCACATGATCCCGGGCACACAGCGCGGTTACGCCGCGGTGATCGATCAAGACACGAACCTGGCGACGGTATTCGAACTGTGGTTCAGCGGTTATAAAGACAATCGCGAAGTGCAGCGCGAGATTTATTACGGCTACGTCGAGCAGCCGGGTCAAGAAGCTCCGAAGGGTCGTCATGTGACGACGAACCGCGTGGAGGGCAAGGGTTTCTATTGGAAGCAGGACAACGGCGCGGAGACGCTGGAGTTCTATCCTTCAGCGGCATACTCGCACTTTGTGGAGCTGTCGCGGCTGGGCGGCGAACTGGGATTCTGCGGGCCGTCCGACTACATCAAGATCGATGAGAATCGGTATATCTACACGCGCACCGAATGCGAGTTCTCCGGCACTTTCACGGCGTATGTGATGGACCTGAACCGC
>DASYZC010000251.1:0-4857 GCA_035949735.1 Candidatus Acidiferrales bacterium | reverse complement strand
TTCGGACTCATGCAAGGGGTGAGATACATGATACGTAAGGGTCGATTTTTCGAGAACCCATTGGCTCTGTGCCCGGGCGATGGCGGGAAGCGCCAAAAGCAAAAAGACGATCAGAAGTTTCTTGCTCATGAATCCATCCTTTTTTTGGACCGCGACTCGGTGCTGAATTTTGCACTGGCAGTCACGTTGGCCGCAATCCGCGTGAGCGGGACTTCCGAGCCGGGTTCAGTCGGGATAAAACGTCGAGCCTTTCAGGAATCCGCTTTCCGGAGTTCTGTGAGCTCCCGCATTTTTCGCGCCGCCCGCCTGTGCGTCGCCGCCCGTGGATGCGTTGGCGGAAAGGGGCCGCCTGCGATCGAACGTTGTGAGAACCGCGTGCGCGGATTTGGAAACGGTGCCTGATTTGAGGGATACGGACAGAATTGCCAGCCCATACGCAGCCGCGGTGATGATAGCAACCTGCCCGTGCAGCCGCGCGATTCCATGCACCTTTTCCCCTTTGCTTCGTTGGGAGAAAGCCATCTCTCCCAAAATGGGCGTCAGAATCATGCCCGGGCCATGAATCCAGGCCAGCGCTTTGTGCACGCGAATGTTGCCCTCGACTTTGGTTCCCGGAATCTTAGGTGCGAAGATAGCGTAGTAAGCGCTCGCGATGTACAAGCCCGTCGTCGCTGAACCCAGAGCAGCATGCAAGTCGCGATTCGTAGAGCTGGTGGTCTTGCCGCCGGCGAAAAAGCCACTGATGACCGTGGCGGCCAACGGAACGGTGGTAATCAACCCCAGCCGTTGGTGAACCTGGAGCATGTGCGATCGTTTATTGAGGCGTGCTTGTTCGGCGGCGTTCCCCTGGGTCTGTGCAGTGGGAAAGCCCAGATCCTGCAGCGAAAGCGAGGCAATCAAAGCAACGTTCAGCGTTTGATTGGCCTCTGCTGCGAGCGTCACTTTGGCTACTTTAGTGTCGAACCCCGCGGCGGAAACCGACACTTCGTAATCGCCCGGTGCGAGATTTGGCACGCTGTAAGATCCGGCAGAGTCTGTTTCAGCCTGCGTGGCTTGGTTCGTGGCCAGATTATTGACGGAGATTTTTGCATTCGTCACCACTTTCCCCGCCGCATCAGTGATGGTGCCGGACAACATCGCGCCAGTCGTTTGCGCCCGCGATGCCATTGGGATCAGAGTGAAAAGCAGCAACACCGCAATGCCCTGGGTGAACGTCGCCGTTTTCGAATTCATTTTGCGAATCTTCTCCCATCGATTTTTCGGCTGGCACGCATTTCGGTGCTGGGATGCCGGCAAGAATTCGCAGGATGCACAGCCCAGTTCGAATTTGCGCCAGACATCGTCCAAATGCTGTCATCTTGCGTTCGCAACTGCCTCATGTATTTTTTAAGTTCCTCGGCCCGGAATTGTGCCACTCACACTACCGTGTCGCAATCAATTCAATTCTTGCGCTTGGCTGGTGTGTCCGAGTTACGGCGTACTCGGAAACAATCCGATTGATGTCCAAGAAAAGACGCGCTAACGATCGAAAAGCGTTACCGGCCGCTCGCGCCCCATCTGATCTAAGTGCCGAATCGCGCATGAGGCTGGAGAGCGTCTGCCTTTGCGCACAAGGTCAACGCACCTAAAACAATCTCAGCGCGAGGCGCAAATGATTTAGAATCAGGATGACAAACGCGCCCGTAGCTCAGTTGGAAAGAGCGTCTGCCTTCTAAGCAGAGGGTCGGGAGTTCGAGTCTCCCCGGGCGCGCCACTTATCTCTCTTGAATCACGCACTTGCACTCATTTCTTGAACGGACTGAAATTCGATTTTCGGTCCATTCGGTCCAACAACGCCGGTTTTGGCAGGAAGTTCAAAACCCAAACCGATTTTCTTTGCGACTGCCTGCCGGAATTCCACGTCCTGTTTCAGCTTTGAGTAGCGGTCCCCGATCTCGTCATCCTCATGGCCCATCCAGAAGCGTTCCAGGTCCTTCGGAACGTCATTCTTGCGGAGCCATGTGAGGCGGAAGCGGCGGAAAGCATGTGCGCCACATTTCGGCTGATTGAGTTTGGCCAGGACGGGATGCAATGATCGGCGAAGGACGTTCGACTGTGAAAGCGGCTTGCCTGTCTTGGAACGGAACAGGAGCCCTTCTTTCCTCTCCCCGATGAAGTCCTTCAGCATCGCCGCAACCTTGGGGTGCAAATCTACTTCTCGCCCCCCATTGTCCGTTTTTAGATAATCGTGAAGCTCGTTCCGCCACGCCTTCTGGCAGATTTTGATGGTTCCGCCGTCCGGGGAAATGTTCTTGATGTCGATCCCCAGCGCCTCACCGAATCGCAATCCACTAGCAGCGCAGAGTGTGTACAGTACGCGGTGATATTTCTTTGCGGGTGCGGCGACAATGCCGGTCACTGCATCCCCGGCGAAGATGGGTTGCTTCTGGTCCTTGACCACGGGCAGATCAATGAAGTCGTGATTCCACTTGCGGGGGTACAACGCCTCCCCCTCCTCATTGACTGCCGAGGCTACCACCATCTTCACCACTTGAATGTAGGCCCGGATCGCTGACGCTCCCAGCCCGCCCTTCACCATCGTGACGCCGAGATTCTTGAGCGCCAAGTTCTTGATGTTGTCGAGGGGCATATCACCGATGTTGGGATTGAGCCAGTTCTCCAAGCAGCTTTCCCAGGTTGCGAGAGTTGACGGAGCCACAGGCTTGCGCTTGCGATTCTGTACCTGGTCGAGCCACGTCTTGGCCTGCTCGCGGAACGTGGTGCCATGAAGTGATTGAACAACCTTTTCGAAATGCTCCACGCTATCCGCTCCGCTGGCCGCAATTACTTCCTTGGCCTTGCGTTCCCGTTCGGATGCTGAGAGTTTGCCGGGGCCGGAAATAGGGCAGATTCGCTCTCGAACTCGCCGCCTCTTTTCGTGGCCTGCGACATCGTTCCAGAACCGAACGACGTACCAGTTGCCGTCCTCCTGAATACAACCATTCTGACCAGATCGACGTGACATGGATTTTCTCCCTGTCCGCTTTTCTGGCGTCGCTTCGGCGACTGTATCAACGATGTCGCCTGACAGCAACTGTGTTTCTGTTTCCATCGGGCATTCCGAATCAGCGCTTCACGTCGATTCCCTCTGCAATTTCGGGTTGCACGTGGTCATTGCTTTTTTCTAGTTGCGCTCGGGCTTTGGCAACGGTGTGTTGCGCGTAGTATTCAGGGTTTTGCTTGTCGTCGGCGCGGAAGTCGGCGATCCGTTGGATAACGAGTGCGGGGTCGTCGCCACGGGCGAGGGCGCGCTTGGCGTAGGCCCAATCCTGCTCAGACTGGCTTTTGTGTCCCTGTGACAGTCTCCGCCCGGATTCGTCCCCGAGATAGCGGGGTGTCTCGGGCGAATCCTCCTGAACGATGAAATCGCGGGCGTGATAAACCTGGTTCGATTCGTGATGGGCATGAACGATGAATTCTTCCTCGTATTTCATGTTCGCAAATCCAGGCAAACGAAGGACTCGCGTGGAGTCGGTCGCTGCTGGGTCGCCGCCAAACTGATCGGCCAACGCGCGCAGCATTGATTCAGTCTGCTCTTGGTCTATACCCTCAACTCTCCAAACGACCTGATGCTTTCCCGGCGAGGTGTCGAGGACAAAGTTTGGTGCCGGAACTTCGGGCGAGTTGCGAATGGACTCCACTGCCTCACGGCCATTCGTGTCGAGGTCGAGGTAGAGGTGGCGAATTTCTCGGATGCTGTCCTTCGTCCGGCTGTAGGCACCGTCCTTGATTGGGTTCATTCCTATGAAAATGTCCGCGCCAGCGGAGTTCTCACGTCGCAGTGAGGATTGGAATTCTGGACTCGCCACGGTTTCCGCCGTTGTGATTCGTTGCACCGTCTGGCCCGTCCTGCGATTTCGCGCCAAGACTGCTACGTTGTCCGTAGGCTCGAAGAGCGCGAGGACGTACTCCGAAGCTGACAGGGTCTTTGGTGTGAAGGTGGAATCTGTGGTCATGTATGCTCTAGCTTTGCCAGGTAGACAGCGCCGAAGTCGTAGAGGTCGGCGTCGGGTTCATAGCCGTTGATTTCGAGAACTTCCGAAATGAACCTGCGTCCTGGCCTCCGTTCGATCTGGATGACCACATTGAGCGAGTCGCCGATGTTGGTCTTGATGGCGCGGTAAGGTAGGTCCACCCCGCTCTGGAGAACGCAGCTCGTGAACCGGGCCAGTCCTTGCCGAGCCGAGTTCGCATGGATGGTTGAAAGTGTCCCCGAATGGCCCGTGTTCAGGAGTTGCAAAAGGTCGAATGCTTCGCCTCCGCGAATCTCGCCGAGGATGATGCGGTCCGGTCGATGCCGGAGGGCGGCCTTCAGTAGGTCACGGATCGCCACTGCTGGGACTCCGGTCTGCGCTTGCCGGGCCTCGAACCGGACAAGATTCGGCTGGGCCATCTGAATCTCAGCCGTGTCCTCGATGAGAAGGATTCGTTCGTCTTCCGGGATGAACTTCCCGAGAATGTTCAGGAGCGTGGTCTTGCCTGTCCCGGTCCCGCCGCTGATGAGAATGTTCTTGCGGGCGAGGACATAATCCTCAAGACGGTTGGCAAGCGGGCGGTCGAGTGTGCCGGCATTGATGAGGTCCTGCATCTCGAAATGCCGCGTATTGAACTTGCGGATCGTCAGAGTGACGCCACTCAAGCTGCATGGCGGGATGACGGCAGCGACTCGGCTGCCGTCCGGCAAGCGCGAGTCGAGAATAGGCTTCGATTCCGAGATGTCGTCGCCCAGACGCCGGGCGATGTTCTTCACGGCGACCATGAGGGACTTCTCCCCGAGTGACACGCCCTTGACCTGCTGGAGAAAACCGCCCTTCTCGA
>DASYZC010000250.1:0-3662 GCA_035949735.1 Candidatus Acidiferrales bacterium | reverse complement strand
GCCGACCGCGCTGGCGGTTGCCTTCTGCACCGTTGGCTCGGTCGCCGTCACGGTCAGGTCGACTGTATCGGGCAGCAAAACTCCCATCGGCTTCCCTTCGTAAAACTCGATCTTCACTTGGAGATTCGGGATCAGATAATCGACGACGTCGCCAAGGATTTCCTTGCCGAGAGAGAGCTGTTCGTACGTTTGCGAATTCATGAAGTGATACCCCGACGTGTCGCCGTAGAGAAATTCGAATTCCATCTCGTCCATAATGGCGCGCTCGATGAATTCCTCCGCGCGGAACCGATAATCAACGATCGAGCCGGTGCGCAGGCTGCGCATCTTCGTCTGCATTGAGCCACGCTTGTTTCCTGGCGTCCTGTGCTCGACGCTGAAAACAGTGTAAAGGTCGCCCTGGTGCTGAATAATCATGCCGGGACGCAGTTGTGTCGCTTTGACCATCGTTTGCTCCTGATTCCTTTATGGGATTCTTCTGCAGGCGAATCTTCCGGCAGGTCGTCCCGTTGCAGGCCGTTCGTTGAGCTTCAATTATAGGGGGCCGCGTAGCAAACGGTCAACGTGTAGATAAAATCCTTCCGACCCTCGTGGGAAGTCGTACCGGAATTTCTGCCGTGGGGTTCTTGTCGGTCAGTTTCGCTTCGAACACGCGGTACCCATTGAGGAATTTGAAGTCGCGAGGAAGAACCAATTTCAGACCATCTGGCAGAACGGTGTACCTTCCGGGGCAGACATGGGTGAAACGATATTCTCCCGACTGGTTTGTTCCTACTTTAGGAAGCACGATGTCTAAATCTTCGCCAAGAGGCGACAGGACAACGCTCGTACCCGGGACGGGCCTTCCTTGTTGGTCGGACACGATTCCGCGAATGACACCCTTGCATTGAGAGCTTTTCGCACTCTGTGCGTGCACGTTGCTGGATGCTATCGAGACGACGGGCAGAATAACGATCCAGTTCAGGATTGAACGCACTCGTTTGCGTTGCATGAGTTTGTTCATTTCGGGCTCACGCTTTGGCCGATTGCGGCTAATTAGAAGCCGGGGATGCTCGTGGCAGCCGGACGAATTTCCGCTGTATCAGACGCGCGTCCGATTTGAAAGCGCTCCAGCGCTCCCTGTCCGAGCGACATCAGTCCGGTGTACAGGTAGCCCCACACGAAAAGCACCAAGAAGGGAATGGTGACATAGTTTTCGTTTTGGATGGCGTAAACGATGGTCGCCGCAAAATACAACCCGAGGAACACTTCTGCATAAGGCACCCATCCCACGCGATTGCGATATCTACGCTTGAGCGGCACGCCGCGCTCCTGGCCTTCAATGCGGTATTTCGGCGTGCGCACAAATTCCGATTGCTTGCCGACGAGAGCTTCGATAACGGCCACGGCGTTGCGCACCGAAAGTCCGATTCCGATCGCCATCACAAACGGCAAATAAAAAATGGCGCGCCACCATGTCTTCGGGTAAAGGACGCGCTGCGAAGCCAAGTAGAAGCTCGAAATCGAGCACGTGGAAGCGAGAAACAGCGGCAAATCGATCAGGCACATCTGAAACCATCCCTGATAGAAGCGCACGATCATTGCAGGCAGCAAAATTACGGAGAGCAACACCATCAGCGGATAGCTGATGTTGGCCGTCAGATGGAAACATGCCTCCGCTTTCACGAATCCTGGTTCATCTGACTTCAAAACGCGCGGCAGAATTTTGATCGCTGTCTGCATCAGGCCTTTCGCCCAACGCGCCTGCTGCGATTTAAACGCATTCATTTCCACGGGCAGTTCCGACGGGCAATCCACATCGGGCAAATAAAGGAAGTGCCAGCCGCGAAGCTGCGCGCGATAGGAAAGATCGGTGTCTTCCGTTAGCGTGTCGTGCTGCCATCCTCCGGCATCTTCAATTGCCGTGCGGCGCCACACGCCGCCTGTGCCGTTGAAGTTAAAAAACGAGCCGCGACGGTAGCGCGCGCCGTGCTCAATCACGAAATGTCCATCGAGGAGAATCGCCTCCGCTTCCGTGAGTGCCGAATAATTGCGGTTGATGTAGCTCCAGCGCGTTTGCACCATGCCAAGGCCGGGATCCGCGAAATATGGGACGGTAGAAGTCAAGAAATCCGCCGGCGGCAAAAAGTCCGCGTCGAAAATGGCGATAAATTCACCTTTCGCCGATTTCAGCCCTTCGTGCAGCGCCCCGGCCTTGTAGCCTACGCGATTCTCACGGTGGATATACGTGATCGGGATGCCGAGTTGCTGATGGCGCTCGACGCACGCGCGCGCTACTTGCCGCGTTTCATCCGTCGAATCATCCAGCACTTGGATGTCCAGCAACTCGTGCGGATAATCGAACTGCGCAATACAGTCGACGAGACGCTCGATCACGTAGCGTTCGTTGTAGATGGGAAGCTGTATGGTAACCTTGGGCCATTCTTTTACCGGCGGCGGCGGGCCAGGCACGTTATGGCGGTAATGATAAAAATTGTAAACGAGGACGTAGCGATAGATTCCATACGCGGCCAAGACTCCCAGCACGAGGAAGTACGGAATCATCATGAGCAGGTCAAAGGCGTTCGGTTGGTAGATACCGCTGAAAGTGCGATTGGTGAGTTTGCGCAGATAATCCGTCACCGGATTCGTCGCCACCGCAATCATCATCGCCAACAGGGAATGAAAGTCCACTTCGTCTTTACCCTCGCATGAGCATTCGCGCGGAAGCCAGGGAGCCAAACAGCGCCACGACTTCGCGCGGCTCGCAAACCGCCGTCGCCGTGGCGGGATTGATCTTCCTGGAAGTCCTCTTCGTCATTCTGTATCGCTTCGGCAATCTGGAAGTTCATGTCATCGAAACAATCGCCACCGGCCTGGGCGCCGGCATCGTTTACTTTGCGATTCTCTACGCCCTCGAACATTTGCCCGACCGTCGGGCAACGCTCGGGGTGATTCTCCTCGGCGCCGTGCTGTTCCGCCTCACATTGTTGCCGCTTGCGCCGAGCCTTTCGAGCGACCCCTATCGTTACCACTGGGACGGCCAAATTCAGCTCGCTGGGTATAACCCATATTTGGTGAAGCCCGATACTCTGCAGATTGGCGTTCGCAAGACGCCCTTAGGACATCCGTTATCCGCTCACGATATGCCCAACATCTATCCGCCGCTCGCCGAACTCGTTTTTCGCGTCGTAGCCCGGTTTCTGCCAGGAAACGTCGCGTTCAAACTCCCATTCTTCCTGGCGGACTTGCTGACCGTTTTTCTTCTGGCAATTTGCCTGCGGTCGAGCCCTCAAAGGAATTTCCGTCTGGCGATTTATGCCTGGAATCCGCTGGTTGTGCTCGAATTCGCGGGCACCGGCCACAGCGATTCTTTGGCCTTAGCCGCGCTGGTAGCGGCACTCCTAATTATACGGTCGCGGATAGGCGTGTCAACGATTCTGCTTGCCGCAGCGGCCCTGCTGAAGGTCTTCCCGGCAATGCTGTTCCCGGAGTGGCTCCGCCGGGCTGGATGGCCGCGTTCGGGCCGCTCTTGGGCGGCAGCCTTCGCTTCGGCGGTTTTGGCTGGATTGTGCTTTTGGCCTTATCGGTCTGCCTGGGCGCAGATTCCCTCAACCCTGGCCTATTTCAGTGCGCACTTCCAGAATAACAATGCCAGTCTGTTTTCGGTTCTTCGGGCCTTC
>DASYZC010000249.1:0-5957 GCA_035949735.1 Candidatus Acidiferrales bacterium | reverse complement strand
GATACCCTTCTTTATGCATTCCACGGCGAGCTCGTCGCCGAGCGTGCCGCTCGCCAGGATCAGAGGTACGCCAGGCCAAGATGCTTGGATCATGGCCAGAGCGTCCATCGCGGTCCAGCCCTTCATGCGGTAATCGGAGATCACAACGTCGGCCGGCTCCCCGCGCAACTTTTGCGCGAACTCCTCCCGCGTGAAGGCGGAGTCAGCTTGGAAATTCAGTCCCGATTTCTCCAGATCGCGAAGGCAAAGTTCCAGATCGTTCGGATCGTCTTCGGCGAAAAGCAGTCGCAGGGGCTTGGCTGGAACTGATGCGGGCCTGTGGGTCTTGCTCATTCTCGTTTTTCACATTCACTTGTTACGCGCGGCCCTAGCGAGCAAGCGGCGCCACCACCGGAGCCGCGGCATTCAGCAAGAGCCAGTACATGCCGAGTTGCCGAACCACCTCTTGAAATTCGGTGAAGTTTACGGGCTTTTGAATGTAACTGTTAACGCCCAATTGGTAGCTATTCACCAGATCGCGTTCTTCTTTCGATGACGTCAGTATGATCACCGGAATCGGCTTGGTGTTGGGGTCGCTTTTGATTTCCCGCAGCACTTGCAGGCCGTCTATTTTCGGCAGCTTCAAATCAAGCAGGATCAGCCGAGGTCCGGTCTCTGCCCGGCGCGCCGAAAAGACTCCGCGGCAGAAGATGAAGTCCAGGGCTTCTTCCCCGTCACGGGCGTGCTGGATGTGGTTGGCGAGATTGTGCTTCTGCAAAGCGTGCAAGGTTAGCTCCGCATCTGCAGGGTTGTCTTCGACTAACAGAATTTCCACTCCGTCAGGCTTGCTCAAGACTCGCCTCCTTTACCGCATTCGGCGCGGTACGTTGGAACCTCGGTTCCAGCGTGAAATAGAATGTTGTTGCCTGACCCGGCGTGGATTCTGCCCACACTTCGCCGCCGTGCCGTTGAATGATCCGTTGAACCGTGGCCAATCCTATGCCCGTACCTTCGAAGTCCTCCTCGCGATGCAGTCGCTGGAAGACGCCGAATAGTTTATCGGCATATCTGGAATCGAAGCCCACCCCGTTATCGCGGACAAAGATTGTCGCCCGGGCACCGTTCACCTGGGTGCCAACTTGAATGACTGGATGCTTGACCGCCCGCGTGAATTTCAAGGCATTGGAAAGAAGATTAGAAAATACTAAGGTCAATAGCCCCGGGTCGCAGGTCACCACCGGCAGAGCCTGGATACGCCATTCGATTCCGCGCTCTTCCGTTTCGCTTGAGAAATCCGACACGGCCCTCCGCACTAAATCGCCGAGGCTGACAGCTTCTTGGCGAATAAGTTCCTTTCGTCCGATTCTGGCCAGATTCAAAAGGCTATCCACGAGGCGACCCATATGTTCGGCCGCGGCAATAATCCTCTCAAGGTAATGCCGAACTTGTTGAGGCATCTGCTCGCCGTACGTCTCACTGAGGAGCCGCGCGAAACCGTCTATGTGACGCACTGGCGCGCGGAGATCGTGCGAGACGGAATAGCTGAAGGCTTCCAGTTCCTTGTTGGCGGCAATGAGTTGGCCATTGGACTGTGCGAGTGCGTTCCGGTTCGATTCGAGCGCTTCCTCAGCGAGACGGCGATCCGTGACGTCACGAATCGCACTTGCCACCAGGGTGCCGCCGACAGTCTCGATTGGGCTCAAGCTGATTTCGATCGGGAATTCGGTTCCATTCTTGCGCTGGCCGTAGAGATCCAGTCCCACGCCCATCGCTCGCGTCCGAGGTGATTGGGAATAACCCTGGCGATGGTGGATATGTTGGGACCGAAACCGGTCCGGCATGAGGCGCTCTACGGGTTGACCAATGAGTTCCTCGCGCGAGTAGCCGAAAAGCTTCTCAGTCTGCGCATTGATCATCTGGATGCGCCCGACATCGTTAACAATCACCATGGCGTCCGGAGCCGACTCGAGCAGGGTGCGGAACATCTGCTCTTGCGTAGCGCGCCGAGTGATGTCCCTATTGCTCTCCAGAATGGCTGTCGGATTGCCAGCCGGATCGCGCCGAAGCATCCAACGGCTGGACACAATGATTTCGCTACCAATGCGAGACCGGTGAATCAATTCGCCTTCCCAAGAGCCTCGTTCGGAGACCTCCGCCTCAATCTGAGCGAGGGGCTGCGGAAAGCGCTTTTGAAGAATCGTGCGAGCGATTTTGCCGCGCACCTCGTCTGCCCGCCATCCGTACAAGCGTTCTGCTCCGCGGTTCCAGAAGACGATCTTGTCCTCCATATCTCTGATGAAGATGGCATCGTCGGTTAAGTCCAACAGCTCAGCCTGCTCGCGATAAACGGCTTCGCTGGTTCGCAGTTGGAGTTCGATGTCGCGACGCTCTCGCACTTCCTTTTCGAGCTGAGCATTGGCCTGGATCCACTGGTCGATGTTCGGTAGGGTCAGGGCGCGGGGCATCATTTCAGCTAGAAGGATGGCCGTGGGAACGGAAGCTGCTGCTGTGACGGCCTTGATCAGGCCGTCAACCCAGTAGTTGGCATGCCAGATATTCCACACCTCCATCAGATGTGTACCCCCGCAGGCCACGATGAACACACCGAACAGCACGAACATCCAGCTGAAAGGAATGTCACGGCGCTTGCGCACGAACCAAACGAGAATCACCGGTATCGCGAAATACGCAAGGGCGATCAGCGAGTCAGAAATAACGTGGAGCCACACGAGTCCGGGGTTCCAGAAATAGCAAAAGCCGTGCGGCATGACTCTTTCCTCCCCGAGCAGCGCGCCTCGCCGCCGCTTCTCGCCAACAGACGCATTCATCGGGCAAGAAGGAGAGGACTTCCTGCGTTACAAGAGCGCCTCAAGATTGAGAACAGGGATTCAGCCCGGAAGCGGAGCTCCTGGAAGGGAATTCTATTCTGAATGAATTCAAGCCAATGTCAAGATCCAGAACCGCGCTTTTTACTTAGGAATCAACTCAAATACCGCGGCTATTGCGCTGTTGTTCGTTCCTGAGCGTGGTCCGCGAAGTATTGGCCGAGGTGTGAGGTAAGCTGCGCCAGGCCGGCGCTCACGTTGCGGTCCAGCGCTTCGACGACGTCAGAAACTTTCTTTCCAGAAACCGGTTCATCGTGGGTGTAAGAATCGGACCAAATTGTGGCGTTGGTTTTGGGATCGAATAGTTCGATTTGAAAGGAAAAGCGCGCCGAGAGCGCCGGTGATTCGACCTCGTCAAGGGCATACAGATGGCCACGGACGATGTAGTCGCCGCGCGCATTGCTGCGGAGACCGGATACCGAACGATACGCTCCCCCGGACCGCAAAGAACGAATGAGCATCTCCTGCATCATATCGGCGGGCGGTTCCGCCCAACGCTGGTATTCGTAGGTGCCCAACTGAACGGGCCCGCTGCCGTAGACGAGACGATCGTCACGATACAAATGCGAGGCAGTGATGCGGCCGACGAGCAACGATACGGGAAAGCGTGCCGGAGAGGACTCGAGCGTAACCGCGGGACCGATGTCCAGCACGTAGTACTTCACGGGCCGCGAAGCGCCGCAGGCCGCGGTGAATCCCGCAGCCAGGATGATAAGCAAGGCCTGTCGCACCTGGCGCGTCGTCACTCTTGGTTTCCTCCTCTTCTATTTGGGCGGTGCTTGGCCCGGCTTTCGCGGCTTGAGCCCCGATGCGCGAATCAACGTGTAAGGCCGCGTCTTGATGGTCTCGGTGAACGAATTCAAATTCTCGGTGACGTGGCGCAGATTATCGATAATCTCGTCCAGATTTTCAGAATTTGCGTCCAGCGTGTTATCGAGCTGGCTCGTAAGCGTGACCGCTGAATCGAGCGACTGCCGAAGGTCACTCACGGCTTTGTGGAGATCGGGGCGATTCTCGGCAATTGTGGCATCCAGGTGGGCGAGCGCTTCGTTGGCCTGCGCGGAGGTCTTGCGGAAATCGTCGATCAGGGGCGCGAGTTTCGCGCTCGACGCATTCACGTTGTTCAGAGTCGAATGAATCGCCGGCCGGTTCTCATCGAGCATCCCGTGAAGGTCCGCGAGGCTCGCGGAGATGTTGGCGCGGTTCCGCGCATCCAACAGGTCGTTCACGCGATCGATGGTGTCCTTCAAAGCCACGACCCGATCGTTCAAATTCGCCAGCAGGTCGTTTGCGTTGGGGCCCAATTGGGCGATCAGCGCCGTGACGTCGGAAAAGCTGGTGTATTCGAGCGACTGGAGTGTAGAGCCGCTCGGCGCCCTCGGCGCGGCGACAGTGCCCGGAACGATTCCAAGAAAATTATCACCCAGCGGGCTGACGCTCGTGATTTCGGCGACGCTGTCGGTCTTTACGGGGACCGAGGCCTGCACGGTAAAGTCAATTTCCATGCGCGTGGGATTCTGCGGGTCGCTCTTCACTTCTTTCACGCGTCCCACCGGCGGGCCTCCGGCATAGCGGACTTCCGCGCCGGGACTCAGCCCGCCTGCATTTTTGAAATAGGTTCGGTAGGGAACGTTGCCACGGCTGAACGTTCCCGAAAGGAGAAACACTGTCACCGCGAGCAAGGCAGCGGCTACTAAAACGAACGTCCCGACGAGAGCCTGCTCCCGCTTCGATTCCACTGGTTCCTCAACAATTTACAGCCCGGTTCACGCGCCAGCAATTCGAGCCGGCTGCTTGCAGAATGCCGGGGAGTATAACACGCAGCGCGCGATTCGCCAGTTTCAGCGCCGCTGGAAGGGCCGTTCCCCCGTTAGCATCTGCAGGTAATCGATTTCGCCGGCCACTTCGGGCTCGGGCACGCGGTCTAGAAATTGACGCACGCGCGGCTCCTCGCTTTCGCGAAGCTCTTTCGGTGTACCGTTAGCGACGATTTTTCCCTTGTCGAGCAGGATCATGCGGTCGGCGATCAGGAATGCGCTGGCGAGCTCATGCGTTACTACCAGAATGGTGATTCGGAATGCCTTCTTCAGTTTCAGGATCAGTTCATCGATTCCCGCCGCGATAATGGGGTCGAGGCCGGCCGAGGGCTCGTCGAAGAATAGGATTTCAGGTTCCATGGCCAGCGCGCGGGCAATGGCGGCGCGCTTTTTCATCCCTCCGCTCAATTGCGCCGGCATGTAGCCTTCAAAGCCCGAAAGCCCCACTTGGTCAAGCTTTAAGCGCACCATTATTTCGATGGTGGACTCGTCAAGCGGCGTGTGCTCGCGCAAGGGAAGGGCGACATTTTCTCCCACGTTCATCGATCCGAACAGCGCTCCACCCTGGAACGACATTCCCATTTTCTTTCGCAGCTCGTCGCGCTCGTTCTCGGGCATGTTCGCGAAATTCCTTCCACGAATCCAGATTTCGCCGCCACTCGGTTGTTCGAGGCCGACAAGGGTGCGAAGAAGCGTGCTCTTACCAGAGCCCGAACCGCCTAGAATCACCAGCGTCTCGCCGTGTTGTACTTCGAAGTTGATACCGTGGAGGATTTCCTGGGCGCCATAGCGGACGCGAAGATCCCTCACGGAAATGACGGCCGATTCGCCGGACGCGTATTCGTTGGGCATAGTCCCGGCTAAGCCTCTTCTCTGGCTATCGAGGCGCCGTGAAGTAAAAGATGCTCGTGAAAACCAAATCCACCGCGATGACCAGAAAAATAGACTTCACCACCGCCGAAGTTGTCGAACGGCCAACTTCCTCCGAACCCAGGCCCGTGGAGAATCCTTCATGGCAGCCAACCGCGGTAATCACCAAACCGAACATTACGCTCTTGATCAGGCCGGTAACCACGTCGCGCAAGGCCATGGCATCGATTGTGGCATGGAGATAGGTGGTCCACGTGAAGCCCGCGTTCGTAACTCCGAAGAGTCCTCCGCCCAGGATGCCCATGAAATCCGACCATGTGGTGAGACACGGCATCATCAATAGCATGGCCAGGAATTTCGGCGCCACGAGAAAGCGAGCCGGCTCAAGCGCCATGGTTTCCAGCGC
>DASYZC010000248.1:0-7151 GCA_035949735.1 Candidatus Acidiferrales bacterium | reverse complement strand
CGGCTAGCTCCCGCTTGCAGCCTCCTCCTCACTGGGAACGCGGCTTCTGGAGCCTCATCGTCACGCAGTTCCAGACAGGCTTCAATGATAATGGACTGAAATTCCTGGTCACCTACATCGTCGTCGCAATGAATCTTCCGCATGCGGAGCGCGACCGTTTGGTACCGATCGTCGGAGTGCTCTTCGCGGCTCCTTTCATCCTTTTCTCGATGGTCGGCGGCTATCTGGCCGATCGCTACAGCAAGCGCAGCGTGACCATCGGCACCAAGTTTTTTGAACTCGGAATCATGGCATTTTTCATCGCGAGCCTGGCGGCGCGGAATTTGCCGATGGAATTCGTGGGCGTGTTTTTGATCAGCACGGAGGGCGCGCTATTCGGTCCTTCGAAGTACGGCCTGCTGCCTGAATTGCTTCCCGAACAGCGGCTTTCGTGGGGCAACGGCATCATCGAATTCGGGACGTTTCTCGCTGGAATCGGCGGCACGATCGCCGCGGGCGAGCTCGCCGAAAGCTACCAAGGTCGCGAGGCGATAGCCGGCTTTCTCCTGCTGGGTTGTACGTTCTTCGGATTAATCGCCAGTCTGGGAATCTCGAAACTTCCAGCGGCCGATCCCGCGAAGAAATTTCGCTGGAACCAGATTGGCGAATTCGCGACCCAGATGAAAACCATCGTGGCGGACCGCGTGCTCGGCTGGGCCGTCCTTGGCAATACGTACCTCTTCTTTCTTGCGACGCTGCTGCAACTCACCATCATCATTTACGGGCATGATGTGCTGCATATTGACGACCGGCACATAACCTACCTGCAAGCGGCTGTCGCTATCGGAATTGGGCTCGGCAGCATTGCGGCTGGGTATCTCTCCGGCGGCAAAATTGAATATGGACTGATCCCGCTCGGCGCCGTCGGGATGACGATATTTGGAGCGTTGCTTTACTTTCGAGCTCCCGCGGATCTCCTGGCGAACTTGTTGCAGACTTTGATCCCTCGAATTCCGGTGGAGTTTGTTGGGAAGATTCTATCGGTAGGTGTGGCGTGGGCTCGTCTTCGCATTTTTGATCTGGGATTCCTAGGTTTCTTCGGCGGATTGTTTGCGGTGCCGCTTGGCGCGCTCATCCAGCATCGTCCAAAACCCGAGGAGAAAGGCGGCGTGATTGCCGCGGCCAATCTGGTTTCGTTCATTGGCATCGCGATGGCATCCGGCGCCTACTATGTGTTCACGGATATTTTTCATCAAACGCCGGCAGGAATTTTTCTCGATGGCGCCATCCTCACTCTGGTCACAACAGCCTATTCCATCTACTTGCTGCCCGATTCGCTGCTGCGGTTTGTGCTCTGGGCGGCGACGCACTCGATCTATCGCATCCGCGTGGAAGGCCGCGAAAATATTCCGGAAAGAGGCGGCGCGCTTTTTGTTTCGAATCACATGTCGTTCGTGGATGCCTGTTTGCTGATCGCCTCGACGGAGCGTTCCATCCGCTTTCTGATGTTCAAGGGCATTTACGATCTGCCCTATGTGAAGCCGTTTGCAAAAATAATCAGGGCGATTCCGATTTCCTCGGAACTGCGGCCACGCGAAATGCTCCAGTCCTTGCGCGAAGCCACCAACGCAATCAAAAACGGCGAAGTGGTTTGCATTTTCGCCGAGGGGCAGATCACCCGCATCGGGCAACTCTTGCCGTTTCGCCGCGGAATCGAGCGCATCATGAAGGGAGTTGATGCGCCGATCATCCCCGTAAGCCTCGACGGCGTGTGGGGCAGCATCTTCAGCTTCGAGCGCGGACGCTTCATGTGGAAACTGCCGCGATCCATTCCCTATCCGGTCACGGTGAGTTTCGGCAAGCCGATGCCGGCTACTTCGACGCCTTTCGAAGTGCGGCGCGCGGTGCAGGAGTTGCAGACCGACGCTTATTGCCACCGCAAAAAGCACACGCGCACGCTGCACCGATCGCTGATTCGAACCGCGCATCGGCACGCGTTTCGGTTTGCCATGGGAGATAAGCGCCGTCCGCGAATGAAATGGGGAGAGGCGTTGCTCAGCTCAATTTTTCTTGCGCGGAGGCTGCAAAGTGCCTGGAAGGGGCAGGAGATGGTTGGAATTCTGCTGCCACCTTCGGTGCCGGGCGCTCTCGTTAATTTTGCGGCTATGCTGGCTGGGAAAATACCGGTGAATTTGAATTACACCGCGTCGGACGAATCGCTGGCTTCGAGCGCGGCGCAATGCAAGCTTGAAACGGTGATCACAACCAAGCCGCTGCTGGATAGGATTCCGCTGAAAGTTCCGGGGAAGACAATTCTCCTCGAAGAAGCTGCGGCGCATCCACGCTTCAGCGAAAGGCTGATGGCTCTGCTTCTATGGTTTCTCCCGGGCGGAATGCTCGAGCGCGCCGTGAGTGGAGGGAAGAGCAAAACTCCAGACGACCTTGCAACCATCATTTTTTCGAGCGGCAGCACGGGCGAGCCAAAAGGCGTGATGCTGACTCACTTCAACGTGGCGTCCAACATCGAGCAAAGCGGCCAGGTGTTCATGTTCGATGGCAAGGACTGTCTGCTGGGCGTGCTGCCATTTTTTCACTCTTTCGGATTCACGATTACGTTATGGCTTCCGGCGGTGCTGGGCGTTGGCGTCGCCTACCATCCCAGCCCTCTCGATCTCACCGCCATCAGCGAGCTTGTGCGCGACTACCGAATCACTTTTTTGCTGGCGACGCCGACTTTTCTGCAAGCCTATACGCGCCGGTGCTCGCCCGAGGATTTCGGAAGCTTGCAGTTTGTGGTTGTGGGCGCGGAAAAACTTCCGGAGCGACTGGCGCTGGCATTCGAAGACCGTTTCGGACTGAGGCCCCTCGAAGGCTACGGCGCGACGGAATGTTCTCCGGTGGTCGCCGTGAATACGCGAGATTTTCGGGCGCCCGGTTTTCGCCAAGTGGGGGCCAAACGCGGCCACATCGGGCATCCGCTTCCGGGCATCAGCGTTCGCATCGTCGATCCTGAAACGCGCGAGCCTCTTCCGGCAGGGGTGCCCGGATTGTTGCTCGTGTGCGGGCCCAATGTGATGCAGGGCTATTTAGGCAAGCCGGAGAAAACGGCCGGGGTGTTGCAAGATGGCTGGTACGTCACCGGGGACATTGCCGCGGAAGACGAAGACGGTTTCCTCACAATCACCGACCGCCTGAGTCGATTCAGCAAGATCGGCGGCGAGATGGTGCCGCACATCAAAGTCGAAGAACAGTTGCACGAGCTGGCGGGGGCGACTGAGCAGAAGTTCGTAGTGACGGCTGTGCCCGACGGGAAAAAGGGCGAGCGCCTGGTGGTTTTGCATACGTTGAAATCCGAAGAATTGAAATCCGTTCTGGAAAACCTGTCGCAGGCCGGGTTGCCGAACCTGTGGACGCCGCGCCCGAATCAATTCTTTGCCGTCGAGGAGTTTCCGCACCTCGGAACCGGAAAACTCGACTTGCGACGAATCCGCGAATTGGCCCTCCAGTTTTCGCCGCCGGAAGAGAACTGATCTGAAGCGCGGTTCCAGTATTCACATTGCAATTCGACCTCGGCGCGAAACCGTTCAACGCGATTTTCTCGCCCTTCGCCCATTTATTCTTGCGCGCATCGACGCTTGCGTTGAAAATGTTTGACGCTGGAGAACATTCGGCATGGACAAAAGTGAACACAATTCGTTGCCAGGGCGAGCGGCTGTGACGCGCCGCCGGGATGTCGCCGAATAAGCTCCGGTCCCGCGAAATAGCCGTTTCCTTGCAGCTAAATCGTTCAACAAACAACTAGCTGCAACCTGGCATCCACATTGTTTTCCAGTTCTCGAACGACGCGGCCGAGGCGTGCCTTTTGGGGTAAGGACTGCTGGCGCGTGTCGCAGTAGGTGCTAGCCAGTCACGTGGCGACAGTCCTGCCTCGGCCGGCGCTCGAGAAGAGTTGGGCGATCAGAGCTCGGTTTTGCTCTATCCGAACGAGGAGTGGCGTCCTAATTCAACGCTACCGTTGTTTATTGAGAAGCTTTCCCAGACCGCGATTTTCGTTCCATTTCTCCGCCACTGGAATCAAGGCTTGCTCTAGGACCCTGATCTCAGCGACGGTGGCGTGCGGAAACAGCGCGAACCAGATTTCCGCGATCCCCGCTTTGGCGAATTGAACGGCACCTTCCAGCCGTACCGTACTGCCGCCGAAGTTTCGAGCGTACCAGTCTCTGATCTCCGGCGGGAACCCGTCGATGCCCATTGAGCGAAGTGCGGCCTCGAACTGTTGGGCGAGGTTGCACTGAGATCGCTCACTCCAGATATATCGGACGAAACGCTTGCTGAACGATCCTCGAGTGATTCCGATGTATAACGGAATATCTTTGCTGCCCCAAAGATAGAGCCCCGGTGATTCAAATGTTTCGCTGTCCTCGACCTGCGCCCGCCGTCCCTGATTCCACAAGACGCGCCGAAGTTCGGTGGGGCCTTCCTGCCAGAACGTATTTTTGAAGAGGTCGCTTAGGACGTTATCGTAGGCGACCAGCAGTCGATCCGAATTCCCCACTACTTCATAAAGACGGTTGAAGGCTGATTGCTTCATAACCTTACCCGCTCGATTTCTCTGCCACTAATGCACGGAACGCTAGAAAATCCCGAGTTTGATGCGCAGGAATTTCTTAGGGTTCTTGCGGAAATCTGCGATCAGCAGCCGCATGTCGCCGCTGAGGCCGGTAACGTTGTCGTAGAAAGTTGGATCGGTGAAGAATTTTCCGAGCGTGCCCTGGCTGGAGTTCAGCTTGCCGGAGGCATCGCGGACATTGGCGGAGGCATCGCGCAAATTATTGAAAAGAGTGTCGTCCGTTGCCAGCTTGCCCAGCGAGCCTTTGCCGGCACGCATGTCGCCGAGCAGAGCGTTGCTTTTCCGCGCCACGCCCTCGATTTCGTTGTACGCGGTGGGATCGTAGACCAACTTACCGACCGTACCCTTCTGATCGCGCACTGCAGCAAGGACATCATCGAGCTTGCCAACCGCGGAATCCGCTTTGTTGTAGAGTTCATCGGAGGCGACAAATTTGCCGAGGCTGCCTTGGCCATGCTGAATCGAAGTGGTGATGGCATTTACATGAACGATTGTGTCGTCCAGATGATTGTAGAGACGAGGATCGTTGAGGAACTTGCCGATCGTTCCCTGGCCCTGATTTACCTTGGCGATAATTTGATTGAGCTGGTCGGAGAGAGTACCCAGGTTTTCAACGACGTCCGAGCCGCGCTGCACAATCTGCTTCATATCGGGCTGCTCCGATCCCGGTATCACACCCTTGGGCGGCAGCACGGAGCCGGTCAAGCCGCGGGTCACACTCACGTAACGATTTCCGAACAGGCCCTGGGTGACCAATGAGGCCGTCGAATCGGTACGTATCTGATCCTGGAACTTTTTGTCGAGGCGCAGGACCAGGGTGATGTTGTGCTGGTGATCTCGAGGATTGGGAGTCAGCCGTATGGACTCGACGTTACCGACTTCGATTCCATCGAGGGTGACAGGCGCGCCGGTTGCCAGTTCGTCCACTTCAGGCAGATAAGTGACCAAGCGATATTTCGGCCCAAGAAATCCGCCACCTGTCACGTAGAAAATCGCGACGACCACGATCAGCAGCCCTACCAACACGAATACGCCTACTCGAAGTTCGGTCCACGTCAGTTGCTTGCGTTGCGCCATGCCATCCCTCCTGGTGGTGCCAGCAGTGCCTATTCAGCGGAAGCCATAAACATCTTCAGGTAATCGTCGGATGAGTGAAGCAATTCCTCGGCCGGAGCTTCAAAGTAGATCTTGCCGCCTCGCAGAACCAGAACGTTGGTAACCGGCCCGCCCTTTTCTTGGCCTTGCGTTCCGGCGGTCCTATTGCCATTGCCCTCGGAGCGAATCACGCGGCCGCTCGCACGATCAAAAGAGAAACGAGACAGCCCGAACGCGTCCTGCACGCGGTGCGTTGCCAGCAGTGACGTGACGCCTTGCAGATCGCGCCCGCGCAGGATCAGGGTAATGATAGTTTGCGAAGTCACCGGGTCGAGGCCGGCGGTGGGAGAATCGTAAAAGACAAGCGGAGGGTGGTCGACCAGCGCGCGGGCAATCGAAACCCGCCGCCGCATTCCGCCAGAGAGCTCCGCCGGATATTTCTCAAGCGTATCCTCCATTTCGACGAACCGCAGTGCCTCGCGCACGTGCCCATCGATTTCGGCTTCCGCGACGTTTTCCTCGCGCAGCCGGAACGCCACATTCTCAGCCACGGTCATGGAATCAAACAGAGCGCCCTCCTGGAAGACGAAGCCCAGATGACGGCGGAAGTCGAGCAATTCTTCTTCGGACATCGCGCCAATATCGTGGCCCATGACCCAAACGCGCCCCGAATCCGCGTTGAGCAGGCCGGCCGCGATCTTCATCAGCAGGGTTTTTCCGGAGCCGCTCTCCCCGAGCAGAACCTTCGTTTCGCCCGGCCAAACTTCGAAGGAGATACCGCTGAGCACTTCTTTTTCATCGAAGCCAATGTGGATGTCGTCGAACGCAATAAGCGGTTCGCCCGGCACCATCGTACTGACGTCGCTTACCGGCGCGGGGCGCGGTGGGAGCTGCATGAGCAATTATAGATGGAAAGCGGAACGGTCCGCAGCCCGGTTTTCTGTGCGAGGCCCACGGCGAGCGGTGAGGGGAACTACAAGTTCCTGGCTTCAGCGGCTAAAGCCGGTTTGATCCGGCGTCATTTACGGCGGGGTTAGAAACCCCGCTCTCCGAATGCCAAGCTCTGTGGCGGCTACAGACTGATCCACACTTAGGGGTGGAATGCGTACAGCAAGATGCGGGATAGAAACGCATCCAAGACAATAACGGTCACGGATGAGAACACAACGGCCGAGGTGGTTGCGCGCCCCACGCCTTGCGTTCCACCCTTTACGCGCAATCCCTGGTGGCATCCAATCGTCGCAATGACGAAGGCGAATATCAACGGCTTCACCATGCCCTGAACGATGTCTCCCGGGTCCAGCGCGTCAATCGCTCGCGTCCAGAACTGAACCGCGCCGAGCCGAAGCGTGAAATGTGCGACCACGAATCCGCCAATCAGTCCGACGAAATCCGCCACAGCTACAAGGAGCGGCAGCACGAATACGGTTGCAACAACGCGCGGCGT
>DASYZC010000247.1:0-4874 GCA_035949735.1 Candidatus Acidiferrales bacterium | reverse complement strand
CGATACTCCTGCATAAAATCGATCACGCCCTGGCGCGCGTAGATTGTGGCAGAGGGGAAAGCCTCCTGGACAACACCATTTCCGAAGTAATGGTCGGGATGCGCGTGGGTGATGTAGACAGCCTTCAGATTTTTCGCTGTGGCCCGGATCATTGCCACGAGACGTGCCGCATCGCTAAGAACGAGGCACGTGTCGATGAGTATGGTATCTTGCTTGCCGGCAATCAGCACGGCATTGTTTGCAAGCGCGAAGTCCTGTCCCGTGAAGACTTGAAAAGTGAGAGTCCCCTCGACGGCGTCTCGTTCGGTCATCGGATCAGACGAATGTGCGGGCTAGAGTCGGGGAAAGATTCAACCGGCAGCCGGCGCAGAGGATGCCTTCTCGTAGCGCGAGGCGTGTTCAGCGGGTGACAAAACGCTGATAAAACGCCCCTTGCCGCCTTTGTCTTCGAAGAGCACCACGCCATCCATGCGCGCGAAGAGCGAGTCGTCTTTCGCGCGGCCGACATTTTTTCCGGCCTTGTAATGTGTGCCGCGCTGGCGGATCAATATGCTGCCGCTAGTGACGACCTGCCCGCCAAAGCGCTTGACTCCGAGACGCTGGCCTTGGGAGTCGCGTCCGTTTGTAGATGATCCGCCGCCCTTCTTGTGTGCCATGAGAACCTCTAGAAAATTGCGTTATGGTAACTGAAAGTTCCCGACTTCAACGGCCGTGTAACCCTGCCTGTGGCCCCGCTGGATTTTATACTGGCCGCCCGTTTTGAACTTGAGCACCTTCAGCTTGGGTCCTCGAACGTGCTTTACGATTTTACCGGCGACTTTCACCTTGGCAGCGTCCGCGCCTCCCAAAATCTTCTTCTCGTCGGTTCGGACGGCGAGGACGTCGTCAAAAGTGACTTTTCCGCCGACTTTGCCCTCAAGCCGCTCGACTTGGATGGTCTCGCCCGGCTCGACGCGATACTGCTTTCCTCCACTGCGAATCACAGCGTACATGCTGCCTCCAACCCTGATTGACAAACTTCAATTATAGGGGCACCGAACGAGCAAATCAACGATTTCACGAGAGGTTTTGGTGTTCCGTAAAATTGAGTGGAGCAATTGCTAGGATGCTTGGCGTTCTGGGAGCCCAACCAGCTTGCGAAACTCCGGGTTGTCGTGCAAGCAATCGAGATCGGAGTCGTTAGCCGCCCAATTCGGATTGCCATACCCGACTGCAAAAGCCTTCTTAATCGTTTCGAGCGCCTCCGCTTTCTTTCCGAGGAGGCCGTACGCGCACGCCGCATTATAGAGAATGTTGGCATCTCCGGGGCGGAGAGCCACGGCGGTCTGCAAGTGCCGGATGCACTCATCCGCCTCTTGTTCGAAGTAGGCCAAGCTCGATGCCAGTAGGATGCGGGCGCGGACGTCTTCCGGAACCAGCTCCAACTGCTGGCGCAAAACCTTGCACATTCGCTCACGGAGATGTTCGGCTTCCTTTTTCCTCCCCAGCCGTTCCATCGAATTGGTGTACGGGACATACGTGTTGTAATCGTCGCCGCAGGCTTCAAGAGCCCGCTCCACCAACGCTACGGCCTCTTCGTAACGGCCTGAAGCGAAATATGCACGGCCGAGAATGTTCCACGAACCTTCGCAATCGGACTTGCGCTCGATGGCACGCCACGCCAGGAGAATGGCCTCCTCGTATTTTTTCTGCACATAACAGAGATGAGCGTGCGCGACTAGAAGCTCCGGCAGATCGGGTGCGAGAGCCGTGGCACGGGCGCAGGCGGCGAGCCCTCGTTCGATCCACTTGGGGTTCTGCTCGCGAATCTCGTAGATGAGAGCGCAGAGGTTCGCAATCCCGCTGTGCGCCAGGGCGAAATTCGGATCCAACTTGATCGCTTGCTCGAACATCTGGAGGCCGTAGTCCACATTCTCACGGCGCGTGTAGCTTCTTCCGCGCAGGTAAAAATCGTAGGCCAGAGGGTTTTCCGTGGGCTTGCGCGCCATGGTTTTTTCTTCCTGCGGCGTAAGAGTGATGCGCAGGGCCTGAGCGATGCTCCGGGCGATTTCCTCCTGGATGGCGAATACATCTTCCAGTTGCCGGTCGTAGCGCTCGGCCCAGACGGAATGCCTTGTGGAGGCTTCTACCAGCTGTGCGGTAATGCGCACGCGGTTGCCGGCGCGGCGGATGGATCCTTCGAGGACGTAAGCGGCGCCGAGCTGTTGGCCCACCTGCTGCGCGGTGACCGGCTTGTCGCGGAATGCGAGCATCTCTGAGCGAGGAAAGATTTCGAGTTGCGCGATTTTCGAAAGCTCAGTGACGATGTCTTCGGTAATCCCGTCCCGGAAGTATTCGTCTTCTTTCGCCCCGCTCTGGTTTTCGAAGTAGAGAACGGCAACTGATTTTTGCTTGACCGCGGCGACGTGCGGCCCGGAGCCTGGAACGGTCTTCTCAACAGCGGGCCGGCGGCTCGATTCGATGTCGCGACTGAGACGCTTCAGGTCGGCGCGGAGTTCTGCAGCGGTTTGGCATCGCAGGTCCGGGTCTTTTTCGAGAGCCTTGGCGAGGATGTTTTCGAGCGCGAGGGGTAAGCGCGGATTGATCTCTTTCACAGGCGGAGGAGCGGCATGCAAAATTCCGTCGAAAATCACCGCCGAGGTCGCGCCGGAGAATGGAACCTGCCCAGTCGCCATCTCGTAGAGCACCACGCCGAGCGAGAATAAATCGGAGCGCGCATCGAGCTCTTCGCCGCGCGCCTGTTCCGGCGACATGTACGCGACCGTGCCCATCGAGCTGCCCGGGCTTGTGAGTTGCTCATCACGCAGCACATGCGTTCGCGCCTGGGAGAAGGCGGCGCCTACAGATTCGGCGGCGGCGTGCTTTACCGCGAGGTTCAGCTTCGCGAGTCCGAAATCCAGAATTTTCACCTGGCCGCGCTCCACAAGAAAGATGTTCGCGGGTTTGATATCGCGGTGCACGATTCCCTTGGAGTGCGCACCGTCGAGGCCGGCGGCGATCTGAATGCCGATCTCCAACAGTTCCGATATTTCGATGGGCTTGGCGCCGATCCGGTGCTTGAGAGTCTGGCCCTCGAGAAGTTCCATAGCGATAAACGGCCGGCCTTCGAACTCTCCAACGTCATAGAGGGTGCAGATGTTCGGATGGTTGAGCGAGGATGCGGCGCGGGCTTCGCGGCGAAATCGTTCTATGGATTGAGCGTCGTGAGAAATGTCGTCGGGAAGGAATTTCAGCGCAACGCTTCGGCCGAGGCGCGTGTCCCTGGCTTTGTAGACTACGCCCATTCCGCCGCCGCCCAGCTTTTCCACTACGCTGTAGTGCGAGATGTTGCGGCCTTCGATAGAAGCGTCGGGCATGGGGATTGGAGTTTACTCCAGCACTGCCATGCAGGCAATCGGGCAACGCAGGTGGGCTTGTCAGAGGGCGTCGTCTTTGGTTTCGCGAGTTGCGAGGAGCCCGATGAAGCTTAGGGCGGCGGCCACGCAGACGTAATAACCGACGTACTGCAACCCGTACGCCTTGGCGAGCCATGTGGCGATGTAGGGCGCCAACGAGGCGCCGAAAATACCGGCGAAGTTGAACGTTAGAGAGCTACCGGTATAGCGGACCGATGTTGGAAAAAGTTCGGAGAGCACCGTGCCGAGCGGGCCGTAGGTTAGGCCCATTAAAGACAAGCCTATCACCATGGTCATGACGGCGCCCGTGGTTCCAGCGAGGAATAGGGGCGCCATGACCAGGCCGAACACGCCGATCGCCAAAGTGACCCAGAGGAGCGTACGGCGGCGCCCGCGTTCAGCCAAAACGGCGCTGATCGGAATGGCGAGAGCGAAGAACACCATCCCGAACAACTGGATAACCAAAAACTTCCCTCGACTATAACCGAGTGCCGTGGTGCCCCAGGACAGAGCGAAAACCGTCATCAGATAAAAGACGACGAATGTTGCGAGAGATACGAGCGTGCCAACCAGAAGTGTGCGAGGGTGTTCGCGAAACACGGTCAACATAGGTACCTTAACTCGCTCTCGCCGGTTGAAGGCATCACGGAATACGGGCGTCTCGCTGATCGTGAGCCGCACGTAGAGGCCGACAAGCACAAGAACCCCGCTTGCCAGAAAGGGGATTCGCCAACCGAAGCTGAAGAAACGTTCGTCAGTCAGCGAGTTGGAGAGTGCCAAAAATGTGCCTCCGGACAAGAGGAATCCCAACGGCGCGCCAAGCTGCGGAAACATGCCGTACCAAGCGCGTTTCCCAGGTGGAGCGTTTTCGACCGCCAGCAGCACCGCGCCTCCCCACTCGCCGCCGAGGCCCAGGCCTTGGCCAAAGCGAAAGGCTGCAAGGAGCAGCGGCGCGGCCACGCCGATCGTCTGGTAAGTTGGCACAGCGCCAATCGACACTGTGGAAATTCCCATGGTGAGTAAGGCCGCCACCAGGGTCGTCTTGCGGCCCACGCGATCTCCGAAGTGACCGAAGAGGGCTGAGCCGATCGGTCGTGCGAAAAATGCGATCGCAAATGTTGCCAACGATGCGAGCGTAGCGGAGGCGGGCTCGTAGGTCGGAAAAAACAGCTTGGGAAACACAAGCACCGCTGCCGTTGCGTAAATATAGAAGTCGAAGAACTCGATCGTCGTCCCAATGAGGCTGGCAAATAACACTTGGCTTCGGCTGTTGACGGCCAAGGCTGTGCCAAAGTTCTCCGGGCTGCTGGCCACCCCGACCTCAATAGGTTCACCCAATGGTGCCCCAGCTTACTTCATCTCGTGATGTTTCGCAGGTCGCCCGTCTTAATGGGCTGGCGCGGCCTCTTTAGCTTGCGGCGGAAGCGGCGGAACGAATGGGAATTGCAAGAGGTTTCGCAGCCTCGGGCTCAGCCGCTG
>DASYZC010000246.1:0-12002 GCA_035949735.1 Candidatus Acidiferrales bacterium | reverse complement strand
TGGTTCTCGAAGGCCATTTTGTAGCTGAACCCCGAGCAGCCGCCGCCTACCACGGCCACGCGCAGACCTGTTGGCTCCGGTGTCTGCTGCGAGAGAATCTCTTTTACCTTGTTTACTGCTACGGGCGTCAACTGAACCATGTTTTCACCTCTCCGGATTCGCGTGCTTCGCCGAACCTTCGAAACGCGCCAATAAGTACAACGTCATTATACCAGATTCCGGCAACAGACGAAGGGCCAACTCGGAGCTTTCTGAGTTCGGGTTGACGAAAATAACGCCCGGCCCCACAACTGCGCTATAAACCTGAGCCAAATGCCTTTACACTAGCAATATAAAATGAAACATACGATTACGTTGATCCCGGGAGACGGGATCGGGCCAGAAGTCTCTGCCGCCGTTCAGACCATTCTCGCTGCCGCGGGCCTCCAAATCGACTGGAAAGAAGCCAGCGCCCCCGCCGATATCCACCAGCGCGGCTCCGGCCGGATGCAAGCCGAGCTCATTGAATCGATTCGCAAGAATGGCGTGGCGCTAAAGGGCCCCCTCGAAACCGGAATTGCCGTGGGACCGCCCAGCATCAATGTGGGCCTGCGCAAGGCTCTCGAACTTTACGCCAATGTGCGGCCGGTGAAAAATCTCGAGGGGGTGAAGTCCAGATTCAATGACATTGATCTGGTGATCATTCGCGAGAACACCGAGGACTTGTATGCGGGACTCGAACACGAAGTGGTGCCGGGGGTTGTCGAGAGCCTGAAAATCATCACGGAAAAAGCGTCGACGCGGGTGGCGCGATTTGCGTTTGAATATGCGAGGAAGCACGGGCGCAAGAAAATTCACGGCATGCACAAAGCCAACATCATGAAACTATCGGATGGGCTTTTCCTGACGTCCGTGCGGAAGGTTGCCGACGAATACCCGGACATCGAGTACAAAGAGATGATCATCGACAACGCCTGCATGCAAATTGTCCTGAATCCGTATCAGTTCGACATGCTGCTGCTCACCAACCTCTACGGGGACATCATGAGCGATTTGGCGGCCGGGTTGGTGGGAGGCCTGGGCGTAGTGCCGAGCGGGAATATCGGGACGAACGCGGCGATTTTTGAAGCGGTTCACGGCACCGCTCCGGATATCGCCGGTAAAGGAGTGGCCAATCCCACCGCGCTGCTGATGAGCGCGATCATGATGCTCGATTATCTGGGCGAAGTCACGGCAGCGCGGCGGATCGAGACTGCTTTGCATAAAATCTACCGCGAGGGGAAGTGCCTAACGCGCGACGTCGGCGGAACGGCAACCACACTTCAATTCACGGAGGCGGTGATTTCCGCGCTCGATCCGTAGCGAGGGCGGCCCGCGTCAGTAATTATTCGTTGTGGAATTATTCAGCGTTGCTGGGCACGATTGACTGTACGGCGATGGTATCGCCCTTCGCATTCAGTAGGCCGGTTACCTTCACCGCTTGGGCAGGATATCTCTCCGCAAGATTCTGCTTATCCAGCTTGTAGACTTTGTCCTTGGTCTGGAGCACGTAGACCCCGCCGAGATTATCCACGCACATGCGCACGCAATCCGCGGGCGTGTTTCCCATGGTGTGCGTCTTGAGCATCTCGGCGTGAGAATGCGTGGTGGAATGAACGTTGAACGCGCATTGAGAATCGGAAATCTCGCCCTTGAAAACCTCCTGTTTTTCCCCGGCGGCGAGGAAAGCAACACACGCCGATACCATCGCGATGGCCATTAGTACGATCTTCAAGTGCGAATGGAGCTTCAGCATGATTTCTCCTTGTACGTTCACAGTATCTGGCCGCAGAATCAGCGCGACCAGATGCGAAATGAAGAGTTCCAAGAAAGCTTAAGAGTGGGTCTAGATACAGTCAACGAATGCGCCCGGGAGTGTGCCTACACTCTAAACTGTACCGCGGTACCGAAGGCACCTGCCGCGTAAAGGATTCGCTGCGCTCACGAAAACGATTACCGTAAAGCCTCAATCGAACGCACGGCGATTACGTTGGACTTGGGGTCAAGGACACCGGTCACTCTTACTTTCATCCCGGCGTCTTTGTTGGCAAGTTCCTGATTATCGAGCTTGTAGACCTTGTCCTTCGCCTGAAGGACAAAAACTCCGCCGAGATTCTTGACGCAATAGCGCGCGCAATCCGCCGCCGTTGTCCCGATGGACTTCTTTTCGAGCATTTCCCTGTGGGAGCGGCTGAGGGAATGCACGTTCAACGCGCATTGGGAATCCCCGATTTCGCCCTTGAAAACCTGCTCGTTGTTACCCGCGCTAACGCAAATCGCAGCCGACGCAATGAGTATTGCCAGAACTATGATGCTCGAACACCTTTCCACCATCGGTTTCTCCTTTTTTTCTTTTGTAGCAGCGTATGGTGTCAAAGCCGGACATTGTCACGGCAAGACGACAAACCTCATGTGCATTCCATCGTGATCGGGGCTGCAGACCACCGTACACACGACCACGTATTCACCAGGCTCCGCCGGGGCCGTAAGGTTGAACTCCTGCGTGCCAGGCTTGAGCAGCAAATCCCAGCCAGGGACGGGCAAGCGATCTTTGGCGCGAAGCAAACTGAAGCCATGAATCGAACCGTCACGGTTGTGATTTTTCGCTTTAACGGCTGTGATTCTCAACGCCACCGGCGCGCCCGCGTGCACTGTGATTACCGGGTCCTTCATCCCCGCCATCTTGAAGCGGCTATCGTGATCCGCCAGGACTTCGATTACCTGGGGCGACTGGGGCCACACAAAATGCGGAATCAGAGCCACCAACAAGGTGGACGCAACCACGTAGCCAAGTCGCATCGCGCCATTTCGCGTTCATTCTACTTCTCCATTCCCCAGCGGAATCGCTAGCCGGTATGTGAGGCCCAGCGTCCAGACATTCTCATTTCCACCGAGGGACGCGAACTGGCGCCCGTAACTGCTCACGAAGCGAAAATTATCCTGGAAGTAATAGTTCAAGCCGAATTCGAACATGTTGGTGTTCACGGGAAGCAAGCTGTCGCTCGGGGAGGAGCTAACGTAAAACTGCTGCATACGCCCGACGGCTTGAAAATGCCGCATCTCGTCCTGCCAGACGGGGAACTGGCTTAGCCGGTACGCGGATTCGATCCAGTAACCGCTGCCATTCTGCGAGCGCGCGTATTCGCCACGGATATCGAGCGGGAGCGGCCTCGGCTGCCAAGCAAAGTGGAACCCGAAGGCATTCGGCCGGTTATCCTGCAGAAGGTGCTCGAACGAGGCTCCAACTTCAAGGCGCGGCCCCGGCAGAAAAATTCCTGCGCGCTCGCCGATGGCTCGATCGGATTCGAACCGGTTCTCCACACTCTCCGCCGAAAAATAGGCGGCATAGTTCACTTCGATTTTCGGTGTCAGGCTGAATCCGCCGCGCACCATCGCGCCGGTGCTGGCATCACTCGGGCCCACGCCGATGGGCAGAATCAGCGGATCGCTCTGCAAGTCTCGAATCCATATGGGGTACAGGCGCTCGTTGTAGATGCCAAAGGGAGTCAAGAACCGGCCGATCGAAAATGTCGCGTAGCGGTTGGCGATGTAGTCCAATTGCAGGTAATCGACTTCCTTTTTCAGAACTCCCTTGAAATCATCACTGCCGGGCGGCGGAGCCAGGTCGGATTCGAAAGTGACTCGCGATTCAATCAGCCAATTTTGACCAATGGGGACGAGAAATATCGGCGAAACGAGGGGCCCCAAATGTGGCGTTCCGCCTTCGAAACTCGAAATGAATCCTGCACCCATCGTAAACACCGGCACCGGCTTAATTGCCTGGGGATCTTCGAGTTGAGCACTGGCTTGAGTCGCTGCGGCGCCAAATAACGCAGCGGCCAGGAGCAAGTTTCGCAATCCTGCGAAGAGAACTGTGTTAGAGCGCAAAAATGGCATTGGCAGCGAAAGTTCAGGTCAAGCTACTTACGGGACGCGGCGGTTAGCCGGTAAGCTACCCTTCAATGGCAGGTTATGGTGAGGGCCCAGGCAGGTCAACAACCCGAATCTGGGAAGACTTCCTGGAGTTATTAACGGTCAGGCTACAGGAGACGCTGGGTTTTTCCGATTTGATGGAATGGTATGCCCTGCCCATGGGGACAGTACACATTTGGCACATCTGGCGCTTGGCAAGGCGTCTTTTTCAGGGCGGCTCTGGGTAAACTGACGCCAGCGGAGGTTTCATGGCCATTCCCGCCGCGTTTAGGACCACATACCGGATATTTACCTGGTCGAGCCTCGCCGTGCTCGTTCTCGCATTGGTTCTCATTCTAAAAAGCCCAGCGGCGCCAAATATGGCGTCGGATCCCACTGCCGCCGCGCGGGTGGAGCAGAAATTCGCTGAAGCCGATCAGGCGAAAGCCTCCGGTCAGGCGGTGGACGTTGATCTGGATCGAACGGAATTGAACTCTTATCTGCACCAAAATTTGCAACTCGAGGGAGTACAACCCGACGCGATCCCCGCATCCACGCCTGGAACCGAGCCGGCACAGGCCAGCTCACCCGCGGGAATCCCGGGCGACGCGGCGACGCTCGAACAAGTTCGGTCGTCCGTGAAGGACGTCAACATCGATATGGATGGGGACGTTGTGAAGGCGTATGTCACCTTCGATTTTCATGGGAAGGATTTAGCCCTCGAACTGGATGGCCATGTGGGAACCGCGGACGGCTACCTTACATTTGACCCCGTTGCCGGCAAACTGGGATCCTTGCCGCTGCCTCAATCCACCTTGCACGCTGCGGTGGAAAAAATGATGGCTTCACCCGAGAATCGCGAGAAGCTTCGGCTGCCGCCCGATATCAGCAATATTGCGATTTCGAATGGCCAGGCCGTCATCTCCTACAAATAAGTCACGCCTAAGTCACGCGGGCCAGATCGGCGTGTAGGCAACGTACAGCAGCCAGTAAACCACCACGCCAGTAATCGAAACATACAGCCAGATCGGAAATGTCCATCTTGCGATCGCGCGATGGCGGTCAAACCGTTCGCGTAAAGCGCGAGCCAGCGTAATCAGAACGAGCGGGACAATCGCCGCCGCCAAAATCGTATGCGACACGAGAATGGTGAAGTAGACCGGGCGTATCCAGCCCCGCCCACTGAATCGGATGACACCGGCATGCAGATGAAAATAGAGATAAAACACCAGAAAAACCGCGGAACATCCAAACGCCGAAAGCATGCATGCGCGATGCCAGCGAATCTTGCCATTGCGAATAAAGAAGTAACCGCAGAGCAGAAAAACCGTGCAGGCGGCGTTCAGCCCGGCGTTGGTGGCCGGGAGCATCGCCACAAAGGGAGTTCTCATCGGGAGGGGCTGCTATCGACCGGGGGGCGATGTCCCTCTCGCGCATTTTGCCGCGAAGAGATGCCGCCGCTCATCGCGTAATTAACCGGTCCACGATCAGCCAGGCCAGCAGCAATGGAATGTGCGCCACGGTTGCGTGCATTAGCCACTTGGCGCGCACATTTGTGCGCGTGCGATTCGCCCACAAACCCACTTGAAGCAAAATCATTCCCAGAATCAGGGCGCCAAAAAAGTAATACTTACCCGCCATACCGACGACCGCCGGCAGCGCGCTGACCCAAACCAGAACTGCAGAGGTCCAAATAATCTGGCGGAAGGTGGAGTCCCCTTTTCGGTCGACGACCGGCAGCATTCGAATGCCCGCGCGAGCGTAGTCTTCCCGGTACATCCACGCAATCGCCATGAAGTGCGGAAATTGCCAGAAAAATAAAATCGCGAAAAGCACCCAGCCGCCCAGCGAAAGCGAACCTCGCGCCGCTGCCCAACCGATCAGCGGCGGTAGCGCTCCGGGAATAGCGCCTACCGCGGTCGAAAGCGTAGTGCGCGTTTTTAGCGGCGTGTACAGCCCCAGATAAAGGACGGACGTGACGAGCGCCACCAGAGCAGCCAATCCATTGACGAGTAGTGCGAGCCATGCCGCGCCCGCCACAATCGTACTTAGTCCAAAAAGCAGCACTTCTTTCGGCTGCAATAGGCCCGAAGGCAGAGGTCGCGACGCCGTTCGGCGCATCGCCGCATCCATTTTTCGCTCAACGTATTGGTTCATCGCGGCCGTGCCGCAGGCGACGAGCAAGGTGCCCGCCAGCGTGTGCAGCATCAGCACCCAATCAATAGGGCCGTTCGAGCCCAGGTAGAATCCGGCAATGGTGGTGATCACAACGAGGAAAGTGACGTCCGGCTTGGTGAGTACAACGTAGGCCCAGGGCTTGTCGAACGCGGAGAGTGTAACGGCGCGAGTGTCGCTCATCGCTTTTCTAGACCCCCGCCCTTTGAGGCGCCTTATCGGCGCGGCTGCCGACCGCAGGCGACTCGGCTAGCGAGACGGTTCGACGAATCAGACGGAACGAAGTGAGCGTCAAGATCACGGAAGCAGCCAATGTGAGCGCGCCGCCCAAGACGTGGGCCACCGTGAGCGAAACATAGGTAAATGTTGGCTGCACCGCATCTCGCGCCGCCGCAACCGCCCACCATGCCGCGAATCCCAGCAGAATCTGAATGCCAAAAAAAGAGTGCAACAAGATCGTCGCGCGGCGAAGATCCCGCACGCGGCGAAAACGTTTTTTGGCGACTGCGCCCGTCCACACCACCATCGCGGTGACTGCCCCAGCGCCCACGAGGTGCGGAGCAATTCCAAAAGCGCCGTGGCGAAACGCCGCGCCAAGGACGAGCTGAACCAGAATGGCGGCAGTAGTCCACGCAGCCAGGGAACGCAGGCGCGGCGAGCCGGAATCATCCAGTTCCGGAAGCTCGCTCTGCCACCAGTCGCTCAAGTAAAGCGAGAGTCCGACCACGGTGATAAAAAATACTTGCGCGAGTATGGCGTGCGCCGTCGCCGAAAGGGCTGGGTACCCGACCAGCACGCGGACGCCTCCCAGGCATGCCTGCGCAACCACCAGCGCGAGAGCCGTCCAACCCAGCCGCCGCGCCAGGGGACGACGCTCCGACCGTGCGAGCCACACCGCGAGAACCAGGGTGAGAATTGAAACGATGCCGGCCAGCACGCGGTGCGTGTATTCGTAGCGGATTCCGCCAATCAAAGGTGGGACGATGCGGCCATACGCCAGCGGCCAATCCGGAACCGAGTCCGCGGCGTCATTGCTCGTTACCAGCGCGCCGGCCATCAGCAGCAGGGCCGTGCAGCACGAAGTGAGGACCGCGAAGCGGTAAAGCGCGCGAGGTGTCTGAAGTGGTCTGTCAGCCATTTCCAGGAAGCAACTTCTCGCCGAAAAACGATTCGTTGGAGCGAAAGCGACCCCCCATTGTAAGTATGCCGCGCACAAAAGGCAAAGAGTTCCGCGGTCGGCGCAGTGGCTCAGTTTGCTGGTGGCACAGCCACTCCTGGCTGTGCGCTTAGCGAATGCCTCGGCTTACGCGCGCAGGCAAGAGTGCCTGCGCCACGAAAACATTGGGCTAGTGGTCTTCGGTAGGCGAAGATATGAACATGCGCAGCTCTTCGCCGTTGGGGCGCTTACCGATCAGGAAGCTGCCGCCCTTTTCGCCATTTTTGAGCGGAAAATAGGTGACGGTGATTGTGTCACCCGGCTTCAAGGTCTTTCGCGTCCAGCCGCGACGCTCCAAATAATTGGGGCTCATTCCTTCGAAGCCGTAAGTATCGACACCCCCCTTGCCGTTAGGCACGTCAAGCCAGACCCAGGTGTGAGGGTTCGTCCACTGGAACACGTGTACGGTGCCGGTGATCGTCTTCTGGCTCGAGGTATCGAAGACGGCGAAGCCGTGATGCGGGGCCGCGGCGCCCACGGCTGCAACGAGGCCGGAAAACAGAACTGCCGCCAGCACCGCATATTTGGTTGTTCGTTTCATGCTTTTGCAGCCTCCGCAATTCGAGTCCGGCAATTTTATTTCGGCGCTGGCGACGCATCCGTTGGAACCGTAAGATTGATTCCCGCCTTACCGTTGCGATCCACATAATTACGATTGTTCTGCTCGCAGATGTATTCCGCAATGGTCCAATTGCGATGCCGCTTCAGGATGCGGTCCGTCACATAAGGAGCGGCGAGAGCCTCGGGGTCGGTGACGGTGGTTTCGATGCTCATGGTGTTGGGATCGACGAGGCGGAACTTTTCGAGGACCTGCATTTTGTCGCTATGCGGGACGTGCGGCTCGATTTCGGTCTGGGTCGAGAAACCGACCGACTTCACGACGAGCGTGTCGCCTTCCCAGTGGCCGATGGAAGTGCCGAAAAAAGTCGGATCGGGATCATCGGGAAAGGGGCGGCCGTCGGTGTAGATGTGGCGTGTCTCGGAATACGCTTCGATGATGATGGTTACCTGGCCAGGCGTCAGCAGAAATTCCATCGGGTAGGGCTGCGCCATGATTCCCGGCATGCCGGGTGGGAGGCAGTTGGCGGATTGGTTGTCCTGATCCGCGTGCGCCATCAAATCTTTTCTTTTGGCTTCGTATTCAGGCGTAAGCGAGAGCGGCTGGAAGCGACGGGGCGGTACGCCGATGGCGGGATTTGTGACCCGAGCAGCCGGTCCTCCCAAAGGAATTTCCCAAACGCCGGTGAAATCCGGGAGTTTGGCGACGGCGGCCCAATCCGCGGGAGTCGGCACGGCCTTTTTGAAATTCTGAGCCGCGGCGGCGGAGACAAACGCTGCGATGGACACAACGGCGAAGCCCGCGCAGACGAGAATGATTCTGAGACGATGATTGCGCAACTAACTCGACCTCAAAGCTGGGCGCACGAGCAGTGCCCTACGGCAGTGGTAACTCCCGCGACCTCTACAAAGACTCAGACGGCGACCACGCCCCTACGGTTACCGCGATTCCGATCAGACGGCGGCGGCGTGGACCGCCAATACCGATTTTACGGCATCGACGATTTTCTGCTCGCTCGGCAGAACGAAACTTTCCATCGGCTCGCTGTAGGGGACCGAGGTATCGAGAGCCGTGACCATCTTTACCGGCGCCTTGAGATACTTGAATCCCTGGTCGGCGATTTCCCCGGCGATGACGACGGCCGCGGAAGACTGTCGCGGGGCCTGATCGACCAACACAAGGCGGCCAGTTTTTTTCACGGATTCGACGATGGTTTTCACGTCAAGCGGCGCGACGGTACGCGGATCGATAACTTCGGCGCTGATGCCTTCGCGCGCAAGCATTTCGGCCGCCAGCAGGGATTTCTTCACCATCCACGCAGTAGCCACGATGGTGACGTCCGTGCCAGCGCGTTTTACGTCCGCCACGCCGAAGGGCACGAGATAGTCGCCATCGGGCACGGGAGTTTTGTCGAGCATCAGCATGTAGTGGTGCAGATAAATCACGGGATTATTGTCGCGGATAGCTGATTTCATCAGGCCGAGCGCGTCGGCGGCATTCGAGGGAAGCGCGACCTTCAGGCCGGGAATACCCATCATCATGCCGTAAATGCAATTCGAGTGCTGGCCGGCCCAGCCCGCGGCGAATCCGAATCCCGCTTTGAAAACCACGGGAACCTGTACTTGACCGCCGGACATGTAGCGCAATCGCGGAGCTTCGTTGACCACTTCATCGAATGCCACGAGCATGAATTCGCTCATGTACAGTTCGACCACGGGCCGCAGGCCAGACATCGCCGCGCCGATGGCGATGCCGAGTTCCGCAGTCTCCGAGATCGGAGTGATGCGCACGCGATCCTTGCCGAATTTCTTGACGAAGGGATCGCGATCGGTCATGGCCATGTTCTGGCCATAGAAGACGACGTTCGGATCGCGCTGCATCTCTTCGGTGATGGCCACGGCAATCGCTTCGGCAAACATCATTTCGCGGGGCATGAGGTCTCCTTCTCTCTATGAAGCTTTACGCCCAGACGTAATTGAGGGCATCTTCGGGCGCCGGCAAGGGGCTGGCGAGAGCGAACTTCACCACTTCTTCCATTTCCGCGCGGACGCCATCTTCGATTCGTTTCGCGTCAGCTTCGGTGAAAGTACCGTTGCCGATTAGTACGGCGCGGAACTTGGCGATGGGATCATTTTTCTGGGCGGCCTCAAACTCAGGCTTCCTGCCGTACACCTCGATGGATTCGTGCTCCTGAAATTGGGTGGGCACGGGCGGAACGGTGATGGCGTTTCCGTGCGGGCTGAATCGGTAAAACTTCGATTCGACGAGGCTCGGGCCTTGTCCTGCCCGCGCGCGTTCGGCGGCTCTGCCAACTACTTCGTAAACTTTGAGGACGTCGGTGCCGTCCACCGTTTCGCCGGGAATGCTGAAGGCTTTCGCTTTTTGCGAGAGAGGGTCGCCGGCCATGGCGTTGGCGTCTTCCAGCGCTACATGCGTGTAGGCTTGGTATCCGTTATTTTCGAGCACGAACACCACGGGGAGTTTCCAGACGGCAGCGAGATTCAGCGTTTCGTGAAATGCGCCTTGCTTGGAAGAGCCGTCGCCAAAAAATGAATAGACAACTTGGCCCGTCTTTTTCACTTGCGCGGCGTAGGCAGCTCCCGCGGCGTGGGCGATTCCCTGTCCGATAATGCCAGAGGCGGTGGGAAAGTGGTGCGCCGGGTCAGCCAAGTGCATTGAGCCACCGAAACCTTTGCAGACGCCGTCCTTGCGCTGATAAATCTCAGCCATCAACGCGCGCGCGGGCGTGCCAAGCACGAGTGGATAACCGTGGCAGCGATAGCTGGGCATCACCAAGTCGTTTTCACGGCGTGTGGCCAGCGCGCCGACGATGCTGGCTTCGGCGCCGTCGCCCAGATGCGCATGGCCGCGTATGGTGCCGGGATGCTCCACAAAGGTGCGCTTCACGCGCTCCTCGAATTCGCGGATGCGGCACATCTGCGTGTACATCCAGATCAGCCGGTCTCTGCCGAGTCCATTCTGTGCGGCCATGGCGAATTCCTCCGGACTTCAAACGATTACGACGCGGGGACCCTGTCACCCGGCTGACCAATGTAGCCGAGCAAGCCGCCTACGTCTATTTCCGCCGGTTCGCGGGTGATGATCTTCAGCAGGGTGCCCGCAATCGGCGCGTCCAACTCGTAACTCACTTTTTCGGTTTCCAGTTCCACAACCGGCTCGCCTTGCTTGAGAGCGTCGCCCTCATTCTTGAGCCACTTGACCACGGTTACCTTGGTCGTGTTCATGCCGCCCGTTTTGGGCACAACCAGATTCGTGACGATGGCAAATCCTTCCTGGTTCCAGAAGTTACAGCCTGCGAAAAACTTTTGCGAATCGGACCGCGTCGTCAGCCTTTGTTTGTAATCTCGTGCGACATGATCTCGTACTTAAAGCTATTGGGATCGAGGCTATCGACCCGCCCGTTGGCCGTCTCCGCCTGAGGATACATCAGGAAGGGCACTGGCTTTCCGTTTGACCCAGGCAGAGCCACATCCTGCGCGAAGTTGAATGCCATCCAGTTCATCTCCCACGATCCGAAGAGGCGCGCCCGGGCTCTTTTCACCACGTCATCGTCCAAGGGGCGATTCCCTGGCGGCTCCTCGAGAGCGACTTTCCGCACATCGGCGGGATCGACGGGAACCCATCCATGCCGGCTGAGGTAGACTTCAGCACGGCAGTGCTGTGCTTTCGTCACGTTCTCCGACGATGCGCCGAGGCTCTTGTATCCCAGCTGCGATTTTGCGGTGCGGATACCGTATACGTCTCGCGCGGGCAGGCCGGCGGAGCGGGCCAGGCCAACGAAGAGCGCGTTCAGATCCGCGCATTTGCCAGTTAGATCTTTGGTTTCAAGCATGAACCGGATGTCGCCGAGTCCGCACCCGCGAGTTTGCGGATTTCGAGCCGTATTCTCCACGATCCATTCATAGATTGCCCGCGCCTTACCGACATCGGTTGTCGCGCCCTTTGTGATTTCGGTCGACGTTTCCTTCACGATGCCATCGGTCGGGAGGAGATTCGTGGAACGCGTGAAATATTCCAACTCGGCGCGGCTGGCCTTCGGGCCCTTTCCGGGACGGGATAGATCGACGGTGTAGTCTTTTGTTTCGACGTGGCTGGTGATGG
>DASYZC010000245.1:0-3964 GCA_035949735.1 Candidatus Acidiferrales bacterium | reverse complement strand
GAAGCCGCCATCGAGCAAGATATCGCCCGAGGATGTGACGATCAGATAAGAAGTGATGTCCGATGCACCCACGTAGTAGATATTTCCGATGATGTGGAATGGCGGCACGGGCTGATTCATGCTGCGAGAAAGATCATTGGCTTGCGCTCGCGCGAAAGCTGGAATAGCCAGGGCAATCGCGAGAGCGAGAATCCATCGAATTGCGCGAAATGCCAGCGTGCCGTTGAGACTCATCATGGAGACTATCTGACCTCCGCTTGCGGCGAAATCCTCAACAGCTTCTGATAAGTGGCTTCGCCGCGGTCGACGAAAGCTTTGCAGCCGGTGGGATCGATGAAGGGATTGGGAGCGTTGGGATCATTGAGCAGTTCCGCGTGCTTTTTTCCCAAGTTATAGAAAGAGGAATTGGAGCCGAGGAAAACTTCGCACTTCAGCGTCGGGATGACCTGCATCGTTTTCGCCCAGTCGGCTGCCATATTGGGATACGCGGGATTTCCGCCTAGAATCGTGTTGGGGAATGGGGTAACGGCGCCAAAGAAGACGACGTTGTAGGATTTTCCGTCCTTGTCCGTGGTGAGCATGGTCCAGGTGGTGTTGCCCGGAGTGTGCCCCGGAGTGCGTCGCGCTGTGAGCGTAACACCGCCGAGCTTCACGTGATCGCCATCGTGAATGACGCGATCCACTTTCACAGCAGGAAAAAGATTTCGGTCGCCGAACAGCACGTCATTGTGGCCACCGCTTTCAAAGAAGGGCGCGTCCTCTGCCATAGCAACGACCTTGCCGCCAGTGGCGGCCTTGATCGCTGCCATTCCGCCGCCGTGATCGATGTGGGCGTGGCTATTGATCAACAGCTTGGTATCTTTCAACCTGAAGCCGAGTTTCTCGATATTGCCTTCAATCTGCGGAGCCATGTCCGGATAACCGGTGTCGAGGAGGATGTTACCTCTGGGCGTGGTGATCAGATAACAGGAAAGACCTGCGGAGCCGACGTAATAGATGTTGCCGATCATATGGAAGGACGGGAAGGGATTCTTCATAACAGCTGCGGCGGCAGCAGCACCTCCGCCGCTTGCCGGAGCACCGGCACCCGGAGGGGTTTGGCCCGGCGGGGGCGATCCGGCGGGCACTTGAGCCATCGCCGCGCTGGAAATCATCGTTGCGGTTGCGAGCGCGAGAACAGAGAGACCGATGCGGACCGCTGATAATTTTTTCGAAGTCATTTTCCCCCCTTGCGCGAGCAAAGCTAGCAGAACGAAGGTCGAGGCGCAAATGGTTGCTGTGGCGACTCGGGGCCTCGCGGTGTCATTGACAGGCACGTCACGCGACCAGTAATATTCCGGCCAGATTGCGATCAACTATCTTTCGTCATCGGGTAGCGGGAGAAAAGACCATGAAGAATGCCCTTCTAGCGATAGTTGCGGTTCTGTGCGTATTCCTTTCCACGGGAGCGGGAACGAAAGGTCAGGATCAGGCTGCTCCGCCTCCGCCCGGGGCAGCGACCACGGCAGCCGCCGCACCTGGAGCAACTGCGCCGCAGGGGCGAAAAAAGCGGGTTGCGGTATTCGATTTCGACTACGCCACGGTGCAGACCGCGTCGGCCGCCGCGTTTGGCACCAACGTGGACGTGGGCAAAGGGATCACGGATCTGCTGGTGAAGTATCTGGTCCAGGATGGAACTTACTCGGTGATCGAGCGGCAGGCGCTGGATAAGATCCTGGCCGAGCAGAATTTCTCGAATAGCGACCGCGCCAATCCGACGTCGGCTGCGAAGATCGGCAAGCTGCTGGGCGTGGATGCCATCATCGTGGGCGCGGTTACGCAATTCGGGAACGACACGAAGAAAACCAACGTGGGCGGCGGCGGGGGAGGCTTCGGCGGATTCGGTCTCGGCGGATTTTCGCACAAGAATACCAAGGCCATCGTGAACATCGACGCGCGCATCGTGGACATCGATACGGCGGAGATCCTCGGCGTGGCCGAAGGACACGGCGAATCCTCGCGATCAAGCACTGGCCTGCTGGGAGGCGGAGGCCATTGGGGAGGCTGGGGCGGCGGGAACGTGGACTTCGGCAACAGCGATTTCCAGCAAACGATTCTTGGCGAAGCAGTGAAAAAGTCCGTGGAGCAGCTAAGCACAGGGCTAGTAGCCGATAACACCAAGCTGCAAACGCGCACCATCGTCGTTTCGGGGCTGGTGGCCTCCGTGGACAGCGGGCAGATCGTGTTGAATGTCGGCGCCAAGGCGGGGCTGAAGGTTGGCGATCAGCTATCGGTTGAGCGCGTGACAAGGGAGATCAAGGATCCCGCCACCGGAGCGGTGATCCGGCGAATGACTTCGCCTATCGGCGTAGTACGGGTGACAGATGTGGACGATATTTCCGCGGTGGCTGCACCTGTCTCCGGAGCGGGATTCAAGGTGGGCGATGCGGTGAAAACCGTAACGCAGTAGGGCGACGTTGCGAATTACCTCAAAACACCACACGCACCGTAGACGATTTTTCTTTACACCAACAGGTACTTGCGCCGTTTTAGGCCTCGTTGTAAAGATTGTGACTGTATCCTCGAAGTGCGTTTATACGCGGTCGGAAATATTCCCTGAGCATTCGCGCCGTGAGGATTATTCCATCGGCAGGCCCACGTAATTTTCGGCAAGCGTCTGCGATGCGGCGCGCGAGCTGGTGACGTAGTCCAATTCGGCTAGCTGGCGGCGCTGATCGAAGGCATTGTCGGTGTCAAACAAGTGGAGCATGGACGTCATCCACCAGGAAAAGCGCTGCACCTTCCAGACGCGCCGCAGGCAAGTCTCCGAATAACTTTCCAGCAGGTTGCGCTTTCCGGTCTTGTAGAATTCCGCGAAGGCGGGCGCGAGCACGCGAATATCGGAAACCGCGAGATTGAGGCCTTTCGCACCGGTGGGCGGGACGATGTGTGCGGCGTCGCCCGCGAGGAAAAGATTACCGTATTGCATCGGCTCGACTACGAAGCTGCGCATGCCGGTGACACCCTTCTGAAGTACGCGACCCTCGGCGAGCTTCCAGTTTTCGACGGTGGCAAACCGCGCGTGCAGCTCCTGCCAGATGCGCTCGTCGGGCCACTCGTTGATGTCCTCCTCGGGCGCGCATTGAACATAGAGGCGGCTGATTTCCGGCGAGCGCATGCTGAGGAGAGCGAAGCCGCGCTCATGGTAAGCGTAAATCAACTCTTCCGATGACGGAGGAGCCTCGGCCAAAATTCCCAGCCAGCCGAACGGGTAGATGCGGTCGTAGACTTTCAGCGCGGCTTCCGGGATCGACGGGCGGCAGACGCCGTGGAAGCCGTCGCATCCGGCGATGAAGTCGCAGCTGATTTCGTGCGACTCGCCGCCGGGGCGAAAGCGAATCTTCGGCTTGACACTGCCATTGGCGCCGCTCGGGCCGAAATCGTGGACGCTTACATCGGCCGCCTCCAGAAAGACCTGTCCGTTCGCGGCCGCGCGCGCGTCGAAGAGGTCGGCGACGACTTTATTCTGCGGGTAAATGGTGACAGAGCGCCCGCTCGCGAGTTCCTTGAAGTCGATGCGATGGGTGCGGCCGCCGAAGCGCAGCCGGACGCCATAATGGGTGAGGCCTTCGCGTTTTAGGCGTTCGCCTACGCCGGTCTCTTTGAGCAAGTCGACAGTTCCCTGCTCGAGCAAGCCGGCGCGCACACGTTCTTCGACATATTGGCGGCTGCGCGTTTCGACGACCGCAGACTCGATCCCCTGCAAGTGGAGAAGGTGAGAAAGCAGAAGCCCGGCTGGCCCGGCGCCGACGATTCCGACTTGTGTGCGCAGTTTCAAAGATCAGCGTGCCTGGCGAGAACCGGGCTATTTTACATTCATCTTGCAAAGCCGGTAGATCAAACTAGAATGCTGGCACGTCTTCTGCGATGACCCGCCGTTTTGGGCGGCGGGGCACGAAAATGCAATGAGCACCGCCTTCCGAGT
>DASYZC010000244.1:0-7905 GCA_035949735.1 Candidatus Acidiferrales bacterium | reverse complement strand
AAACCCGTGGGCGTGAAACCTTTCGCTTCCATTATGCCGATTACCTTGAAGGGCAGATTCTGCAGGCGGATCGTTTTCCCAATCGGATCGCTGGAGCCAAAGACCAGATCCGCCACTGTCTTCCCCAGAAGGCATACGTCGGTTTCGTGCTGTGAATCCATGGAGGTAAACAGCGTCCCTCTCTCTTGCCGCCAGTTGCGTATCTCAAAATAATCGGACGAGACGCCGCGAAAGCGCGTGTACCAGTTTTGATCGCCGTAGACCACCTGCATCGGGCCATCGACGTTCGGAGCCACGCTCACTATTTGCGGAACGCTCGCCTTGATAGCCGCCGCGTCGTCAACGGTAAGCGTCTTCGTTGCCCCATTTCCAGTTCGAACGCCGTTGACATTCCGCCCGCCCGCTTCGATCCAGATCATATTGACGCCCAGCGCCGTCAGTTGATCTTGTACTTGCCGCGTTGCCCCTTGGCCTACGGCAACCGTGCAGATCACCGCTGCGATGGCGATCATGATCCCGAGCATGGTCAGCGCCGTGCGCAGCTTATTTCGTTTCAGCGCGCGTAGCGCCATACGCAGCGTGTCTCGATAGATTCCCCAGTTGACCTCGGTTCCCATTCGAATATATCGGCTCCGTTCCGCATTCTACACCGGCGTGCAAGACTACCGACCGAGGTGACTCAGTGGGACTCGGTTAGTCCAATCCGTTTGATCAGAGCTTTATAACGAGGATCGTCGCGAAAAGGGTCAAGTTCCGAATGCTGGTGAATCTGCACAAGCCACGGTGCATGATCGTCGTAAGCGTTCTCCAACCATCGAAACGTCTCGTCAGCCTGCCCCAACCGCGCGTAGGCAAAAGCGAATTCCAGCGGCGAAACGAAGCGCTTTAGCGCCATTTCCTTCAGCCGAGCGAGCCTCCACTCCTGGACTCCCTTATTACCTTCCTGATTAAAGGCGTCGCGCACCTCCGCCGCCCGTTTTTCATCGCCTTCCAGGCGGAGCGCTTCCACAAGTTCCTCCATCGACTCGCGGTCTCTCCCCTGCATCAAGTAGGATTGGGCAAGGTTGTAGCGCAGGTCGTCATTCGTTGGTTGCGCGGCAATTCGCTGGCGAAGTTCAGCCTCTGCTTCTTTGTATCTGCCCATCCAGTTGAGCAATCGGCCAAGTCCCCACGGCCGTGCGAATGGATCCAACTCTTCGGATTTTCGCTGCGCTTCTAAAGCCTCGTTCTCCCGGTTCAACGCCAGCAGTACGTAACCGCGCAGATGATAACCCTCTGCGTAGTTTGGATCGAGTTCGATTGACTTTTGCGATTCTTGCTCCGCGGCCTTGCGGTTCCATCGGTAAAAAAAATAGCTGGCCCCCATCGAGTTATGCGCTTCCGCGACGGAGTCATCCAACTGCAACGCCTTTTCTGCCGCCTGCTCGCCCTTCGGCAAAGCATCTTTGGGATCCAGGTACCCGCTCGCAGATCCTCCAATGTAATAGTCCGCGAGGCCGCTATAAGCGGCGGCGTAATCGGGTTGAAGCTGAATGGCTTTCTCGAAAAAGTCACGGGCGCTGTCGGCATCATCGTCCGCCCCGAACCAGGCGTACCGCCCTCGTAGATAGGCGTCGTGCGCTTCAGGTGAGATCACACGAACAGATTTCGGGGGGAGTGCGCTGCTACTCACTTCTTTTGCGACGTTCTCTGCAAGTTCCTGTTGCAATAGAAGCAGGTCACTGGAGTCGCGAATATAGCTTTGTGCCCAAACGTGCGTGTCAGTGGCAGCATGAATTAGCTGGACGGTTACTCGTACGCGACCAGCCTCATTCACGACAGATCCTTCGAGAATCCCGTCCACTCCGAGTTCGCGAGCTATGTCTTTCAGGGGCCGGTGCACGCCTTTGTATTGCATTACGGACGTTCTGGAGATTACGCGCAGCCCTTTGGCTCTTGCCAGCTGAGTAATCACTTCGTCCGTCATGCCATCCGCTAAATATTCCTGCGCAGGATTTCCCGAGAGGTTTTCCAGAGGGAGGACCGCAATTGAGTGGATTGCAACAGACTCTCCAGCCGGCGGCGTCTTCCAGCGCAATCCAAATCTGAACAGAGGCCACGCCAGCAGAAGGGCCGCCACAACTACAATCGGAATCGCGGCGATTCGCAATCCTCTGGCCCGGCCCGGCACATAATTCGTGAGGCGTTCATCGATAGGGACCTCGGACTCCCGGGCCTGCCCCATCTCGCTTCGGGCTGCGGCGGTTTCTTCGTTGGATGAAGACGGATCGGCGCCATCCGACCACTCCACCTGTCCTATGAAGCGGTAACCGCGGCGGGGAATGGTTTCCACCCACAATGGCTTTTCGGCGGTATCGGAAAGGCAGTCGCGGAGCCGCTGAACAGCGGAGTTTAAGCCATGGTCGAAATCGACAAACGTGTCATCGGCCCAAAGTCTGGTCCGAAGTTCCTCCCGCGTGACCATCTCTCCCGGGTGAGCAAGCAGCGCGACAAGTATTTCGAAGGGCTGTCTGCCCATCTTCAGCCTGATGCCGTGCTTCCGAAGCTCGCCGGAACGCAAATCCACGGCGTACGGCCCAAACGAAGCGATGCGGGCGGTCATCACCTTCATTGTCCAGAGGCCCGGGGACGGACCGGCAATCGAGGATTGGAACGGGCTGATTTTGAGGCATGTACCAGTAGCAGTCAATAACCAACCTGTAGACTCCTTGAAGTCCGCAGGGCCAGTCATAACGCGCCTAGATTGGAATAACTTACCCGGTGTTCTCGAAATGTTCGAGGGATGATTCCGTTTGCATTGCGCAGCGCTGATAGTTGAGCGATAACGCACCCCGAATTACCCACTTCGAACGGAGGAGCGAAATGAAATCCAAACTCAGGATGGCAAGTTTCTGGCTTGTGTTGGCTACAGTTTGCCTGTACCCCGCCCAAAGGCTCTCGGCCCAGTCGGCAAAGGCCCCGGCGTCTCCATCAGGCGGCAACACTCAGCCTGGATTCACAGGAGTAAGCACCGGCTGCGGCTATTCTCCGACGGCCCCCGCGCCGATCTTCCCACAACGCAGATCGGGCGAGGCCCAAAGCGGATACAGGCAACCCTCGCTTGTGCTTATCTCCGCCCATAACCAAGATTCGGACGGAGACTCAAATCAACCCGCAATCGTGGGCCTATGGAAGTTCACGTTCACCGCGACTACTCCCTTCAGCGGCCCCTTCGATGCGGGCTACGTCCAGTGGCATAGCGATGGAACGGAGCTGATGAACTCGGGTCGTGCTCCGACTACTGGTGATTTCTGTATGGGCGTGTGGAAACAGACCGGACGCTCCACGTACAAGCTCAATCACTTTGCATTAGCATGGGCATTCGACGCCAGTACCCCCTCCACCGGGCCAGGAACAGGCGGTGCTGACTTTGTCGGGCCTGCCAACATCCGCGAAGAGATAACCGTGGACCACTCCGGAAACAGCTACCAAGGAAACTTTATCTTGATTCAATATGAGCCAGACGGAACTACGGTTGCGGCAACCATCACAGGTACGGTGACGGCAACGCGCATCACGGCTGATTAGCGGATCGCGGTTGAGCAATCGCCGGATAGAATCTTCGAGATGAGTGGCGCGGTCTCTATCGCTCCCCCCGCACAGAGGCCGCGCTTCACGCTTCGAGAAACATCGGTTGTCTGGGTGCCGGCTTTGCGTAGCCAGCCGCGCGGCCCGCAGCCAGTTCCCCTTTTGTGTTAGAATCGCGACCCTCATGGATCGAATAGGAGAATTTCTGGGCACGGCGCTGCGCCGGATGGACCGCCCGGAAGCAGCAATGGCCTGGCTTTCGAGCGCGTGGCCCATGATCGTTGGCAAAGCGCTCGCGGAGCACACGCTCCCGCTGCGGTGTCAAAGTGGTTGCCTGGAATTAGCAGCGGACGCAAAGCCGTGGCGGCGGCAGCTTGAAAGCATGAAGCGCGAAATCTGCGCCCGCATCAACCAAGCCTGGGGTGGAAGGCTGGTCAGCGAAGTAAAATTCGCCTCCGATAGCGACTCGGTTCGCTCTCGGAATTCGTCACCCGGCCCCACACGAGCTTCCCTCGAAAACGACAACGAGCATACGCCCTTCATCCGCAGACGCCGCGCCTGACAAATCACCCGGCAAAAACCGCTCACGAAAAAAAGTCCACAGGTGCCCCCACTTGCATTGCCGTATGTTTCCTCTAAGATAATTCCCATGATCTACGACCTTGTCTTTGAAGGAACCGGTAGTAGGGTGGCCGCGCCGCCGGTGCAAGACCGTCAGGCGCCGAAGAATCCTACTCGATACACGAGTCGAGTAGAAAGTGATGTAACACCATGAAAACAAAGGATCCGTGTCGCGTCTACCCGTCACGAAATCGGGGGGCCTGTTTCCTGGAACACACAGGCCCGAAAGAAACCAGCCATGAAAATTAGCCGCGAAGAAGTGCTGAGAATCGCCGAACTGGCCCATCTGGGGCTGTCTCCCGAGGAAGTGGATATGTATTGCGGTCAGCTCGATGGCATCCTGGGCTACATCGACAAGCTCAAGGAAATCGACATCAGCAACGTAGAGCCAATGGCCCAAGTGCTGCACGCTGGTGCAGGGTCAGACGTCAAGGACTCTCATCCGGAGTTGCGCGACGACACGCTGCTGCCCTGCGATATAGCCGATGCCGTACTGGCGGCCGCGCCCGATGCCGAGAAGCCATTCTTCCGGGTTCCCAAGGTGATTACTCGATGAGCGCTGCCGCCCCTTGGACAGTGGAGAGCGTTCGCGCGGCACTACTTGCCAAGAAAATCTCCGCGCGCGAGCTTGCCACTGAGTTCTACGGACGCATCGAGCGCCGAAACTCCGAGCTGAACGCTTATCTGACGCTTTCGCCCGAGCGCGCCTACGCTCAGGCCGACCGCATCGACCTATCAGTGGCGCGAGGCGAAAACCTCCCGCCGCTCGCCGGCGTGCCGATGGCAATCAAAGACGTAATCAGCACGCGCGGTGTCCGGACCACGTGCGCCTCAAAAATCCTTGAGAATTACGTCCCCGCGTACGACGCAACCGCCGTAGAGCGCCTGGAACGAGCCGGAGCCGTCCTGCTGGGAAAAACCAATTGCGACGAATTCGCGATGGGTGGCTCCAACGAGAATTCAGCCTACGGCCCGGTGCACAATCCCGTCGCGCTCGATCGCGTCCCCGGCGGATCGAGCGGCGGATCGGCCGCCGCCGTCGCTGCTGGGCTCGCGGTAGCGGCGCTGGGCACCGACACAGGAGGGTCCATCAGACAGCCGGCCTCATTCTGCGGGGTTCCCGGGCTAATGCCAACTTATGGTCGCGTATCGCGATACGGGTTAGTGGCCTTCGCATCCTCTCTCGACAAAATCGGGCCGCTCGCCGAGAACGTGGCCGATGCGGCGGCGATAATGTCTGTGATTGCGGGACACGACGAAAATGACTCCACATCCGCGGCCATTGCTGTTCCAGATTATGCAAGCGAGACGCGGAGACCCGTTCAGGGTTTGCGAATCGGCGTCCCGGAGGACTACTTCGCCGAAGGCATCGATGCAGAGGTAAAAGAGAAGGTCGAATCAGGCATCGAGCTGTTGGAGCGCTTGGGCTGCAAACGAATTCCCCTGCATATGCCGCACACCGATTTCGCAACCGCCGTGTATTACGTGCTCGCGACGGCGGAGGCAAGTTCCAATTTGGCGCGGTACGACGGCGTTCGCTACGGCTTGCGAGTGCCTGGCGCAACCCTAACGGAGATGTATCGCAACACCCGGGAGAGCGGCTTCGGAGCAGAAGTGAAGCGCAGGATCATGTTGGGAACCTACGTGCTCTCATCCGGCTATTACGACGCGTATTATTTGCGGGCGCAGAGCGTCCGGACCTTGGTCGCGCGAGATTTTGCGGGCGCTTTCAAAAAGGCTGATGTGATCGTCACGCCGACGGCGCCGACTGCAGCGTTCGGGCTCGGTGAGAAAATCGCCGATCCTTTGCAGATGTATCTCGCTGATATCTATACGGTTACAGGCTCCCTGGCAGGGGTTCCAGGAATCTCGGTTCCTTGTGGCAAGAACCGAACCGGCTTGCCCATCGGCATGCAAATCTTCGGACCACACTTCGCGGAAGGCCGAGTTCTGCAAGTTGCACGAGCATTCGAGGAGGCTGGCGGATTCGGACTGTAGAGTCCCCGAACATTGCGCCTACCGGAATTAGTTTACTAGAAATTCGTAACAAAATTCCCCATCGTGAATTTTCTTTCCTTTTCTGAACACAACACGACCTGATTTTTCGCAGTTTCTCGGATTCCTGTTTCGTTAAATTGCGGAAGATAAAAGAGTTCTGCGGGGCTTTGTAATTGAAAGTCCCATGCGGTTGGTACGGAACGCCTATTGCAGCCGAAATTGCCGGCAGTTAGGCTGCTCTTAGCATCGAACAAGTTGCGAGGTGGCACGATGGTCCGAATCAAGTCGAGCCAGAAGATTTTCACCGAGGATGAAGTCGCCAGGCTGACGGGCATTTGCATCGAGCACCTGCGCGGCCTCGCTCGCAACAAGCATCTCGGAACCCTCGCAAACGCCGCTGAAACGGCCGGCGCCCAGGCCGGGCGGTGGCTATTCACCAACTCGGAATTGATGATCCTGATGGTCCTTCAGCCTCGCTGCCAGCACTAGCCGAATCTTCCGTTTTTTTTCCTGAAATCTACAAGGAATTTGGGGGCCAGCAGGTGGGTGAAGGCTGGCCCCGTTTGGGCAGGCATCATCGAGACCCGCGTTTTCGGCCGCTACTTCTTGGCCACGATTACCGGGACGGCCTGCGATTGGCGTGCCTCTTCGACTTCGCGTCCGTTCGCGAGCGCGCGGTCGTAGATGAATACCTGACCGAGTTCGGCTATTCTGAGCGAGTGAACAATTTGCTGGGGTCCTCGAACGGTGATGAGCAGGGCGCTTTCGCCGCCGGTGCTGTCCTGCCTAATGTTGGCCGGCTCGTACGCAACCACGTGAAGGCTGTTGGCGTCGCGGACGACCAGCATGTTGGACATCTTGTTATCGAATGTGAGTATGTAGTGACCTGCCGGGAGTAGTGCTTGACCCCAGCGGGTTTCGTGTTGCAGGGTGAATTTGCCCTTGAACAGCGATTGGGCGTTGGCGCTGCCGGCAAACAAAGCAGTGGCCAACAGGGCGGCTGCGAACAACGTCAACCTGGCGGCACTTCGCGTGACATTCAGTTTCATGGTCGTGTTCCTCCTTACATTGGCCGATTGCGTCTCCACTTGGCTGTCGAAGTCCACATCGGGCCTTCACTTCATAAAGCGAGAACCAGCGGCAAACTGGCTCACTCGAATTGAGGTTTTCTTAGGGGATTGGCGATGCGGACTGCGCGCAGGGCGCTCCGGTTCTATTACCCATGAATTGACTTTGCCTGCTGGGGGCGCTACCTTCCTCGTTATCGTCTAGTAATTCGGCCGGAGAGAAAACGTGTGCGCGGCTTCGTCCACGCGGATCAATAGGCTGCTCGCCGACTGGGGCCACGGGAATGAGGAGGCGCGGGAAGCCTTGATTCCCGTGGTCTATGACGAATTGCGCCGGGTGGCGCGCCGCCATCTGTGGCGCGAACGTCCTGACCACACCCTGCAGAGCGCTGCGTTGGTCAACGAAGCATATCTGCGCCTCGTTCGCGAGGAAGCGCCCCAGTGGCAAAACCGGGCGCACTTTTTCGGAGTGGCCGCGCAGATGATGCGGCACATCCTGGTGGATCATGCCCGCAACCGGTTGGCGGCCAAACGCGGAGCGGGAGCGCCGCGCCTCACTCTCGATCCGAATATGGCCCCGGCGGAGAAGCGAGAAATCGATCTGGTGGCGCTCGATGATGCACTCGGCAAACTCGCCGCTCTCGATCCGCAG
>DASYZC010000243.1:0-7579 GCA_035949735.1 Candidatus Acidiferrales bacterium | reverse complement strand
CACCAGGTGGAATTCATTGAGGATGACTACCGGAACATCCGCGGACGCTATGACGCGTTTGTTTCCGTTGGAATGCTGGAGCACATCGGGACTCAAAACTACGAAAATCTAGGACAGGTGATCCATCGGACCATCGGCGATGCCGGACGCGGAATTCTCCATTTTATCGGACGAAATTTCCCGTACTCCTTCAGTCCTTGGATTCGAAAACGCATCTTCCCGGGCGCCTGCGCGCCGTCCTTGGCCCAAGCCATGGCTGTTTTTGAGCCTTGTAATTTTTCCGTGCTAGACGTTGAAAATCTGCGAAGCCACTACGTCAGGACTCTCGAAGAGTGGCTCGACCGGTTCGAGCGCTCTTGGGACAATGTCGTGAAATTGCTCGGTACGGAAGCAGCCCGAACCTGGCGCTTATACCTTGCCGGTTCCATCGCCGCGTTTCGCGTCGGCAATCTGCAATTGTTTCAGGTGGTTTTTGCGGGCGCGAAGTGCCAAAAAGTTCCTTGGACTCGCGCTTACCTTTATTCCGAGAAACAGGTCGAAGAAAAGGATCCTGAATGGATTCGTGCGATGTCCTGATCGTCGGCGGAGGACCTGCTGGATCTTCGTGCGCTTGGAAATTGGCGCGCGGCGGCCTCGACACAATCGTCCTCGACAAGAGCCATTTCCCGCGGCACAAAGTGTGCGGTGGATGGATCACGCCTGCCGTCCTCAGCGAACTCGATGTAGAACCGGGCCAGTACGCTTTGGGGCGAACTCTTCAGCCCATCACTGGATTTCGGACCGGCACCATGGGCGCTCGTGAAGTTGAAACCACTTACACTAAGCCGATCAGTTACGGGATACGCCGGTGTGAATTTGACGACTATCTGCTGAAGCGATCGGGCGCGCGGCTTTACTGCGGAGCCGGTCTAGCAAGCCTTGAACGATCGGGGAGAGCGTGGATCGTGAACGGTCGAATCCGCGCTCGAATCATCGTCGGTGCGGGAGGCCATTTCTGTCCGATCGCTCGATTCCTGGGTGCCGACGCTCGCAAAGAGGTCGCCGTGGTTGCCCAGGAGACAGAATTTGAAATGAGTTCGTCCGAACGCGAAGCTTCCTCGATTCGCGGCGAAGTGCCCGAACTCTACTTTTGTTCAGACATGAGAGGTTACGGCTGGTGCTTTCGAAAGGGCGATTTTCTCAATATCGGTTTGGGGAGGCTCGATGCGCACGGCCTCCCGAAGCGTGTCGCCGATTTCCTGCAGTTCCTCAAGAACAAAGGAAGGCTCGATTTCGATGTGCTCAGTCCAATGGCCGGGCATGCCTACTTGCTTCTTCGGGACATGCGCCACAAGATCGTCGACGATGGCGTGTTGCTGACGGGCGACGCTGCTGGTCTTGCCTACTCGCAGAGTGGCGAAGGCATACGTCCGGCGATTGAATCAGGCCTGATGGCCGCGGATGCCGTTCTCGCTGCCAACGGAGAATATAGCGCGGCGAATCTGGAGAGCTATCGCACACAACTTCGATTGCGCTTCGGCAAGTCCCAGGGCGGCTGGGCTGTCTCGATGGGAAGCCGGCTCCCCATCCAGCTGCTCAGTGCGATTTCGAGACGACTCTTGGCGAACCGCTGGTTCTCCCGCCACGTCGTTCTGAATGACTGGTTTCTTCACCTCGAAGAGCCCGCGCTCGATACTCTGACCCCAGCCGCCGCGCACATTTGAGATTTGTCGGCGCGTATATGCTTTCCGCGAAATACCGATACCAATGACCGAGGGCGAGCAGTTCCAACCCGCTAGCGATCACTCCCTCTTGGTTTCTTTCGGACAGCAAGTCTCACTCGATGCTCATCAGCGCGTCAGGAAACTCCTGCGCCTGCTCGAGTTGAAACCGGTCCCTGGCATTCGGAATCTTCATCCTGCATATTGCTCCCTTCTTGTCGAATTCGATCCCCTGAAATTGCGACACGCGGAATTGGAAGCGATTCTGTGGAGTTATCTCGGACGCCTGGAGACTGTGCAGCTCCCAAATCCTCGAGAGCTGGAAATCCCGACCTGTTATGGCGGGCAGTTTGGTCCAGACCTGAACGACATAGCCGCCCTACACGGAATGACTTCGGCGCAAGCCATCGAATTGCATGCTTCGGTTACCTACGTCGTTTACTTCCTGGGATTCGTCCCGGGCTTCGCGTATCTCGGTGAATTGCCCCAAGCGCTGGCGACGCCGCGTTTGGCCAGCCCCCGCAGGAGCACGCCGCCCGGCAGCGTAGGTATTGCGGGTAACCAGACCGGCGTATATCCGTTTGCAGTGCCCGGTGGCTGGCGATTGGTTGGTCGTACTCCCGTAGCGATGTTCCGCCCGGACCGACAAAACATGAGTTTTCTGTCGATCGGAGACCAGGTGCGCTTCACTCCCATATCCGCCGCTCGTTTCACGGCGCTGGAGAATGCATGAGTGCGATTCAGGTCCAAGCGCCAGGTCTGCTCACCACCGTGCAGGATCTGGGACGAGAGGGCTTCGGTCCCATCGGCGTTTCGCCATCGGGCGCTGCGGATCCGATTTCACTGCGCCTTGGAAACCGGCTTGTTGGGAATGTGGAAAGTACGGCTGGACTCGAGATGACGCTGCTCGGCGGCACCTTTCTCTTTTCGCAGGGAGCCATCCTCGCGCTGACAGGGTCCGATTTTGGTGCAACCCTCGATGGTGCTACCGTCGCTCTGGGTACATCCTTTGAAGTCGCACCCGGCCAAAAGCTTCGCCTGGGCTCCACGCGTTCGGGAGCACGCTCTTATCTATGCGTTCAGGGCGGAATCGCCGTGTCGCCTTTTCTAGGAAGCTCTTCGACGCACATCCTCAGCGGGCTGGGCGGCTTCGATGGTCGGCCGCTCAGAGAAGGTGATTTGTTGCAAATCGGGCCCGCAACCAAGCCCTTCCGCAAGAGAACAATCGGTCCCCGCCTATCGGAGCACCTTTCATCTCGCAAAATCTTGCGTGTCACTCCCGGTCCGCAGGTTGACTGGTTTTCCGAATCGTCGCTGGGTTTATTCTATGAGGCTACCTATCGCGTTGGCGAACAATCCAACCGTATGGGCCTTCGCCTCGAAGGAGCGCCTGTATCACCGCATGGCGGCAGGCAGATGATCACGGAAGGTGTTTCCCTCGGCGCCATTCAGGTGCCGGCCGGAGGCTCGCCCATTATTCTGTTCGTAGATCAACAAACCACGGGCGGATATCCCAAGATCGCGAACGTCATTTCTGCCGATCTTCACCGCGTGGGACAGCTTCGGCCCCGCGACGAGATCCGATTTGAGCAGGTTACTTTCGAAGCCGCACGATCGTCGCTCATCGAGCAGGAGCAACTGCTCGCCTCTCGGGAGTCAATTCTCGAATGAAGCGCATCGACCTGAATTGCGATATGGGCGAAGTGCCAGAGGCCATTTTCGACGGCACTCAGGAATCCTTGATGCGCTACATCACATCGGCGAGCGTCGCATGCGGTGGACATGCCGGCGATGCGCGAACCATGAAAGCGACCATCGAGCAGGCACTTCGTTGGAATCTGGCAGTGGGCGCGCATCCCGGGTATCCGGATAGAGCGAGTTTTGGCCGCATGGAATTGAATCTGCCGCCGGACGCAATCGCGGATTCCATATTCGAGCAGGTGCGATCCCTCGCCGAGATTGCCGCCGATTGCGGCGCCAGCGTGACCTATGTCAAGCCGCATGGCGCGCTCTACAATCAGGCGGCAACGAATTGCACCCTGGCTCAATCGATTGCTGATGGCGTCGCTCGCTGGAGCCGGGGCGTCACACTCGTAGGCCTGGCTGGATCGCTGATGCTGGATGTCTTTCGAGAAGCCGGCTTCCGTATTTGTGCGGAAGCGTTCGCAGACCGGCGGTACGAAGCTAATGGTACTTTACGCTCGCGAAAATTTGAAGACGCGCTGATATTCGATCCTGCGGAGGCCGGCAGGCAGGCACTGAGCATCGCAGAACGGGGGATCGTTGTTGCCTTTGGCGGAGCCGAAATCGTCGTCAGCGCGCAGACCATCTGCCTGCATGGGGACACTCCGGGTGCGCCCAGAATTGCCGCGACGGTGGCCCAAACGTTGCGAGACGCCGGCGTTGAACTCACGCCGTTCTCGTGATGATCCCTACTTCGCTGTGAAGCCTGCGCCTCCTCCGGAAGCCGCTTCAACTTCGCCAGTGAATACGGGCACTTCGTAGCCCGTCATCCAATCCGAGCGAGCGTTGACTTGTTCTGGAGCGCAACCTAGAATGAGTTCCCCGTGTCGGAATTTCAATCGCAAGTCGGTAAGACCTTTTCCCATTACCGCATCGTGGAAAAGCTGGGTGGTGGTGGGATGGGGATTGTCTACAAGGCGGAAGACACACGCCTTCGCCGCACAGTGGCGCTGAAGTTTCTCCCCGAGGGATCGAGCGATCGGGGAAGCCTCGAGCGCTTCCATCGAGAAGCGCAGGCGGCGGCCACCCTCAATCATCCCAATATCTGTACAATTCACGAAATCGGCGAACAGCAGGGCCAGCCTTTTATCGTCATGGAGTTGATGGAAGGCGATACCCTCAAGCACTTGATCGAAGGCAAACCGCTCAGGCTGGACCGCCTTCTGGATCTGGCCACGCAGATTGCGGAAGCGCTTGATGCCGCACACTCGAAGGGAATTACGCATCGCGATATTAAACCGGCCAATATTTTCGTCACCAAGTCTGGCCAGGTGAAGATCCTCGACTTTGGCCTTGCCAAGCTGACTACCACCCGCCGGATGAGCGCGGAAGCCGTCGGAGCTTCGGGCCAGGTGACGACCGTCACCGAGGAACATTTGACCAGTCCCGGGACGGCATTGGGGACTATTGCCTACATGTCGCCCGAACAAGCGAGGGGCGAGGATTTGGATGCGCGCGCGGACCTTTTTTCTTTCGGCGTCGTGCTCTACGAGATGGCTACGGGAAAGCCGGCTTTTGAAGGCCATACTTCGGCTGTGATCTTCGACGGCATCCTGCACGGCACGCCCAAGCCGCCCATGCGCGCCAATCCCGAAGTGCCAGCCGAACTCGATCGCATCATCAGCAAAGCGCTGGAAAAAGATCGCGACATGCGCTACCAAACCGCCGCCGAGGTGAGAGCAGATCTCAAGCGGCTGAAGCGCGACCGGGATTCTGCCGCCCGCGCGGAAGCTTCCAGGGACACGATCAGTCCTGCGGCATCATCTGAAAAGAAATCCGTCGCCGTCCTTTATTTTGAGAATTTGAGCAGCACCAAAGAGGACGAGTACTTTCGCGACGGGATGACCGAAGATATCATCACTGAGCTCACCAGCATCAAGGACTTGAAGCTGTTTCCCCGCCCCGCCATGCTAGCTTATCGCGACAAGCCCGTCACCGCTCCACAGGTGGGCCACGAGCTCGGAGCCGCGTACGTCCTCGGTGGAAGTGTGCGTCGATCCGGGACGCGATTGCGAATCACCGCGCAGTTGGTCGAGACCAACACCGGCCACACGCTCTGGGCGCAGCGCTTCGACCGCGAACTCGCGGATGTTCTCGATGTCCAGGATGAGATCGCTCGGAGTATCGCGCAAGCGTTCCGCATAAGCCTCACTCCGCAGGAAGAACGCACGATCGCCCGCAAGCCGACTGGAAATTCCGACGCGTATGATTATTTTCTCCGCGGCCGAAGCTATATGCGCCGGCAGAGCCTGGACTTTGCCTTGCAGATGTTCGAGCAAGCCATCAAGCTCGACCCGTCGTTCGCCGCCGCTCATGCGGGTGTCGCCGGAGTAAGCGGAATGTTTTACGAATACTACGGGCGCGATCCGAAGTGGATCAAGCGAGGCGAAGGAGCTGTGGAAAGAGCTCTGGAGGTGGATCCACAACTGGCGGAAGGTTTGGCTGGCCGCGGTCGCATGTACTACGCGCAGGAGCAATACGAGAAGGCGATTGAATTCGCCAAACGCGCCATCGCGCGCAAGCCGGATTGCGAGGGCGCGTACGACCTTCTCGGTCGAGCCCTGTTTGCCTCGGGCCGCTTCCAGGAAGCCGCCGACCTCATCGATAAGGCCGTCGAAGCCAACGGCGACGACTACAACGTTTACATTCCTTATACGAATTCACTCGATCGGCTGGGCAGGAGTGATGTGTCACGGCGTTTTCGCGAGATGGAGATGCTGGTGCTCGAGCGCCAGCTTGAAGCCGTGCCGGAAGATGTTCGCGCGCGCGTCCTGCTGGCCGCGGACTACGCTAACATCGGCCGCATAGAAGACGCTGTCCGCCACGCGGAAATGGCTGTGGCGCTTCGCCCCAAGGATTCCGGCGTTCTGTACAATGTGGCCTGCACTTACGGAGCGTTGGGCAAGAAGCAAGAGGCTCTGGCGATGCTGCACCGTTCAAAGGAAGCGGGCTATTCAAACGAGGACTGGATTCACCAGGATCCGGACTTGAAGTGCCTCCACGACGACCCCGAATTCATAAGGCTCTTTCCCCCCCGGGATGTGAAGCACTGACCCTGATTTGATTTACAATTCAAACATTAGTTGAACGCTCGCGGTAAGGTCATAGATCACCTTCGGACGGCATAGGTCCATCGTCATCCCGCTGGCCACCTGGGCGCATCGGGCGTTTGGTCCAGAGAGACGGGAAGTGTCGCATGACAATCATCTTGACACGGAGCGCAGAGCGGTTTCCGTGATCGTCAACCAGACTGACCTTCGCGGGTAGCGTTCGGCCCCTAAATTCCGGGACAGGCTGGTAGGAATAACCGCACAGGAGGCCCTCGATAGGATGGTCCCTCCGCACACGACAACGATCATTCAGGACCTGCATCAAACGGGAATCGAGAAGGTGCCTGTAGCCTCCCAGGTGCGCACTAGGAATCACCTGGCGGCCTTCGTAGTCCCAGCAGATGGCGTGGTCCGGCAAGGGTCCTTCGACACTCCACTCCTTGATAACGACTCCCGATGGCTGATCGGTCCTAATGCGCAGTGCAATGACATAACCCACCCGCTGCGGCCGAATAAGTACACACAGTTCTTAAGTCATGCGGGCTCAACTGGTCGGGGCAACACGTGCGCGCAGTTTACTCGCAGGAGTCCGAAAGCCCAAAGCTTTTCGCGGACGTTGATTTAGACGCAGCGCTATCTTGTCCAGTTGGGATTGCGTGTAGACGGAAAGGTCGGTTCTCTCCGGCAAGTATTGACGCAGCAAGCGGTTGGTGTTTTCGTTTGTTCCTCGCTGCCAGGGGCTGTGCGGATCACAGAAGTAAGAGAGCTACCCGGTTAGCGAACCAACCGTAAGGTCTTCGCACCCGCTGGGAATCAATAACCAGTGGTGTTGTTGAACCCTACGCGGTCTGTCATGTCCATGAATACTGGCAGCCGCCCGGCTGGCAGGTGTTCCTGTGGGTCAGAATGCTCGAAGACTTTTAGAATTCTATACGTCGTGGAGCGTTCGGCCGGTATTCGACCGATAGTCCGGATCATGGCGCGCAGTTCGCCAGGGGTGATGCTCTCGCCGAATGTTGCTCCCGCCGATTTCGAGATGCTTTCCTCCATCAACGTACCACTGAAATCATTGGCTCCCGCTTGGAG
>DASYZC010000242.1:0-4053 GCA_035949735.1 Candidatus Acidiferrales bacterium | reverse complement strand
ACGGTCCGCATCAATCAAAAGGCTGGGCTGCCCGAGTTCGCGTACCACAGTCAACTCCGTGAAGCCGGGGACCTGCGACAGGCGGCGCTTGATCTCGAGCGCCTTCTCCTGCAGAACCTTCAAGTCGGGTCCGTACACTTTCACCGCTAAGGCGCTCTTGAGACCCGTTAGGGCTTCGTCCACGGCATCTTCGGCCGGCTGCGTGTAATTAAAAATCACGCCAGGGAAAGCCTGAAGCTGCTTCTGAATATCCTCGGTAAGCTCTGCTTTGTTGTGAATCGAACTCGACTTCCATGAGGAATCGCCATAAGGCTTCAGACCAACATAAAACTCATCGTTAAAGAATCCCGTGGGATCGGTGCCGTCGTCGGGCCTTCCCAATTCGGAGCCTACATCCGTAACCATCGGATACTTCATCAGGATATTGCGGACCTGCGGGCTGAATTTCGCCGCTTCCTCGTATGAAATCGTATAAGGCATCGTGGCGCGAACCCACAGCGCGCCTTCATCAAGATGAGGCATAAATTCAGCGCCGATAAACGGAACCAGCAACAGCGCGCCACCGAAAATACAGAGAGCTACCACCAGAGTTGCTTTGGGGTGATCGAGGCAGCGATCGAGTTGCGCCGCATATTTCCGGCGAACCCATTCAAATGGCTTGTTTACTCTCTCCCGAACTCCGTTACGGAACCAGTAGGAGCAAAGAATGGGCACAAGGGTGAGTGTGAGCAACAGCGCACCTACAAGCGCGATTGCCATCGTATCCGCCATCGGATGAAAGAGCTTCCCCGACGGACCGGTCAACGCATAGATCGGAATATACCCGGCGATAATTACTGCGACGGAGTAAAAAATCGGACGATCCACGTCCTTCGCCGCCGCCAGTATCACGTCGTGCAAGTCGTATTCCTGGCCCTGCCGCAGGCCGAGCTCACGAAAAATGTTCTCGACCATCACCAGCGTGCCGTCGATGATGATCCCAAAATCAATTGCGCCGATCGAAAGCAGATTGGCGGCGGCTCCTCTGGCATGCATAAAGATGAACGCAAACAGCAGGGCGAGCGGAATCGCGAGCGCCACAATCACGGCGGCGCGAAAGCTCACCAGAAAGAAAACCAGCACCACCAGAACAAGCAGCATCCCCCGCAGCAAGTTGTTCTCGACGGTATCCGTGGTCAGTCTCACCAAATCGCTGCGGTCGTAAAACGGATGCACTTTTACATCCGGCGGCAGGATGCTTTCGTTCAGTTCTTTGGTCTTGGCCTCCACACCTTTCAGCACGTTCTGCGTCTGGTCTCCCCGCAGCATCAGGATGACACCCTCGACCGCATCGTCATTCTTGTTGAAGCCGAACTCGCCAAGGCGCGGAGCGTGGCCGATCGTTACCTCGCCTACATCGCGGATGCGCACGGGCACGCCGTTCTGCGACCCCACGATCACATCGCCGATATCCGCTTCATCGCGCAGCAAGCCGATCCCGCGGACGTAATAGAATTGGCCGCCTTGTGAGTAGAAGCCGCCGCCGGCGTTGGCATTGTTCCCCGAAAGCTGCTGGATCACCTGTGGCACGGTGATGTGATACCCATACAGCCGCGCCGGATCGAGCAGCACTTGATACTGCATCACCGTGCCGCCGAATCCAGAGTCATCCGCCACTCCACGCACCTGCTTGTATTCGCGCTCGACGACCCAATCCTCGTAGGTCTTCAGTTCCTGGGCAGAGCGGTCCGGACTTTCGAGCACGTATCGATAAACCAGACCCGAAGGGCTCGACAGGGGCGCGAGCGTTGGCGCTACCCCAGACGGGTAGGTGACTTCGCTCAATCTCTGAAAAACGAGTTGCCTCGAAAAATAATCATCCGTGTCTTCATCAAACGTGAGGATTACATCTGACAAGCCGTAGAGAGAAATCGATCGCATCACGTCCAGCTTCGGCACGCCGTTCATTTCCACTTCGGTCGGCAGAGTGATGAGCCGCTCCACCTCTTCCGCCGCGTGCCCCGGCCATTGCGTGATAATTTCAACCATCGGCGGAGAAACGTCGGGGTAAGCGTCCACGGGCATGTGGGCGAACGAGACGGCCCCTCCAATGCTCAGAAACACCACCAGCATCAGAATCAAAAACCGCTGCCGCAACGCGAATCGCACAATGCGATGGATCATTTTTGTTCCTAACGACTTCCGAAAGCGCCCTCAGTGCTGAATCGAGTTCGCAAATTGCAAAAACAGGCTGCCGTTTCCCACCACTTTCTCCCCTGCGGAAAGCCCCTGCAGAATCTGCGTTTGCCCATTCTCGCTCTGCCCGATTTCGACCCCCCGCCGCCCGAATTGATTCCCGGTCGCTACATAGACGAAGGGCTGGTTCTCGTCGTCTCGCAGCACGGCCGCGTCGGGCACGGCAATCGCTTTTTGAATCGCGCCGGCCGTCACCGTAACGGTGCAATACATGTCCTTCTTTAGCTTTTCTCCGGGGTTATCGACGACAACGCGTGCCTGCAATGTTCGGGTATTAGGATCGAGAGCCGCTGACACGTAAGAAATTCTCCCGTGGAAGCTTTGGGGGTAAGCGTCTGTTTGTACCACCACATCGTCGCCCGTCTTGATGTATGCCAGATCGGCCTGATAGACGTTGGCCAGCACCCATACCGTGCTCATATCCGAAATCGTGAACGCTTGCGTCTGCCCGGCCTGCATCACCTGTCCAGGCGACACCAGGCGTTCAACCACCTCGCCGCCGATAGGCGCGATCACGGGGATCTCGGCTGACGAAGTAGCCTTAGCCACGTCTTCCGGATTCTTGATTCCTAAAATTTTCATGCTCTGCTCGGAGGCATTCAGATCTGCCTGCGCCTGATTGCGGTCGGACTCCGCTTGTAACAAATCGCGTTCGGCAATCGCCTGGTGCTGATAGAGATCTTGCGCGCGCGTGTAGTTCTTGTCCGCCACGCGAAATCCTTCGCGCGCCTTGATATATGTATCGAGCAATTGCGAGTAGTCCGGGCTTGTCACCTCCAGCAGCGGCTGGCCCGCGCTCACATGCTGGCCCGGAACTACCAGAATCCGGCTTACCGGCCCGCCTATCTGCGTAATCACCGGGGTTGTCTTGAACGCGTTGTACGCTACCGCGCCGGTAAGTCGTAGCGTGCGCGTCAGCTTTACGGGTTCAATGGTCACCACCTGCACGTGGGACATCTGATCTGCAGGAATCGTGAAAAGCTCCGGCGTCGCGGCTTTAGACTCTTTCGACGAGAAAGAGGTCATCTGGCTGGCGCTCTCTCCACGATTGGAACTGCATCCAGCCGGCGCCCACGCGCACGCCAGCGCTACCGCAATTCTCAGCCACCTTGCGGATGCCGAAATCGTTGAGTGCTTCATGGCAGGCTCCTCGTTCCCACGGCTTCGCGAAGCTGTTCGAGCGCCAAAAGGTAGGCCGCCAGCGATTGCCGATAGGCCAGCTGCGTCGCCCGGTAGCTGCGCTCCGCATCCAGAAAATCCAGCAGGCTCGCGGCGCCTCGCCTGTACGAGTACTCGCTGATGTCGCGGTCTTGCTTCGCCTCATCCAGGTAGCCGGACCGGTAAATCTGAATGATTTGATCGTTGGTCCGCAGCCCCTCATACGCGTCTTCCACGTCTGTCATCACCTGATCGCTCGTCGCCTTTTCCTGCTCCTGCGCCTGCGTGATAGCCACTTGGGCGCGCGCGATTTCGCCCTGGTTGCGATCGAAAATGGGGAGCTGTATCTGGCCGAATACCGAAGTCGTGTTGGCGGCGCTGACGTGGGTGTAATTCACCTGTGCGGTCACATCGCGCTTGCCCTCGGCTTTCTGCAGCTGGTATTGGCTAGTCGCGGCCGTTACACCTTGCTGTGCGGCTCGCAGATCGGGACGCGTCACCAGCGCTTTGGCTTGCAAGTCCTCGAGTTGCGCATTGAGTGGCTGATAATCCAGCGAACCCGCGACATCGTAATCGGCTGACACCGATTCGTACCCCAGCAGTTGGCGCAGATCCGAGAGCGCTTGCACTTTTGCGAGCTGCGCCTGAGATGCATCCGTC
>DASYZC010000241.1:0-4455 GCA_035949735.1 Candidatus Acidiferrales bacterium | reverse complement strand
GGCAATTGCCTTCAGCGACCCCTCCAACATTTCGCGGCAATCGCAAGCGCTTGAGCCGAGGACATCTCCCGTCAAGCAGTGCGAGTGGACACGGACGAGCGGCGGACCATCCTCGGCCAGCGGCGGGGCCGTCTCCGGCACGGCATTGCCGTTCTCGTCTAGGCTCGGCAGGTCCGACGGAGTCGCGCCGCGAACCAGCGCCACGTGGATTTCGTGGTCCACATCGCTGGAGTACGCAATCATTCGAAAATTTCCATATTTCGTCGGTAAAGTGGATTCCGCGATTCGCCGGATATTCCGTTCGTGGTGCATGCGGTAACGAATCAGGCTCGCCACCGTGACCAACTTCAGCCCGTGAATGCGGCAGAATTCCGCGAGTTGGGGGACGCGGGCCATGGTTCCATCTTCGTTCATCACTTCGCAGATGACGCCAGAGGGATCGAGCCCAGCGATCCGCGCCAAGTCTACCGAAGCTTCGGTCTGCCCCGCGCGCACCAACACTCCGCCATTGCGTGCTCGCAGCGTGTATATGTGGCCCGGGCGCGCAAGATCTTCCGGCCGCGTGTGAGGATCGGTAGCCGTAAGGATCGTGGTAGCGCGGTCCCAAGCGCTGATGCCGGTAGTGGTTCCGCGGCGCGCGTCGATGGGCTCGCAGAAGGGAGTGCCGAATGCGGACGTATTTCGCGCCGAGATTGGCTTCAGATCGAGGGCATCGCAGCGCTGCTCGGAAAGCGAGAGGCAGATCAGTCCGCGCCCGTGTTTGGACATGAAATTGATGGCTTCGGGCGTGATTTTTTCCGCCGCCATCGTCAAATCGCCTTCGTTTTCGCGGTCTTCATCGTCCACGAGGACAATCATGCGACCCTGGCGAATCTCCTCGATCGCCTCTTCCACAGTCGCAAATGGCGCTTTCGGATCGGTCATGTATCTCCGTTCAAATATACCGAAAGCCTTGTCTGCGAGCAATGAAACGCAAAACCTTAGTGCGCCAAGCGCGTCAATCTGGATGACTTCAATTTCGGTGCAAGGTATTCTTTCGCGTGCACTTGACGCATCCCGTTCTTCTGTTCTTCGCCGCGTTCGCGGCCGGATCGATCAATTCCGTTGCTGGCGGCGGCAGCTTCATTTCATTTCCCACTCTGATTTTTACGGGGGTTCCTCCGATCGACGCAAATGCCACGAATACGGCCGCGGTTTTTCCAGGGACGCTGGCAAGCACCTTTGCTTATCGCAAGACTCTTGATGCGAAATCGCGTCGTCTACTGGCACCTCTGATCGTTGCGGGCATCATCGGAGGAGTGCTCGGCGCTCGGATTCTGCTCATCACGCCGCAGGCTACATTTCTTCATCTCGTTCCATGGCTCCTGCTTGCCGCTACGCTGCTCTTCGTTTTCAGCGGGCGTCTGACCACATGGGTTCGCGGGCGTGCGGGGCTTGGAGCGACTTCCCCAGACGCGAGAACTCCGCGCCTTCTGCTGATTCCAGGACTATTTTTGCAGCTCCTCATCGCGATTTATGTGGGCTACTTCGGCGCGGGCGTAGGGATTTTGGTGCTGGCATTGCTCGCGTTTCTCGGCGTGGAAAATATTCACACGATGAACGGCATGAAAGCGCTGCTGGTGAGCATTGTAAACGGCGGCGCTCTGGTGACGTTTATCGTTGCGCACATCGTACTTTGGCCCCAGGCGGTGTTGATGCTCGTCGGGGCCGTCGCCGGCGGCTACGGCGGCGCTAATTTGGCGCAGCGCGTGAATCCGCAATACGTCAGGTGGGTGGTGATTGGAATCGGCTTCGGGATGTCCGCCTACTTTTTCATCCGCTACTAGGTGACGGCCTGCCTATCGGGTGAGCATCGCAATAAGCGGCGAATACCTCGGATATTGAGCGCTCAGTTGATAGCGGTTGCCCAACTCAAAATCGGCGGGATCGAAGCCGGGCGCCATGGTGGTGCCCATCAGCGCAAACTGGCCACCCGGCGCAAGCCGCGCCCCCTGCCATGTGCCTCCGGCAACTACGTGCTGAAGGTGCATTCCGGCAGCGATATCAGACCCAACAAGAATAGCTTCGGCGCTTCCATCATGTTTCAGTAAAAGCATTTCCACTGGATCGCCAAAATAAAAGTGATACACCTCATCTCCGCGCAGCCTGTGCATCGCGGAAAAACTTTCCGGGGTCAGCAAATAATAGATCGCAGTTAAAAGGCTTCGCTCCCCCGAATAGCCGGCAGGCAAGGCGCTCGCGGGCAGCTTGCCGGCGGAGCGATAAACCTCAGCAAAAAAGCCACCTTCCAAAGGAAGGGGCTGAAGTTTCAGCAATTCTTTTATTTGCGGGATCGCGAGCATGGGCTTTTCGCTTCGTGAGATCCACGGAGCCACGGCTACGGCGGCAGAATCCGCTCGTGTTCCACGAGGTGCCATTTGTGGCACTGAAGATACGAATCGCCGCCCAGGAAAGCAAGCAGAAGATGTGGATGGAATCCTTGATTCCTCCACTGAGAGGCGCCCTTTTGGCCGAAGGCTGCGCATCCGTTCCCTCCCGGAACGCATCGTGCTGGCCTTTCTCGCGGCGTCCGTCACAACGAAAGGCAAAGCCCTTGGCGAGGCGTCCATGTCGAGCGCCTGGTTGCGGCAGCGGCTCGCGCCGGCGGCAAGCCATCCCTTGTCATCCAGATGCTGATGATCGGCGTCTTCGCGACTCTATTTTTCTTGGTCGGCTACACCGCCGCGAAGCGCTGGCTCGATCCGTTGATTCTGCAACTGCGCAAACTGGCCGCTCCTTTTTCGTTTCCATCGGCGTTTCCAGCGACTATCGCGCGCTTTCGGGCCATTGGATGTTGATGTTCCTGATACTTGCCGTCGCTATCGTAAGCAAGCTGGTTGGCTGCGGACTCGCAGCGCTCGGTTCCGGCATGGACTGGGTGCGCAGCCTTCGTAATTTTTACTGGACACGGCTCCGTGTCCGAACACCCGATCAAGGTCTAAGCCTAGGAGGAGCTTCCTCGCCTCGCTCGAGGTGAAGAGGCTGCCAATCAACGTGGTGAACCAGTAGCAGGGCAGCAATGCGTACGGTCGTTAACAGCTGAACGACGGTTTACCACGCGCCAACCCACCAGCTCGCGGCTGTGGACTTTTGGCGGATCGACACAAAGCTGAAGGCCCAACCGCCAGACCCAATCGGCTCGAGAGTCGAACCTAAGGGATAACCGCCGAAGCCTCCGCTGAAAAGCCGCTTTCGGTGCCACCACCCGATGCCACCGCGGTCGTCACGTAATAATAAGTCTGGCCAGACTGGACGGTCGCATCTGTGTAACTCGTCGTCGCCATTGGGGTCGAGTTTAGTTTTACATAGGGCCCGCCCGAAACGCGGCTCGAATATACGTTGTAACCGATCACGGAGGACGTACTGGCCGTCCAGCTCAAGTTGACCGAATGCGCCTGCGCCACGCCGGTGCCGGTTAGCGCGATCGTTATCGGGGAGTTTGTGGCGTTGCTCTTCACCGTGACGCTGCCCAAGGCACTGCCTGCGGCCGCGGGGGCGAAAGTGACGCTCAAGGGCGCCGCTTGTCCAGGAGATAAAATGAGCCCTGCAATTCCGCCGCTCGCATTAAAACCGGCCCCCGAAACGACGACACTCGAGATGGTGACGTTGGAGCTGCCGCTATTGGCGACCATTACGTTTTGAACGTTGTTGCTGGACACACTGACACTGCCGAAACTCACCTGCATGGGATTGGCGGCAAGAAGAAGAGTTGCCGTGCTCACCGTTAGTGTACCGGAACTGCTGGTCACGCTGCCGGCGGTGTTGCTGATCACCACGGTGAACTGGGAGCCGTTGTCGGAAACAGTCGCTGCGGGAGTCTGGTAGGTAGACGCCGTGGCTCCACTGATCGCAGCGCCGTTCTTCTGCCACTGATAGCTCATCGGGGCCGTTCCGGTTCCCGTCACGGAGAACGTGGCCGTCTGCCCAGCATTGACCGTCTGGCTTAGCGGCTGCGTGGTGATCGAAGGCGCCACGGACACCGCCGATACCTTCACATTACAAATGGTCTGGCTTCCCAGTGTGGCTACTGCCGCGAGGTTGCTCAGTGACGAAACCCCCGCTTGCTCGGTGCGGAATGCCAACTTCGTCCCGATAACCACCGGTGCCCCGTTCACCACCACCGACGCGTTGTAGGTGTGCGCCGTTAGGTTCACATCCAGAATGAAATGATAGCTCGTGCCAGCCGAGTACGGGATCGCCGCTGCCGCCGTATAGGCACCGCCATTTCTGGCGTCAATCGTCCCCGTGGAATTGAACCGGACAATCGCGGCGAGATTCGTGTAGGTGCCGGCTGGCCCGGAGGAAAGGCCTACAACTCCATTGATCCCGGCGGACGCAGGCGTGGCATCAAATTCCAATCGAAACATTCCAGTTTCTACCTGCGGCAGAGCCGAGTTCACCCAGGTCCGTGACGAT
>DASYZC010000240.1:0-3989 GCA_035949735.1 Candidatus Acidiferrales bacterium | reverse complement strand
CACCTCGGGGATGTTGATGGGTGGAAACAGGTCTACCGGCATGCGAACCAAACTGTTGACCCCCACCACAGCCAGGATCAGGCATGCCACCACGATGAAATACGGATTCCGGATCGCAAATCCCGGCACTAGCGTTCGCCTTGCAGCGTTGACAGTTGGATCGTTTTGGGTTGAACGATTTCGCCTTCGCGCAACTGGCTTCGCGCGCTCACCACGACTAAGTCATTCGGGCTGAGCCCTGAAATGACTTCAACGAGGTCGGGAGTCTCGAGCCCAGTCTGCAGTTCGACTCGCTCCAACTTGTGCTGCGCGTTCACTCGGAGGACGCTCACTTCAGTGCCTTGCCGGTCGAGCGCTTGAACGGGTACAGCCAGAACGTTGCTCCTATGCTCGAGCATCAAATTGGCATAGGCGTACATTCCAGGCACGATCTCGAGATTAGGATTGGGAATATCGATCTCCGTGTGCATGGTTCGTGTCGAGAGGTCCAGTTGATCGGATACACGCGCGACAGTCCCTTGGAATGCCTTGTTGAGAACCGGTACGCGGACCTGCACTTCGCTCCCGCGCCTTATATCCGGCACCGCGGATTCCGGCACGGGAATCACTAACCTGAGCACCTTGTCCTGGGAAAGATGGCAGAGTGCTTGATCGCCTTTATTCGAGGAGGTGCCCGCCGGCAGCAACGCTCCAGAGTACGCGTCGATCTCAGTGACGACTCCTTCGAACGGAGCGGTAATGCGCGCATATCCATACATCGCTTTGTCTTTCTCTAACGAAGCCTTTGCGGCAACCAGCTCCTGTTCCGACCCTGCGAGCGAATCCTGTGCGGCGGAGACACCCGCGCTCGCTTCCAAATCCTTCCCATGTGCAACATCCACCTCCTCCTGAGCCACTAGCTCGGGCCTTGTCTTTTGCACTCCCGCAAGGCGCGTGTATGTCAGGTGGGCTACGTTGTAAGTAGACTTGGCGCGACTAAGTTCCTCGCTCGCGCGAGCTATATCTTGCTCACCGCGCTTGACCGTCGCCTCATCCAATTGAAGCTGCTGCTGAAGCTCGGGAATTTCGAGAACGGCCAGCAGCTGCCCTCGCTTCACGTGAGTGCCCCAATTGACGTCGAGGTTCTGGATATAGCCCGAGACCTTGGCATACACATTGATTTCCTGGTACGGCTCAAATTCCGAAGCAATGTCCAACGTGCTGGACAAATTGCGCCGCTCGGTTTTGGCCACCGCAACGACAGAAACGCCGGCCGAATCGTTGGCCTTTACCTTAGCTGTGCTTCCGCAGCCGCATAGCAGGGCGACCAGAAGCGCCATGGCGAAAAATTCCCGCCCTTTTGGCGCGATAGCATTGCTGATGCATCGCGATGCCGCATGCGTGGCGTCGCTTGATTCGAACTGGAGTTTGGCAGCTCGCGAATGAGTTTTCATGGTTTTGGATCCGGCTCCGCAATTGCTTGACGCAGTTTTTCCACTGTGAATTCGTCCGAACGGCACAAACCGATGAGACGCTGTCTCCTGAGGATAATTTCGTGCGCGGTGGCCGGTATCTTCGGAGCGATCTCCAACGGAACGGTCTGAACGCCATTCCGGTCGCCGTGAAGCAAGTCGCCGGGCCTGATTTTCACGCCTCCCACCTCGACTGTTCCCCCGAAGTCAAACACGTGAGCATAGGCGTGCGAAACGGATGCATTGCCCGCGAATACCTGGAAGCGCGTCAGTTGCACCTCGTTTAGGTCGCGGATTGCGCCATTTGTCACCATACCGACGCAGCCCAGCGCCAGCAAAATGCTTGCGTTCACTTCACCGACAAACGCTCCCAATCCGGGCGGAGAATCCATGTCTTGAATGACGACGATCCTAGGTTGCGGGACACTCAAAATGTGGTTCCACCAATCCGCGCGCTCGTAATAGAAGCCGCGGCCCTCCATCGGAGGGTCCGCGCTTCGAACTCTGGCCGTTGCCGCGTAGCCAGCGATCGGCGCACGCTCCGGGAACATGCAACGGATGCTCGAATGAACGAATCCTGTATTCGGCAAACGAAGCCGGAAAGTTTCGATGGCGCTCGCCACCACGCAAGTGCTGAGCCGCCGCAACTGCTCCAGTTCGCCCGGCGATAGCGGAATTGTGGGCATAAGGCTCCTGTCCCGATGTGCCTTGCTAGGCCTAGGACCGCAAACGTTCTAGTTCGGCCTAACCGCAGTGGATTAATGGAGACGCAGTGATACTAAAGGGCGGGAAAGAACGGAGGGGAGCGATGCTGCATCGAAACGACAACGCCAATTTGGTTCGTGGGAGCCGTTGCGGGCAGTATGGGAAGCGTCTGCCGGACCGGCGGCAAAGGGCGGCTTTCGGCCACCACTTGCCTTTCGCAGAGGAACACGGCAGAAGCCTGGGCCGGCACCATCTTCGTCGAGTCGGAAGTGTGTCGAGCTATGCTCGTTTGGGAGAAGTAGAGACCGTCCTTGGCCAGTACCGATAGCGCGGTAACCGCAAACAACAGGATTATTACCGCAATTGCGCGGAGGCAAACACCGACGAAGTTATAGCGGGCGCTGTAACGCCACACCGGCAATGACCGGTCAGTTTGTAGTTCGTTATCCACGTAGTTTCAGGCAGGCACCTTCTGAGAGCATGAATGATCCAGGTAACAAGCAATCGCGGTCATCACACCAACAATCATAAAGTCACTGTGATTCAGAAATCAAGGATTTGGATGCCGCACTAGTTACTCACGCTGGTGTTGCCTCGAAAACGCTCGTCGGATCGCACGGGCGTGCCGGACCCCAAGTTCGGATCAAAAATGGCGCGAGCTCGATCCCGATCAGAAGATCAATTTCAGGCCGAACTGAATCTCGCGCTGGCTGTTGGGGACAGTGGCGGCGATGCCAAGCGAATGATGAAGATTCCTTAGACTCCGCCGGTTCGGTGAGTTCGCGCCGCAAAGGTTGCGTTGTCGTGCCAGCGCACATATGATGTAGGTCTGAACTTAGGAGGCGGCTGGTGACCATGAAGAGGACATTGCTTTTTCTGCTGACGCTGGCGCTCGCGGGTCTTCCGACATTCATCACTCCCCGCACGACGCGGGCGGACGATAAGTCCAAGGATCAGGGCCGGCTGGAGAGCGCCGGACAAGTGATGAAAGAAATCCTCGATATTCCAGACGATATCCCGCAGAGCTTGATGGACAAAGCCGATTGCGTCATCGTCATTCCATCAGTTCTGAAGGCGGCCTTCATAGTGGGCGGAAGCTACGGCCGCGGCGCGATGACGTGTCGCAGCGGCGATAATTTCCACGGCCCGTGGGGCGCGCCCACCATGATGGCGCTCGAAGGGGGTAGTTTCGGGTTCCAGATCGGCGGCCAAGCCACCGACTTCGTTCTACTCGTGATGAATCAGGGCGGTGCAAGGTCAATTCTCAGCAGCAAGGTGAAACTTGGAGTGGGCGCGTCGGCTGCCGCGGGACCAAAGGGCCGCGAAGCGGAGGCAGACACCGACGTGACCATGCGTGCCGAAGTTCTTACGTACTCGCGGGCACGCGGGCTCTTCGCCGGAATCTCGCTTGAGGGATCGACTCTGCGCCCGGATAACGACGCGAATGAACGTATCTATGGCAAGGCGATTGACGCTAAGGACGTCGCCCTGCATGGAGCTGTTCCGATCCCGGCATCGGCGCGAACGCTCATCAACGTCCTGAATCAACACAGCCCCAAGAACCTATCGAACTAATCGTGACCTCATAGCCCGCTGCGCCAGCGACCCGCATTGTCGCCGGCGGTGTTTTGGGCTCACTCAAGACCATCGCCGTAGGGTGGGGCGCGGCACCGCCCTGGCCCCACCGGTTTCGAGCGTCAAATCGCCCTTTTATGGATCTTCACCGTAGACGATTTTTCTTTACACCAACAGGTACTTGCGCGAATTCGACCCCTTGTGTAAAGATTTTCCTCGTATCCTCGTACTACGCCCAATTTCGGGACGTCAGCCTTC
>DASYZC010000239.1:0-2391 GCA_035949735.1 Candidatus Acidiferrales bacterium | reverse complement strand
CACGCGACGCTGCCTCCGCCGCCTTGCACGATATCGAGCATAAGACCGCATATGGCTTCGCGCGCACCCGCATTCTTGCGCTTGGTCAACGATCCACGCAGGGAATTTACGCCCCGCTGGCCTGGGCCTATGTCGTCGTCCTCATTGAGATGATTGCGCTGCGCGGCAAGATTTATTATCTCGCGCCAGCCTATCCTATGCTCCTTGCCGCCGGAGCCGTGTGGGTCGAGGCGCAATTGCCGACGCGTGCGCAAAAATGGCTGAGGCCGGCGCTGTATAAGGTAATAATCGTCGCGACTCTCGTCGTAGGCGGTTTGATTGCCGCTCCCCTCGCTATGCCGATTCTTCCCGTAAATGCCGCGGTGGAGTATTCCCGCTTCTGGGATGTGGACGCAATTCACCCGGAAAATGTCCCGCTCGGCAAACTGCCGCAGCTTTTCGGAGATATGTACGGCTGGCGTCATCAAGTACAGGCCATCGCGAAAATATTCGACTCGTTGCCAACCGCTGATCGTTCGCAATGCGCCATCCTCGCACTGAATTATGGCGAGGCTTCAGCCGTGGATTACTTCGGTCCGGCCTATCATTTGCCGCCCGCCATCAGCGGACACAATCAATACGGCCTGTGGGGCCCACGCGGGTATACGGGTAACGTCGTGATCGCAATTGGCTACACGGCGGAGCAGTTGCAGAGGTTTTTCGGCGAAGTAACACTCGCGGCGCGCATCTCACCACCGTACGCCATCCCTGAAGAATCGAATCTCCCCATCTACATCTGCCGCAAACCCAAAGCCCAGTTGGCGCAAATGTGGCCCCGCCTCCGCTGGCTCGGATGAGTTGGTGTGGACGCCACAATGCCGACAGGAAACTTCTCTGGGTCATTATTTGGTTGAAGCTTTAGAACGTATTGCGGCTATCTCATTAAGCAGATCCGTCATCTTTGGCCCCATATGCTGGGACTTTATTCCTTCTGTTGTGTAATTAAGGACCGAATCGGCCGTCTTGACGTCAAGCATAACAATACCGCCAGCCGCGTTTAACGCTCGCAGCTCCCGCGGTATGTTTGCGCCGGCATATAACGCGAACAAAAGCCCTGGCACGTAAAACCAATACTTCTGGTATTCGGGCGAGTGCGCTGCGAGCGCGGGATAAAATGCCTGAAGCACCTTCTTATACGGCCAAATGTCGACGGTGAGCACCACCTCCATCGGAAACGGGCCCTTCCCAAGAACAAATTCCCGCATCGGCCCCTCGTACGCTTGAAGGTCCACCTCGGGAGCCTCTTGACCAGCAGTAGACTTCCAACGATGTACCGCCCCACGCCAAAAGATGCTCATTCCAAAAAATACGAGCTTCTCTATGTTGAATTCCCTGACTCCCAAAACGTTATACACGTGGAGACCATCCCCGATAAATGTTGGCGTGAGCGGCCTGAGCTTATCCCGCAGTGGGAACGGGCCGTCGTAATCCCGCGGAATCCGTTTAAGCACCCAGTTCTCGCCATTCCTGTTCAACACCGCTTCGCACTGCTTGCAGAATACATAACCCCGATACTGGTCGCATATCTGCTTTAGCACACCGTTAATGCTCATAACCGGATTGCGATTCGATAATTCTTTGGCGTTTGCGAAGGCGTACAACCGTTTCGGCAGGTAGTGGCTGTCACAAAGGTCTTTCACAAGACCGCATAGCTTGCATTTGCTAAGCGGCCTTTGTTTCGCCATGCGATCAACGCCTCCTTTAGGGAAACTCGTGAACGCTTTCACGTTTCCCGGCAAGACGAAAGGTCAGATCAGACAGATACGATGAATTGTGAATGCGGAAGCGGGGTTGGTCAAACGAACTACCCGTCGAATTACCGCCCGGGGGTTTTTGGTGCAGGTGAAGAAGGATTCTGGCTAGATGACTGGCTCGACGATTGATTGCCCGATGTAACTGGCCGCGGCGCGCTCAACCCTGCCACGTCAGAGCCTAATCCGAGTTTTTGCAGGCTCAGCGCGTCGAGCTTGCCCGTTGGCGGAAGCCCGTTAGCTGTCTGGAAACGCCGCAACGCTTCCTGTGTGCCGCCGTCCCATCTTCCGTTCGGGTTGCCGGAATAAAATCCCCCGCGCTCGAGCGCTGACTGGATTTCCTCGGTTCGATCAGCGGCCGGCTGCTTCGGCAGCGTGACATGATGGCGCCTTCTGCGGTACCGAATACGCCTTTTGCGCCTCACAATTTTCTTGTAAGAAACGTTTCGCAAACCGGCCCTGGCCGATTTCGCGGTCGTGGTCTTGTGCGGCGCGGCATGAATCTTGGTGTTCGCCCCACGCGGAGCTGCACTCGCGCGCGACGGCGCAAACCAAAACGCCACGGCCAGCAACGCGACTCCTACCAGCCCGCGGCTCGCGA
>DASYZC010000238.1:0-1745 GCA_035949735.1 Candidatus Acidiferrales bacterium | reverse complement strand
GTCAGCCTCTCGGCCATCAGCACCGCTTCTGTCGTTGCCGTGGAGCCATCCCACATCGAGGCGTTGGCGACTTCTTGTCCAGTGAGTTGACACATCAAAGTCTGAAACTCGAAGATCGCCTGCAGGGTTCCCTGCGAGATTTCCGCCTGATACGGTGTGTAGGACGTAAGGAACTCAGCCCGCTGGATAATCGTGTCCGTAACTACCGAACGTAGATGGTTGTAAACACCCGAACCCAGAAAGCTTGTGTAGCCGGTCGAGCCTTCGGTGGCACGTTCCTTGAAATATTCAATTAATTCTGCCTCGGAATAGGGTCCCGGTAGCTTCAGAGCTTCCCGCAAACGGTACCGCTCAGGAATGCTCGAAAACAGGTCGTCGACGGATCTTACGCCGATCGCAGCGAGCATCTCGCCTCGCTCGGCGGGACTCTTGGGGAGATAGCGCATCAGTGTGAATCTTCCTTGTCGGAAGCCGAGACAAACGCCTCATAAGCCGCCCCGTCCATCAATGCTGCAATCTCCGCGGGGGCTTTCAGGCGAACTTTGACGAGCCAGCCCGCCCCATGGGGATCGGAATTGACCTTTTCCGGCGCGTCTTTCAGCTCGCTGTTGACTTCGACGACCTCACCTGACACCGGTGCAAAGATCTCATTAGCCGTTTTCACCGATTCCACCACTCCGAGCGGCTTCTCCGCTTCGAGCGTCGCTCCCACGTGCGGCAATTCCACGAAGACGATGTCGCCCAATTTGCACTGGGCGTAGTCCGTAATGCCGATGGTCCCTAAGTCCTCCTTCACGTCGATCCATTCATGCTCTTTCGTGTAGCGGTACGTCGGCGGATAATTCATTTGCCGTCATCCTCCTCAGATCGTCTTTGAAGATCGCTGCCCGCTCATCCGATTTCGCTTATAAAATGGCGTCGGGATTACCTGGGCTTTGCACTTCTGTCCACGGATGTCGACATAAACCGTCGTGCCAAGAGCCGCCATCTGAGGCGGCACAAAGGCCAGCGCGATGTTCTTCCCCAGCGTCGGCGAAGGCGAGCCACTCGCGACAACTCCAATCGGTTCGCCCCCTTCGTTGCAGCACCGATATCCGTCGCGCGCGATCCCACGATCGATCATCTCGAGTCCGACGAGCGTACGTGACAAGCCGCGTGCCCGCGCGCGCTCCAGCGCGCCGCGGCCAATGAAGTCGCCTTTCTCGATTTTGCAAAAACGGTCCAGACCTGCTTCCCACACGTTGATGCTCTCACTGATCTCGTGCCCGTACAGGGACAGCTTTGCTTCGAGCCTCAAAGTGTTGCGGGCGCCCAACCCGCACGCAAGAATCCCGAACTCACGACCGGCGTTCATTACCCCCCTCCACACCTCCTCGCTCGTTTTCCTATCCGACGGAACATAAATTTCAAATCCGTCTTCGCCCGTGTAGCCCGTGCGGGCAATCAGCGTATTTTCCAGGCCACAAACCCTGCCGTGCGTGAACCAGTAGCTTCCCAGCCTGCTCAGGTCAGCGTTGGTCAGTTTTTGGACAACGTCGATCGCCCGAGGGCCCTGAACTGCGAGTTGCGTGTAGGAATCGCTCAGATCCACTACAGCACAATCGATGCCCTTGGTGTTCTCGCGCACCCAATTGATGTCCTTTTCCCGCGTGCCGGCGTTGATGACCAGCAGGAAGTCGTCTTCCGCCAGCCGATGCACGATCACATCGTCCACAAAAGTTCCTTCCGGGTAGAGCATTGCGGAA
>DASYZC010000237.1:0-27129 GCA_035949735.1 Candidatus Acidiferrales bacterium | reverse complement strand
CTCGGTTGGATCGAAGGATTCCACCGCACCGAATCTCAAGCTCGCGGCGCGGCGCCCCGCCATTGGATCGCTGCTATAGACTCGGGCGCCCTCATGCTTCGCGAGGATTGCGAGAAGCATTCCGATGGGACCCTGGCCGATTACTAAAACTGTTTCACCCGCGGCGACTCGCGCCTTGCGAATCGCTTTCAGGCAAGTATTCACGGGTTCGACGAACGTGGCTTCCTCGAAGGTAACTTCGGGTGGAAGGGCGATCATTCCGCGTTCGACGATCCAGGGCATGGCGCGAACATATTCGGCGAAGCCTCCGCCATTGGGATCAAAACCCGCGGTAAGGCCTACCTTTTTGTATCCCGCGCATTGCGAAAAGAGTTTTTTCTGGCAATAGAAGCACGCGCCGCAGGGAATGTGATGAAAGCTGACCACGCGATCGCCGGGTTTGAACTTGCTGACGCCCCGCCCGGTTTCAACCACCGTGCCTGCCAACTCGTGTCCGAGAATCTGAGGGGGCGAGATGAAGTTGTGATTAATTTTCTTGATGTCGGTGCCGCAGATGCCGCAAGAGGCCACGCGAAAGAGCACTTCGCCTTCACGAATTTCGGGAATGGGAACGCGTTCGACTACGACTTGGCCCTGGCCCCGGTAGACTCCGGCGCGCATCTGGCCGTTACGAGTTCTTAGTGGCTCGGGTGAGGCTGTTTCTGTGGCTGTGTCGGTCATCTCCGGCCTGCTGTCGCTTTCGACTCGAGAGACTGCGTTCGCTTCACAAGCGTCTCCACATAGCGATCCAAGAATCGCGTCAAGGACTCCGCGGCGAGCTTGCTTTGTTGCCCGAACTTGACCAGGCTTGGGATCGACTGTGGATGACGGGCCACTTGCCCGACGACCCGGGAAATGCTGACTTGCCCTTCATCGGTGAAGATGCCGTTCACGCCCAGAGGCAAGTCCTCACCGGCGACGTCACTGATTGCACGGATGGCAACCGCGGGAACGCCGCTGGCGGCAGCCACGCGCAGAACTTCGAAACTCTCCATTTCGACAGCATCAGCCGATGTACCAAGTTGGTGCTTCTCGTCCGCTCTGGCGACCACGCGAGCCACGGTGTGGAACCTTTCCACTACTTTTGCCCCTTGATCCGCGGCGAATGAAATCAGGGGTTCGCTGCTTGGTAACAGTTGCAAGCCCTGTTCTTCAGGGGGATCTTCCGAAAACACGCTACGTGCGACCAGCACCTGACCAACGCTATATTCGGGCCGAAGGGCTCCTGCCAATCCCGACGAGATACAGGCGCTTAGCGAATCAGATTCAGCTCGGATGGCTTTGGATGCTTGTTTAGCGGCTTGCCTGGGGCCAGCGCCGGTCAATATCACGGCGAGTTCCGCGCCGTGGATGTCGCAGACATTGGCATCGGCTGCGCCATAGCTGCTGGCGTGAAATTCGCGCAGTGCGCGCCAGGGCGTGAATTCGGTTTCGAGAGCAAATGTTACTAGAATTTTCATCGGTGCAACTTCATGTGCGAAACGCCTGCCCGGCGCAGGCCAAGCGGTGTATTACGCGGCCTGCGCGTGGGATAACGGCTTGACGCGGGGCCCGCGAACAACGTAACCATGATCCGTGTACCAACAGACTGCCCGAGCCAAGGCCGCTTCCACGGAACCGGGCTTGTAGCCCAACTCCCTTTCGGCTTTGTCACTCTCTACAAACATTTTATGGCGAGACATCTTCACGCCTTCCACCGGAATGCCAGGCTCGCGACCGCTAAGGCGCGAGAGAAATTCATCGGCATAGCCAACAGCAAGTGCGATAGCGTGAGGTAGACGTACGCGAGGAGCCGGACGCCTGGCAATCGGCGCCAGCGTCTCCAGGATCTGCTTGAGCGTCATATTGCGCGCGCCAAGGATGTATCGCTCTCCAATTCGTCCTTTAACAGACGCGAGCAAATGACCGGCAGCCACATCTTCGACCGGCACAAGATTTAGTCCGGTGTCAACGTAAGCAGGCATTTTGCCGTTAAGAAAATCCACGATGATGCGACCCGTGGGAGTGGGCTTCCAGTCGGAAGGCCCAACCGGTGCGGTGGGGTTCACAATGATCACCGGAAGGCCAGACTCGGCTGCCTTTGTGGCTTCCAACTCCGCGAGAAATTTCGATCGCTTGTAATGGCCGATCATTTGATCGAGCGTCGTGCGCGTTTCTTCGTTGGGAAGCTTCGGACCACAGTGCGGCACGGCGATTGTCGCGACCGTGCTCGTATAGACGAAGCGTTCGACGCCGGCATCCGCCGCAACTTCCAAGAGGCTGCGCGTGCCTTGAACGTTCGTCTGATAGATCTCATTCGGATTTCGCGCCCACAGCCTGTAATCCGCGGCAACGTGGAACACGCGGCGGACACCGTCCATTGCGCGCTTCAGCGATGCCAAGTCGTTCAGGTTTCCTTCAAAGCGTTCTGCAGCAATTCCGTCGAGCGCCTGAAGATTACTGGTGCGCCGAACGAGGACGCGGACCGAGTCACCCGCAGCGACCAGTTGGCGAGCCACATGACTTCCCAAAAAGCCCGTGGCTCCGGTGACGAGAGTAGTCATAGATTGCGTAGCGCCTTCGCACACCGCGGCCGCGTTGGAGTCCCAAACGGGGCCTTTCTCGCTCGTTTTACGCGATAGGTATACATGGACTACCCCCAGTATCCATTTGGATGCTCGATTTCCGAGACGGCCACTTGCGTGGCAATCGACCTAGTGCGGCCCTTGCTGAGATTATCGTAGCGCGCCAGAGCGTACAGCGGGAACGAATTCCGGTAGAGATGATACTTGAGATAGAACACTTGAGGGAAACCTGTCCCGGTGAATTCATCCTCGTCCCATGTGCCATTTTCGTTCTGACGCGAAATAAGCCAAGCGGCGGCGCGAGTGGCCGCGGGATCGTCGGGACCTGCCACGGCGAGCAATCCGATCAGCCCCCATGCCGTTTGCGAAGCGGTGCTCTTGCCTTTCGCTTTTAGAGCGGGATCGTAATAAGAGAGTACAGATTCGCCGAAGCCCCCATCGGAATTTTGGACCGAACGGAGCCAATTGGCGGCGCGATCGGATTCGGGAAGAGACGCGAGCCCAACGCTTTCAAGTGCGCGCAGGACACCGCTCGTGCCATAGACATAATTCACTCCCCAGCGACCGAACCAGGAGCCGTCGGAATCCTGATCCTTTTTCAGAAACGCGAGTGCGCGTTGGATTACAGGATGCGTCGCGGACCAGCCCATGTGGCCGAGACACTCGATGGCGCGGGCGGTCACGTCGGCAGTCGAAGGATCGAGCATGGCATTGTGGTCGGCAAAAGGGATGTTGTTGAGAAATTGAAGATTATTCTCGTGATCAAAGGCGCCCCATCCCCCGTCGGCATTCTGCATGCTGGCGAGCCACGCAAGTCCGCGGCGAATCGCGGCGCGCAGGCGTTCTGGATCGGCGTCCTCGACGCGGCTCAGCGCCATTAAAACGAATGCGGTGTCGTCCACGTCGGGGTAGAAGTCATTGCGAAATTCGAACGCCCAGCCACCCGGCTCCGCCTTGCGATTTTTCACCTGCCAATCGCCCGGGCCGAGTATTTGGTTATCGACCAGCCAGCGGGCGGCGGAGCGAAGGACGGGATGCGACGGGTTGAGCCCGGCTTCCTCAAGGGAAACCATTGCGATGGCCGTGTCCCAAAGCGGCGAGATGCAGGGCTGTACATGCAGAGTGTCTTTTTCCTCGATTTCGTAGCGTGCCAGAAAACCGATTTCCCTGGCAACGAGCGGGTCACTGGTATCGCCTCCACGCTCGGCGAGCAGCGCAAAAATGGAATTCATCATCGCCGGATAAATCGTGCCCAGGCCCTCACTGCGTTCGAGGCGCTCCAGCATCCACTTGCGCGCGAATGCGAGCGACGTTTCGCGGAATGGCCTCCACCACGCACCGTCGTACCACTTCACACCCCGGTCGAGAGCCAAAAAGACATTCTTCCATGAGACCACGCGCCTGTCCCAGGCGAGCGACGGCGGCTTCCCGCCGGGATTACGGAAGAGAGTTTCAACGGTTACGCCGGCGGGCAGACGCCATTCCGGTTTGTGGGCATACACAATGGCCAGCGGAATCACGATGCCGCGCGTCCAGGACGACATTTCGTACAAATTGACCGGAAGCCATCTAGGCAGCAACATAAGCTCCGGTGGAATCGCGGGGACGAGGCCCCAGTCAATGGCGCCTACCATCGCGAGATAAAAGCGAACATAGGAGTTTGTGGCTTCCAGGCCACCCAATTCGCGGATTCTCCCGCGGGCTCGTTCGAGATGTGCGGACGATGCCGCATCGCCGGCGAGCCGCAACGCTACCCAGGCCTTCACGGTGGCGTTTAGCTCTGAAGGTCCGCCATAAAAAATATTCCAACCGCCATCGGGCAGTTGGCGGTCACGAATATACTTCGCCAGCTTTTCCGTTTTCCATGACTTCAGATCGCCGAGGATGTGGAGATAGAGAATGTAATCGGATTCCAGGGTAGTATCGGCTTCGAGCTCGCCCCACCAGTAGCCGTCTTGGCTCTGGGCCGAGAGAAACCAATTGACGCTTCGGCGAATCGCCTGCTCGATGCGGGATTCGGCATTCGAAAGATGGGTAGGCGCGGAGACATGCGCGGTGCCCGCAGCGGGCCCCTGGATGCGCAGTCGTGGCTCAGGCGTCATGAATCCCTCAGACATCGGTCGTAACTATAGAAAAGATTTTGGTGATAACAGTATTAGTATCTGTTCGATGCGGCCTAGCGTCAACTCAAAACGCCTCCCAGGACACCTCTTAGGCCACTACCGGCATGCACCGGGCCGCGGATTGGCTGTTTGGCAGCTTACCTGACTAGTCCTTCAGTTCCCTGCTGACAGTGACCGTCCTCGCGACTGGCGACTACTAATGTTCCTCTTCGAGACGGCGAACGCGGTCCGCGAGTTCCGGGAGCCGGGCGAACCAGGCATATTGCTCCTTGAATTTTGCTAAGGGACGCGCTGGAGTGCCCCACACCGTTTGCCCCGCGTGGATGGTCTTCCCGGTGGGAATCCCGGCCTGTGCGCCGAGGATTGCACCGTCGTGAATATTGCAGTGGTCCGCAATGCCAACCTGGCCGCCAGCAATCACTCCCCGACCCAGCGTACTGCTGCCAGAGATACCTGTTTGAGCGGCGATCACTGAATGCTCGCCAATCCGGACATTGTGCGCGATTTGCACCAAGTTGTCGATCTTGACACCACGCTCGACGCAGGTGTCGTCCAACGAGCCGCGATCAACTGTGGTGTTAGCTCCAATTTCCACGTCGTCAGCAATTTTGACCGCGCCGATTTGCGGGAATTTAAGGTGGTGGCCTTCACCGAAAACATAGCCAAAACCGTCCGCGCCAATCACTGCGCCTGAGTGAACCTCCACGCGATCGCCCAAACGGGCACCGGCATAGAGCGTTACGCGCGGATGAAGGCGGCAGTTTTCGCCGATTCGAGAGTTTTGGCCGACGAAACAGAACGCCTCAATCGTCGTCCCAGCGCCAATCTCCGCGCCTAGCTCGACGACGACGTATGGGCCGATCGAAACATTCGCCGCAATTTTCGCCGCGGTAGCAACAATCGCAGTGGGATGAATGCCAGCTTGCGGCGGGGGCGTCTGGGCCAACCAAGCCGCCGCCTTCGCAAACGCAAATTTCGGATTGGGCGACTCGAGGATCGTCTTGCCCGGAAAACGCGTGCCAGGCGGAGTGATGACGCAGCGCGAAGCCGAGGCGGCGGCGCGTTCGGCATGGCGGGCGGAGTCTATATAAATCAGGTCAGTAGCGGCGGCGCGTTCGGGACTGGCGACGCCGGAAATCAGTGCGCCTACAGCGCCTTGGAGCGTGGCTCCAAGATATTCTGCGAGTTCACCTGCCGTGCAATTCATTTTGACCTCTCTAGTCTGCACTAAAACGGATAAAGCGGTTTCTCGCCGGGCGGGCGCGTCTTCCACCTCTTGTGGATCCAAAGCCACTGATCTGGATGCGCGCGGACATGATTTTCGATAACCCGCGAGAATCGAGCGGTGTTCTCGACGATATCGGCTTCCTCGTTTTCTGTGCGGGCAAGTTCCACCGACGGCTGAAACTGAAGGGTGTACTTTCTCCGCGTCTCGTCCCATGAAAGAAAGCCGGGTACGACCGCAGCGCCGGTGCGAAGCGCGAGGCGGGCAATCCCTGAAGTTGTGGAGGCGGGAACACCGAAGAAATTCACGAACACACTCTCCTCAGTAGCGGTGTTGTGGTCGGCGAGCACGCCCACGGCGCCTCCATCGGCCAACACCCTGAGAACAGAACGGACGGAGCGGTTTTTTTCAATTGGTTGATTGCCAGAGTCGCATCGATACGAATTTATGAGCGCGTCCACGCGGCCGTTGGCGATCGGCCTTACGAGAAAGTGTAGCGGATAGCCGTAAAGCGCGTGCGCGAACGGCGCGAGTTCCCAAGCACTCATATGGCCTGTCAACAAAAGGACGCCCTTCCCGCGGCGGCGCGCGCAGTCAAAATGTTCGAATCCTTCCACCATGACGATCCTTTCGATTGTCGCGCGCGTGTATTTTGGAAACTGTGAGAACTCGCCAGCCATCCAGCCGATTTGGCGAAGCATTCCGCGAATGGTGCGCTTGCGAACAGCGTCATCCCACTCTGGAAAAGCTAGGCGAAGATTGAACATTGCTGCGCGGCGAAGTGGTGTCCGTATTCCATAGGCTACAGCAGCAAAGGCGGCCCCCACGGCCCTCGCTGCAGGGCGCGGCAGAAGCCCTAGTGTTTTCAAACCGATCCATGCCGCGGCGTACTCCATCCATTCTCGCATCGCGAGCATTATGCGTGAGGCCTCTGTCGCGCGCCAGTCTGGCAAAGCTGCGATTCGGGATACCGCCTGCGTTGCCTCACGCGTCGTTTTTGCGCGTTCGCGAGTTCAATTTCGATTCGCCAATGTTAGACTCAACAGCGCTTTGGCTGATATCCAACAAGCAAAAAAGCGCCGCGATCTCGCTGTATGGTTGATGGCGGCCCTTGTGACGCTCATCTGTCTGTTTGGCAACCTCGGAGCGATGGGCCTAGTTGGCCCCGACGAACCTCGTTATGCCTGGATCGCGCGCGCTATTGTTGAGACAAGTGACTGGGTGACGCCGCGCCTTTACGGGCAGCCATGGTTTGAGAAGCCGATTCTTTACTATTGGGCTGCGGCCGCGGGTTTCCGGCTGCATTTGCCTGCCGAATGGGCGGCTCGGCTGCCGTCGGCATTGGCAGCTCTTGCGGCTGCCCTGGCAGTCGGCTGGCTGGCGCGGGAGCATTACGACAGTGATGCGGCTTCCTTCTCGAGTCCGTATCTACTGGCGCCGCTCATCTTTAGCACGAGCATTGCCGCCATCGGATTTTCCCGCGCGGCCACTCCGGACATGCTGTTCAGCGCGTCGATCACTCTAGCAATGGCGAGCGCCGCACGCGCTTTCCGGCGTGCCGGAGCGTTATACAGCCCGGATGATAAGTATGACGAAGCGCGGAGAGCCGATCTTCTGCCCATAGCCTTGTTCGGCGTTTTTTTGGGATTTGGCGTGCTTGCAAAGGGCCCTGCGGCAATTATCCTCGCGGGCGGGGCCATCGGCCTCTGGGCGTTGGCGACAAAGCGCTGGCGGGCAGCTCTTCGCACCGCACACCCGCTGGCTGTTGCGGCATTCTGCGTGGTCGCGTTGCCTTGGTATGTATTGTGCGCGATCCGCAATCCTGATTTCCTTCGCATCTTCATCTTTCAGCATAATTTTGAGCGGTATCTCACTCCCATGTTTCAACACCGGCAGCCGTTTTGGTTTTTCCTTCCGATCACCCTTCTCGCGATTCTTCCCTGGACTGTTTTTCTGTGGCCGGCACTTCAAGAGGCACTGCGAGTCTGGAAGCAACGGTCGTGGGCACATTCGCCCGGATTCTTTTTCGGTTGCTGGGCCGTGTTCCCGGTAATCTTTTTTAGCTTTTCGCAATCGAAATTGCCCGGTTACATTTTGCCTGCCATCCCGCCGCTGGCGCTGCTGTGCTCAATTTCGGCGCTCCGCGCCTTGCGACATAGCCCCGCTAGGCGGCGAGCTCTCTTGGTGGGCATCGCGACTTCATGGCTGCTGATCGGGTTTGCCGCAGCGCATTCGATTGTCAGGATCAATCCTGGACTGGCCGGACTCTCTCACTTTTTCGGGGGCGCGGCTGTGGTCGTTGGATTATTGTTGATCGGGGCGAGCTTTTACCGCACCGGTCAATGGGTGATTCCGCTGTGCATCCTGTTTGTGGCCGCTAGCCTCGAGACCGTGAATGTACGATTGCTCCCGGCTCTGGATCGCTTTTATTCGGCGCGGCCACATGCTGAGTTCATGCACAACGACCTGCGGCCCGATCGAATTTTCACCTACCAACTCTCGCGGTCCTGGGATTACGGCCTCGCGTTCTATTTCCGCCGCCAGCTCCCGGAATGGTCGCCCACTGATCGGGATGCCGCTTTGGTCCTCACTACTCCGGCTGGGCTACGTGAAATCACTAGGCTGGATAGATTCCGCGGCGTGCTAAACGACAACTACGAAGGGATTCTGTACGTGCCTGTGATTCGGGTTCCCTCGCTTCGTTAATGCGGCGGCATATTCTGCAGGAAGAAATTAACCATTTGGCTTTCGTAGCTCTTCCGGTCCTCGTCGGACATATCGCGGTAGCTAAGGCGTTCTCGCAGCAACATTTTTGGATCGGGAGCCTTCGCAAAGAGGCTCGCCGTCTCATCAGCAAGTGCCCGGCGATCGTCCGACTCGACAAAGAGCTTAGGAATGCCCGCAGTTCGGTTCAGGCGGCTGGAGAGGGGAGGCTCGTTCCGAAAACGGTACTCGATCATCCGAAAACCGAAATCCGCGAGCGCCCGTACTTCTGGCAGAGCGGTAAGGCCGGATTTTTCAATCTCGATCTGAAGCATGTCGCGAGGATCGTTATACGCATCGTCCACGGCGATCGCCGCAATTCGCGGATCCGATGCGGCTACTTCGAGCGCGGCGTACCCGCCCATGTCTACACCCCAAATCCCGAAGTGCTGTTTGTCGACATCATCCCGTGTGGCTAGTGCCTCGACCGCCGAACGCAACTCGGCCGTCTCACGGTACCCGAGCGTCGGCATTCCCGCGCTCGTGCCGTGACCGATAAAATCGAATAAGAACACATTGAATTCCCGATCCTGAAGCGCAGTAACCAGCGTCAGCACGTCTGCGCGCTGCGAGAGGTATCCGTGACACACAACGATCACAGGGCCTCCACGCAATCCCGGGAAAAACCACCCCTCGCGGGAACCGCCGCTGGCCGAACGAAACGAAAAGGTTGTCGGACGTCCCATCATTACGCTCAGGTCAAAGGGGGCCGCATTGCGCGCAGGCCGCAAGACCTGATAGAGGAGAAATCCGGACACCGATGCCGACGAGACGAATGCGAACAACACCAGCGCCAAAAGCACGGAGAAAATCTTGCCGAAGCGCGTGAACGAATAGCGTAGCTCGGAAAGGACGGGCATCCTTTAGGCGCGGGCGCTGGGCCTTCGCGCCTCGACCGGCCGAATGTTAGCATAGTTCCACCGAGCGCCAATTCCTCACGCGCGCGGATGTTCCAAAAACCAGGGTGAGTTGGCGCGCCGGGTCGACTTATAATGGCAAGGGGCGGAACTCTTCGATGCAGATTGTTGACCTCCGGCAGTTACACTCCCGTTCGCTCGAGGGACTCTTCCAGGAAGAAGCCCAACGTTGGCGCGAAGAACTTTTTTGGGACTATCGTCCGTCGATTGACCTAGTCAGAAAATTTGTCGACTCGCATTCTCTTGGCGGCTATGCCGCCATCGAAGGCGGAAACCCTATCGGATACGGTTTTTACATCCTGGAGGATCACAAAGGTCTAATCGGCGGCCTTTTCGTGTCGTCGGAAAATTCCCGGGCTGGCGCCACTGAGCGTCTTCTCAGCGAACTCGTGGGTACACTGAGAGCCACGCCTCGGCTCCAGCGTATCGAAGCGCAGCTGATGCCCTTCGGCGCCGAACTCGATCCCGCATTCCTTTCGCAGCACTTCCATCTGCATACACGTCAATTCATGCTCCTGCAGTTAGCCGAGGCGAGCCTGCTAAACAGAGCACTTTCGCCAGGACTGCGGATTGATCCTTGGAGCGATCGGGACTTCGATGCGGCCGCGCGGCTCATTCAACTCGCGTACGCCGACCATGTGGACGGCCAGATCAACGACCAGTATTGCAGCGAGGCGGGCAGTTTGAGGTTTCTGCGGAACATCGTGCTGCTCCCCGGCTGCGGGATCTTTCTTCCGGAGGCGTCATTTGTGATCCGGCCCGTGACGGAAGACGCGCTGGCCGGGATGATTCTTACCTCCACTGTCGCCGACAAGGTCGGCCACACAACTCAAGTTTGCGTGAAGCCGGGTTACCACGGTAGCGGAATCGGCCGGCAGTTGATGGAGCATTCGATTCAGGCGCTCCGGCAGCGGCGCTACGAATCACTCTCGCTGACGGTTACCTCGGTGAATACGCACGCTGTCGAGTTATATCAGCACCTCGGTTTCCGCACCGTGAAAACATTCGCCGCCGGCGTCTGGCAGGCATAAGCGGTAAGTACGATGGCTTGCCACTACCTCTTCGCCCGGTCTTTCAGCAGACCCTTTAGCTCGTCCATGAATTCCTTCACATCCTTAAAATCTGAATACACGGAAGCGAAGCGGACGTAGGCGACTTTGTCGAGCTTCTTCAACTGCGCCATTAATAGCTCGCCGATTTCGGTCGTGGCGCGCTCGCGGTCCGCCGATTCGCTGACGAACGCCTCTGCCTGGTCGACAATTGTTTCGAGCTTACTCACGGGGACCGGACGCTTTTCGCAGGCCTTCAGCAACCCTTGCAGAATTTTCTGGCGCTCGAACTTTTCGCGCCGGCCATCTTTCTTGATGACCATGTACGGAATTTCGTCGATGCGCTCATACGTAGTGAACCGCCGGCCGCACTTCAGGCACTCGCGGCGCCGCCGGATCAAATCGCCGGTCCGCGCCTCTCTCGAGTCGATTACCTTGTCGTCAAGATGCGAACAGAAGGGGCACTTCACTGCGGATTCTCGCCTGGCCCCACGGCGCGCTCCGCGTCGGCCAGTAGTTGAGCTTCGCCCGCCCGTTCTTCTTCGCGCGCCATTTTCCGCAACTCGCCTATGGACCAGCCTTCCCGAAACAGCAAGGGCAATCCCGCCAAGCAGCACCCCGCAAACGTGATCAGCCAAATCACAATTGATGCTACCGCGGCCGGCTCTCTTTCTACTCCAAACACCAGAGTAAGCACAAGGAAAGTAGCGAGCTGCGACCCCCCTCCTACTCCAGGAAGTTGGGCCGCCGAACCAACGAGCGTAAAGGCTGTAACCAATACCGCTCCCCCGACATTCAGGGACGCAAGATTCCCGCCAAAGGCGTGCGCAACCCACAGGTATACGAGAACAACCAAAACCCAGTGAACAATTGTATAACCGGTCACCGCCGCCATGTCGTTCCACGAGCGAATGCCCTGCAAGCCTTCGCTAAACCCTTCAAGCAGCGCCGCCAGCTTCTCGCGCCAGCCGGTGTGCCACTTCGAGTGCTGCAATTTGTGTGCGAGCCACGCGCCGCCGTGATAGCGAAAGTAGATCAAGAACGCCGCCATCGCCAGCAGGGCCACCAGCAACACCACTCCGGCGGAACGGGCCACCCGCATCAACCCAGCGTCTTCGGTACTCGCGAAGCCTCCCCGCTCGAACGACAGAAGAGCAAAGGCGAGGAGTAGGACCGCAGCGGCCATGTCAAAAACCCGCTCCAAGACATACACGCCGAACATCCCCGTAATTGAAAGGGCGTCCTTTCTCCCTATCAAGATGGGACGAATGGGCTCACCTGCCCGGCCCAGAAGAAAAGTGCATGCGAATCCCTCCAGCGTGGCGCTGTAGACGTTCCAGAAATGGGCGTGGCCGATCCATCGGCAAAACCGGACCCAGCGCACTGCTCGAAGTGCGTAGCAAACGTAAATCGCCACAAGCGAGAGAAATAGCAACCAGAGGCGCGCATGGCGCAGCGATTCCCCAACCATGCTCCAGTGAAATCCGGCCAGCGCAATTGAATCGCGAAATTTATAGAGGAAAAAGCCAACCACCAGGAGTCCGAGAATAATGAGTAGGTAGCGCGATTTTCGCAGCATCCGTTTGAACCGTAGCAGCAAGGTTTCAGCGGTGTCAAGAAGAGTGGCGCGTCATGCTCGCAGCGGTAAGTTGAACTGGACCCGGGAAGTATTCGCGAACTGAAACTTGCTCAGAGGGAGGTCACCTTCTTCTCTAGCCAGTCACCCGCGGCTCGCGTGCTGAGCGACCCGCCCAGATCCACTGTCGTGGCGCTTTCGCGGATCGCCGCGCGCACCGCATCTTCCATGCCACGCGCGACGTCGTCCCAGCCGAAATATTCACACATCATGGCGGCGGCGAGGACCGCGCCTATTGGGTTTGCTATGTTCTTGCCCGCGATGTCTGGAGCCGAACCATGCACCGGCTCGAAAAGCGAAACCTGTCCGGGATGAATATTCCCCGAGGGAGTCACGCCAAGGCCGCCGACCAACCCTGCTCCCACATCGCTTGCGATATCTCCAAAGAGATTGCACGTAACGATCACCTGAAACTGAGTGGGGTCGCGAACCATCTGCATCAACAAGTTGTCTATGTACATGTGTCTCGATTCGATTCCCGGATACTCGCTGCGCACTTCCTTGAAAACGCGCTGCCATAAATCGTGGCCGAAGGCGAGCGCGTTGGATTTGTCGCTCATGCAGACGCGCTTGTAATCCCGCCGCGCGGCAAATTCGAATGCATAGCGGATAATCCGCTCGACCCCTTTGCGCGTGTTGATATCCTCTTGAGTGGCGATTTCGTCCTCCGTGCCCTTCTTGAAGAGGCCGCCCATACCCGAGTACAGCCCCTCGGTGTTTTCGCGAATCACGCAGATTTGCACGTCCTTTTCTGCGCGATTTTTCAGGGGCGTAAGGCGCTGGTCGAAAAGAATGCAGGGTCGCAAATTGACGTAGAGGTCGAGCTTGAATCGCAGGCCGAGCAGGATATCCGCCCCGTGCTGGTTGGAGGGTACACGCGGATCGCCCAGCGCGCCGAGCAAAATCGCGTCGTACTCTCGCCGAAACATCTCGGGTGCATCGGCAGGAAGCGTCGTCCCGTCGCGCAGGAACCGGTCCGCGCCCCAATCGAATTCGGTGAGGGAAACTTCCCGCCCACGTGCCGCTGCGGCGGCTTTCAGCACTTTCACTGCTTCAGGAATCACCTCTTTGCCCACGCCATCGCCGGGAATAACGGCGATCCGTTTGCGTGACGCGCTCGATGCTGCCCCGGAAGTTTTTGTCACCATCGGCGCGGAACGTAGCACGTGAGTGAAGTACAGTCAACGTGGACACACGGCAAGTTCGCCGAAGCCTGACATCTCCGCTGCGCTCAGTCGGCTTTGGCGGTTTCCGTGTGGCGCTTTTTGCGCGGCGCGAACTGGGCGGCTTCGGTCGAGCCTTCCAGCGCAATAGTCGAGGCGGTTCCGCTGGTAATCGCGTTTTGAACCGCGTCGAAGTATCCGGTGCCGACAAACCGCTGGTGCTTCACGGCCTCATACCCGTGATCGTGCTCGCTTTCAAACTCGCGGTCTTGCAAGTCCGAGTAGGCCGTCATGCCGTGCTGCTTGAATCCCCGCGCCAGCTCGAACATGGAGTGATTGAGCGCGTGGAAACCAGCCAGGGTGATGAACTGAAACTTGTAGCCCAAGGCGGCCAGGTCTCGCTGAAAGCTACCGATCGTGGCGTTATCCAGATTCTTGCGCCAGTTGAATGATGGCGAGCAGTTGTACGCCAGCATCTTGCCCGGAAATTTGGCGTGCATCCCATCCGCGAACTCGCGCGCTTCGTTGATATCCGGTTTGGATGTTTCGCACCAAATCAAGTCAGCATACGGAGCGTAGGAGATGGCGCGCGCGATGGCCGCCTTGGTTCCGCTGCGGACACGGTAGAAACCTTCCGAGGTCCGCTCGCCCGTGACAAAAGCTCGATCGCGCGGATCGGCGTCGTTGGTCACAATCGTGGCGCTCTCCGCATCGGTTCGCGCGATGATGACCGTCGGCACGCCAAGCACGTCCGCCGCAAGGCGTGCTGCAACCAATTTTTGTATTGCCGCCGGCGTTGGAACCAGCACCTTACCGCCCAGATGCCCGCACTTTTTCGCGGAAGACAGCTGATCCTCGAAATGGACGCCCGCGGCACCCGCCTCGATCATCGCCTTCATCAGCTCGAAGGCATTCAGATTTCCGCCAAATCCGGCTTCGGCGTCGGCCACCAACGGAGCCAGCCAGTAGGTTTCGGTGTGTCCTTCGGCGTGATGAATCTGATCCGCGCGCAGAAGCGATTGGTTCAGGCGGCGAACGAGATTCGGCACGCTGTTCGCCGGATACAAACTTTGATCAGGATAGGTTTGCGCGGCATCGTTGGCATCAGCCGCCACCTGCCAACCGCTCACGTAAATCGCATCGAGCCCGGCAGCGACCTGCTGTACGGCTTGATTCCCGGTCATGGCGCCCAGAGCCGCGACAAAAGGCCGCGAGTGCAGCAGATTCCACAGTCGTTCTGCCCCAAGCCGTGCGAGTGTGTGCTCGATGTGAACGGATCCGCGCAGTTGCTGCACATCCTTCTCGCTGTAGGGGCGCGTGATTCCCGCCCATCGCGGATTCGTCTTCCAATCCATTTCCAAATTTTGCGGCTTCCCGTTTTGCATTTCTCTCCGCTCCTCGTCAGTCGGATTTGTGGTTCTGCGCCCGCGCAATCGCGCTCGGCTGTTCGGAGGTTGAGGACAAACTTCGAAATAGCGATGGAACTAACGAAAAATCGCTGGTTCAGCCAGCGAAGAATCAAGCGCCCGTAAGGCCTTTCGGGCTCAGCTCCTGGAGGAAAGCGTACGGCGAGGCGCAGGCTGCGTATAGCTCGCGCTTGATTCGGAGAGTGAAGGGTACTTCCATTTTTCTGGTCTTTATTCCTGCCACTTCAGGACGGACCTTCTATAAACCACTGAAACAGCGCGCCTTAGGAACCCCGCCATCCGCCTATTCGCCGCCATTTTATAACTGCGGCTCATAAGTGGCACTTCTGCCATTTTGTTCGCCCAGCCGCCTTTGGTCAACCAAGATAATCCTGATGCAACCTATCCATAATTTTTATAGTCAAATCGACGCGCAGCACCGCAGCGAAAAAAGACATCGCAATTCCCCACGCAGTTATAATGGCGCGCATTTCCAGGAGAAATCGCGCATGTACTATGAGCCGGGCAAAATCCAGCATGGCCTGCCATACGACCCCTTCAAGTCTTGCGTGATTCCGCGCCCGATCGGATGGATCTCAACGATCAGCCCCGATGGCCTGCACAACCTGGCGCCCTTCAGCCAGTTCCAGAATCTGACTTTCGATCCCCCCTACGTGATGTTCGCCGCAAATCAAACAACCAAAGGACGGCGAAAAGACACCGTTGTGAACACCGAGCAAACCAAAGAATTCGTGTGGAACATGGCGACCTACGAACTGCGCGAAGCGGTGAACAAGTCCGCCGAGGAAGTTCCGCCGGAAGTGGACGAATTCGATCTGGCGGGCGTCACGAAAATTCCGTCTCATCATGTAAGGCCTTGCCGCGTGGCCGAGTCCCCAGTTCATTTCGAGTGCGCCTATCACCAGACGATTCACTTGCCCGGCAATGGAACGATGGGTACGGTCGATATCGTGATCGGGCGCGTGCTAGGAATTCACATCAAAGACACGGTGATTCGTCCCGATGGAAAGCTCGACGTGCTCAAGATTCGCCCTATCGCCCGTCTGGGATACCACGATTACACGAGCGTCGAGTCCATCTTCTCAATGACCATCCCCGGAAACGACCCGCGCAGGCTGGCCGGCATGGAAGGCTCCGCGCGCTTTTGACCATGACCCGGAATCCGGGAGCATACCTTTGTAGGGGCACGGCATGCCGTGCCCGGCACACACGCTTGGCGTGATTGTCGCCTGTCAATCCAGAATTACGGGCGAGAAACGCATTTCATCCCAACTCGCCGCTACGACGCCTTTTCTTCCGCGTACACCTGATACTCCGAGTACGGTCCCTTGAAATCTTCGATGCGGCCGCCTTCGAAGTGCCATATACGACTGGCAACCTCGTCAATCACATCGTGATCGTGCGTCACCAACAAAACCGTCCCGAGATACTTCTGCAGAGAAATATTCAGCGCGTTAATCGATTCGAGATCCAGGTGGTTGGTCGGCTCATCCAGCACCAAAATATTCGGCTTCTGCAGCATCAGCCGGCAAAAAATCAGCCGCGCCGATTCGCCGCCCGAAAGCGCCTGCGTCGGCTTCAGCGCATCTTCGCCACTAAATAGCATCTGGCCCAGCAGCCCCCGCAATTCCTCCTGCGACGCGCTGAGTTTGAACTGATGCAGCCATTCGATCACCGTCGTGCCCTTCACGATAGACTCGGAATGATCCTGCGCGAAATAGTCCACTGCCGCGTTGTGCCCCCATATCACCGTTCCGCCATCCACGGGAAATTCTTTGTCCAGATCCTCGATGAACCCGGTGGCATTGCGAATCAGCGACTTCAGCAGAGTGGTCTTGCCTGTCCCATTGCGTCCCATCAGCGCAATCTTTTCGCCGCGTTCCACGCCGGCGCTAAAAGGCTGAAACACCCGCACGCCATCGTACGACTTCACGATGCTTTTGATTTCCAGCGGATGCCGCCCGGAATGCTGGTCCAGCTGAAATCGAATGAAGGGTCGCGCGATATTGGACCGCGCAAGCTCCGCGGTTTGCAGCCGTTCCACTTCTTTTTTACGCGAAGTAGCCTGCGCCGAACGCGTGCCCGCCGAAAAGCGGGCGATGAATTCGTTTAGCTGCGCAATTTTGCGTTCGCGCTGGGCGTTTTCCGCTTCGACGCGCGAGCGGACTGACGTCTTGGCGACCACCATGTCGTCGTACCCGCCGTTGTACATGATCACGGTTTGGTAGTCGATATCGGCGGTATGTGTGCAGACGCTATTCAAGAAATGGCGGTCGTGCGAAATCACGATTAGCACGCCTTCGTATTCGCACAAATAATCTTGCAGCCAGTGAACGGAATCCAAATCCAAATGGTTCGTCGGCTCGTCCAGCAGCAAAGCCGGCGGATTTCCGAACAACGCTTGCGCCAGCAGCACGCGAACTTTTTGCCCGCCCTGCAATTCGCTCATTTTGCGCTCGTGCAGCGGCTCTTCCAGCCCGAGCCCGTCCAGCAGCACTGCCGCATCGGCCTCCGCAGTGTAGCCGCCTTCCTCGCCGACGATCCCCTCCAGCTCAGCCAGTCGCATGCCGTCTTTATCGGTGAGGGATTCGTGCGGCTTCGCGTATAGCGCATCGCGCTCTTGAAGTGCCTTCCACAGGGCGCGGTTGCCCATGATCACCGCGTCCATCACCCGAAACTCATCGAACGCGAACTGATCCTGGCTCAAAATCCCCAGCTTTTTTGGCCGGCCGACCTCGCCATGCGTGGGCTCGAGATCCCCAGTCAGAATTTTCATCAACGTGGATTTGCCCGCGCCATTCGGCCCGGTAATCGCGTAGCGGCGCCCGCCGAAAAAGGTGCAACTCACCTCTTCGAACAGAATTCTGGCGCCGAAGCGCATCGTGATGTTGTTAAGCGAGAGCAACAATTAATTATAGCGTGGATGGTTGAGTCCTGCACATGCGGGAAAACGCCGTTCCGAATCGCCAACCCCGCTTTTGCGCCGCCAAAAGCTCCAAAGATAGCCGCTGATCGCGCTAAGTGGCACGTTTTACAACATCTTGAAGGCGTTGACGGTTGTCCCAGAAGTCCTCCCAGAGGTCCCCTGGACGCTTCAGGCGTCCGAGAATTGTTTCGATGTTGAACTGTTTTGGCTCGAATCCCTTGGCAAGCTCGCGCGGTGATACCGGCGCGGAAAACGGCGCTCCGCGAAAAGGACGCAGCGAGTACACAGACGCCAAAGGCTTCCCCTTCGCATTTTGCAACGCGTCGATCAAAACCGTCCCTTTGCGCCGTTTGCTCACCGTGCGTTCGGACGTCACCAGAGACGGCAGCTCTGCCTGCACGCGTTGGCCGATGGCGCCCGCGAAAAGGCGCACTTCCTCGTAGGTGTACTCGGGTTCCAAGGGAATGTACATATGAAAGCCGGAGGCCCCGGAAGTTTTCATGTACACGCGAACTTTGAGCGATTCCAATTGTTTGTGAATGGCGCGCGCGACTTTCAGAACTACGTCGAACGATGTGCCGTCCGTGGGATCGAGATCGACGAAAACATAATCAGGATGATCTTGGTCATCGAAACGGCTGGACCACGGATTGTGATCGATGCATCCCAGATTCGTAAGATAAAGTAAATCCGCGCGATCGTCCGCCAGAAAGTAAGGCATTTTGCCGCCGCGTTCCTTGGAATCGATTTGCACGGTGCGGATCCAATCCGGCGCCGACGTCGCTTCTTTCTGGAAAAAAAACTGCTCGTCGATTCCATTCGGGTATCTCTTCAGGACCAACGGCCGATCTTTTAAGAACGGCAAGATGTGCGGCGCCACACGCAGGTAATACAGCAAGACATCGCGTTTGCGCAGGCCATCCTCGGGAAAGTAAATCTTATTCAGATGCGTCAGATTGACGCGCTTGCCATTCAAATCCACTGCGAGCGATTCCCCGCGCCCGCTCGCCAATTCTTTTTCGAGATCGCGTACAGCCACTTCCTCGGTCGAACTCGCGCTCGACTGCGCTTTGGCGGCCCGCGCATTAGCTTCCCCCCTCCGCCCGCGCGCCGTCATCCTGAGCGGAGTCCCGCGCTGTTTTTCTTCACGCGGCGTGTGCGCGGCGCGGGACGCAGTCGAAGGATCTCTCTTCGATGTATCGGCCACCGAGGCGCCGGCTGGCGCAGCGACTTCCGCAGTCACCTGATTGTCAAATCGGCAATCACTCGCCGCACGATCCTCCTGAAATCCCAAAAACACGGGTGCGCGCAGTTTTTTGTCGTGCGTCCACTGCCCAAACTTCACGCGCGCTACCAATTCAGGCTTCACCCAGTACACCGCCTCCTTAAGCTTTGGCTCTGCGCGGAACGGGCAATCGCGCGTGTGAAGCCCCTGAAGCGTCTTGTAAATGCTGTCGAGCAGGTCTTGGGTGAAACCCGTGCCAACGCTTCCGATGTATTCAAGATTGCCGTCGGCGTCATACAAACCCATCAGCAGCGCGCCGAAATGTTCGCGCGATTTTCGCGGCGCCGTCCAGCCGCCGATCACCACGTCAATATCTCGCACAATTTTGAATTTCAGCCAGAGGGAGGAACGCTTTCCGGGATAGATACTGTCGCGCCGCTTGGCGATGATCCCTTCAAGACCCAGCTGCTTGGCCGCTTCGTACAGATCGATTCCCTTCTCGATCTGATGGTCGGAAAAACGCACGCGTTCCGAGGGTGTGAGCAAGCTCCGCAACAACTCTTTGCGCGTTTCGAGCGCCACATTTCGTAGATCGTAGCCGTCGTAATACAAAAGGTCGAAAGCATAGTAGGTGACCGGAACGGTTTGCTGGAGCCGCACCGAAGGATTCAAAACGCCAAACCGCTGCTGAATGCGCATGAAGTCCGAGCGCCCCGCCTCGTCCAAAACCACGACTTCGCCATCGAGTATCGCTTTGCGGGCGTTCAGCCTTCTAGGCAGCTCTTTCAGCTCGGGATATTCCTGAGTGATCTCTCGGCCGGAGCGGGAGCGAAGCTCCACTTCACCATCGCGCACGAAGGAAACGGCCCTTTCGCCGTCCCACTTAATTTCAAACAGCCAGTCGGGATTCGAAAAGGGCTTGTCCGCAAGCGTGGCGAGTGCCACCGGAATCTTATCCGGCATTGCCGTTTTTTTCGCGCCGGACAGTTCCTCCGGATTTAGAATCGCTTTCCGGGTAGCCTCGGACACCTTGCCGGAACTCGTCGGGGACTTCCCTGCATGCGGCGCTGTCGAAGGCGCTGCGTCCGACTCCTTGCGAATCAGGAGCCATTCATTTCCGCGGTCCGAGCGCCGCATCTTTACCAGGACGAATCTTCCGTTGAGCCTTTCTCCGTGCAGCCGGAACTTAAAGTCGCCTCGCTCGATTTGCGCAGCCGCAGGCTCGGGACCTTCCACCTCGTATGTGCCCTTGTCCCAAATCTGAACCTGCCCAGCGCCGTAATTGCCTTTCGGAATTTCTCCCTCAAACTTTGCGTAATCGATCGGGTGGTCCTCCACGTGAACTGCCAGCCGCTTTTCGCCGCGCTCCTCCGGTGGACCTTTCGGGACAGCCCAGGAGGCCAGCGCGCCATTCACTTCGAGCCGGAAATCGTAGTGCAACCGCCGAGCGGCATGGCGCTGCACCACGAAAATCGGCAAGGGCGACTTCTTGGGGCGGCCTTTCGGTTCGGGAGTTGCCGCAAAGTTCCGCTTTCGCTCGTAATCGGCCAGCGAACGCATCGTCCAATCAGTATAAACGCTGCCAACTCAGTTTTGGGGTCACGGCGCGAAAAGATTTGCAAAATGGCCCTCAGGTCGCTTTATGTCTAAGGTCTTTCCTTTATTGTATGATTCCACATGCCGGTTATGCTCAACGGCGGAGGTCTCGATGGCATCAGCAGTATGGGAAGGGACGATTTCCTTCGGCCTCGTTTCGATTCCGATTCGCATGTATGCCGCCGCTCGCGCGAAGCGCGCCAACCTCCACCAGATTCACAACGTTTGCAATACGCGAATCAAGCAGCCGCTGTTCTGTCCGCATTGCAATCGGATTGTGGATCGCTCCGAAATAGTGAAGGGCTATGAATACGAAAAGGGGCAGTACGTAATTATTGAACCGGACGAAATCAAGAAGATCACGCCTACCTCCGGCCACACGATGGAGATACTCACTTTCCTCGATGGAGACGAGGTTGACCCAATCTACTTTGAGTCGTCCTTCATGGCCATGCCCGAGCCGCACGCGGAAAAGGCTTATCTTCTCCTGCTAAAGGCGCTCGAAGACACCAATAAGGTCGGCATAGCCAAGGTGACCATGCACCAGCGGGAATACACTGTCTTCATCCGCCCGCGCAACAACGGACTGACGCTCCACACCATGTTTTATCAGAACGAAATCACCAGTGTGGAAGGCTACGGCAAGAAGTACGACATAAAACTCAAGCCCGAGGAAGTGAAGTTGGCCAATCAGCTCGTCGAAAACCTCTCCGCGCCGTTCAAGCCTGCGGAATATCGGGATGAATTTCAGGCCCGTCTCAACGATCTGATCGAGGCCAAACTCAAGGGCCGCGCTGTGATTGCGGCGCCCAAGGCGGCCCATCGCGCGCCGGTAATCGACATGATGGAAGCTCTGAAGAACAGTCTCGCAGCCGGTCACGCCGGCAAGCGCGAAGCCAAAGTCGTTTCGGTTGCGCCCGCGCATCGCACCCGCCGAAAAGCGAGTTAGACCTTCGTTCGCCCCCTCCCGCTACAGCGTATCCCTGATGGAAAGTTTTCGTCTGTATTTCCATACTGCTGGAGGGAGCGCAATTCTCATCGCGCCATGCGCGGAAGCATTCACAATGCGCGTTAAGAAACCTACGAAGCCAAAACCTAAGGAGCGGGCGCGGCGCGATGGCTAGCCAGGAGCGCGAACATCCGCGCCTGCAGAAACCGGACACCCGCGCCGGCCAATCATATCCCCCGCGGCGCTTCGAAAAAATATGCCTGGATCAATCGCGTGCTCGGCTATAGGCGCCCGACTCGCGTGGTTGGGAGCGAGGTGACCGGGATGATGCGCCCCGGCGTCCGACGAAAAACTAGTTCTCTAAATTCTTCAACAGGGTGGCTAATGGAAAAGAATTCGAAGCCTTTAATGAAATTCCGAACGGTTTCCGGGGATCTCGATGATGTGTTAGCGAGTATTGCGGACCGCCAAACAGCCGTTCCGCAAAACGATCGAGATCTGGACGAGCTTCTGCAAAGGTTGGTTCGGAATTCGGCGCCAAAAGACGATCGTTGATGAAAATATCCAGATCGCGGCCATTGAACTGAAACTTCCCTGCAACAGTTGGCTCAGCCTCCAAACGCTGGCACGCGATCAGAGCCGCGCGCGCCGCCTGCGCCAAACGATCTTGATTCCCGCCATCCAATTCGGCTTTCCGGTTGTACCGAACGCCCAGCCGGTTATCGGTGTTGTCCACGCTGTAGTTCGCCTGGTGACCGATCAAAACCACTCCGGGACCTGCGGGAACGTGACGGTAATCGGCAACGTCCAGCAGCAGTTCTTCGAAAACTTGCCCTTGGATCCAGGCGTAGAAAATCGGGATTAGCAGCGCGAGGTCCGCGTCGGCGGGCGAGTCCACCATCAGCTTCACATTTACATGCTGAAGGTTCACGAGGCTGGAAGTTCCTTGCTCAGGCGTTTACCGGCGTGCCCAATTTGTTGTAGCAACTGTGCGCGGCATCGATGAAAAGTTGCGCTTCATCGATCAGGTAGCGGTTCGAATCCTCGCTGCGAGGCTCGTTCGCCTTCCGGTGTGCGTCGAAGAGATAATTTGCGAACTTCCCTCCGGCGAACGGATCCCAGAATTTTTGCGTGTCGTAGTAGCGCGTTCGAAATTCGCTGACAACTTCGTCCGGCTGATCCGAGACCTGCGGCCTTTCAAGTTTCACGAGGCCCCGCGCAGCCTGAAGCATCGCGAGGTAGGCTTTCTTTCCCGCTTCTTCGCTGCGGCCGCTATCGAAGGCGACTTCCGCCTCAAATAGCTGGCGTTCGGCGGCGGCAAGGTCAAACTCGATTGGCGGCACGACTTCCCCGGCGCATTCGCCCGTTGCCATGTCGCCCAGCGTGTATTCGCGCGGGTCGCCCCAGTCGCTGAAGAACGAACGATCTGACGGATCGGCGGGAGGTTTCGCTAAATCCTCCAACATCTTCTTCATCTCGACTTTTCCCACGCGCTTTACGAACTCTTTGAAGCTCTCGCCCTTGGTGCGGTCGGCCAGATACCGCGACGTGAGGCGATTGACCACCTCAGGAATATTCTTCGATGGGATTGCCACAACGGGCAAGCCATACGACCCGCCGTTGTGTTCCCATTCGCCTCCCAGCACCACTTGGAAGTGCGGCACGGCGTAGCCCGCGACTTTGCGGCTCACGCCGTAAAAGCCCAAATCCGCTACGTGGTGCTGCCCGCAGCTATTGAAGCAGCCGCTGATTTTGATGTGCAGATTTTCTACCGCCTCATCCACCTCCGCGCCCTTTTCAAGCAGACGCTTGCGCAATTCCGCGGCGAGTCCCCGCGAGGACGAAATCCCGAGCTTGCAGGTATCCGTTCCCGGGCAGGTAACGACGTCGACGATGGCGCTGGCTCCATACTGTCCCAAACCCGCGGCTTCCAACGCCTCATATATATCGGGCAAATCGCTTTTGCTCACCCAGCGGATGGCAAAATTCTGCTCGACCGTAGTCCGCACAGTTTCTTTGGTGAAGCGGCGAACGATGTCGGCCAAGGAGCGCAATTGATCGGCGGTAATGTCGCCGAGAGGAAGCGCGACCGTCACCGTGACGAAGCCGGGCTGCTTCTGAATTCGTGTATTGTGTTTCAGCCAGCGCTGGAAGGCCGGCGAAGCAGATGCGGGCAATTCACCGCCCGGCCGCAGCGGCTGTTCCTCGAAGCGCTGGGCGCCATCCACAAAATCAGTCCAGCGCGGATCGAGCGCGAGAGTCTTGCGCTCCTCCAGCACCAATTCCCGGAATTTGTCGATGCCCAAATCTTGGATCAGAAACTTGATTCGCGCGCGGCTGCGATTTTTCTTTTCTCCGAGCCGGGCATAGACCCTGGCAACCGATTGCGTGAGCGGTAGAATCTCTTCCACCGGCACAAACGAATCGAACAGCTTCGCCATGTAAGGCACCGCACCGAGTCCGCCGCCAACGAATACCTGGAAGCCGCGCTTCTCTTCCCCGCCCTCATTCTTGGTGGCGGCGATGAAGCCGATATCGTGCAGGCTGGTGAGGCCGCACGCGTGCTGCGAGCAGCCGCTGAAAGCCGGCTTGAATTTTCTGCCGAAATTCTGGCAATCAGGATGACCCATCAAGAACTTCGACAGCGCCCTCGAATATGGAGTAACGTCGAATACTTCGTCTTGGCAAACGCCAGCGTAAGGGCAGGCGGTGACATTGCGAACGGAATTTCCGCAAGCCTCGCGCGTGGTGATATTGGCGGCCGCGAGACGCCGCATCAGCGCGGGCGTATCGTCAATGTGGATGTAGTGCAGCTGAAAATCCTGGCGCGTGGTGACGTGGGCGATTCCGTCGGAGTATTCCTCGGCGAGATCGGCCATGGTTTCGAGCTGATCGGCGTTCATCCCGCCGCCGGGAATCTTAATGCGCTGCATGCCCGGCGCGTCCCACAAGGTGTTGGGACCTTTGGTAAGCTCACCGGATGGATAGGGAATGTGCTGAACTTTGGTGCCGTCGTGGCGCTCGCCGTTATCGTAACGCTGACCGTAGGTGCCGCGCCGCAGGCGCGTTTCGGCGAAAAGGCGCTCGTCTATCTTGCCCTGTTTCCGCAGGGCGATTTCGGTCTCGTAAACATCGATTTCGCGAGCCAGATGCTCCGGCATCTTGCCCGCAAGCTCTTCTTTCCAAGATGTATTGGTTACTTTCATAAACTCAATCGGATGCTGCCTTTACGGAGTCGATGCATCAAGAATAGCAAATCCGCCGTGTAAGTGCATCTTTGGGCGGCGCGTCCCAGAAAGAACGAAGGGCGACGCAGCCGCGATGGCTTGAATCGAGGGTCCTCGAAGAGTGTCGACTAGATTGTACCGTCATCCTTTGTTTGCAATGAGTTGCACTACGTTCTACTCGGCTCTTGTGTCGATTAGAGTTGCGCTCCGCACGCCCGGCAGGAGGGCGCGTGGCGGGTGCGGGGCGAGTATCGCTGATCCGCCGTGGGCCGGCACAAGCCTCACCCCGGAAAAGCTGGGGTGAGCTACATAAAATCCGGACGAGCGGACGCACACCGCTCCCTGCTCTTGGGAGGGCCGCCGACTGCGCCACGACTGCGGTCTGTTGGACCATGCGTCCATGTTTGACGATGGGAGGGAAAGCGTCAAGGGAGTCCTGGTGTGGACTTTGCTGGCCGCTGGCAGCTTGAGGCTAGAGGCTAGAAATCCCGCGCAGGGCCGTCTCAGCGCGAATTTCAAAGAGGCGACCGATGCCCCAGAGCGCTACGCGTGAGCAGCTTTTTGCGCTACGAATTGCTTGCACTCGCACAAAATGCGATCGGCCTTCTTTGGGTCTGGGTTGGGCCTCACGGCCGAGCAGCCGTACGTCCTATGCGACGACTGAGGATGCCCGCAAACGCATAGTGGATCGAGAGCCATGGCTGGACTCCAGCGGAGTGTACTAGGGCCAGAGCAATATGTACATGAACGCTAGGTTACGACTATGAGAAGAGGCCCAAGGCGGAGTGTCTAAAGCTGAGGGCAAAGCGCCATCGGGTATTCGCCTTATATGTCGTCGAGTCGCAGTCCCTCAACGAGGGCGAACGACAAAGGCCCGGCGCAAAGAGAACGGCCCGGAACCCCACGGTTCCGGGCCGTCCATACCCGCCTCCACTTACGCTGCGATTTGCTTTGCTGTTGGTGCAGCGGTCTTGATTTCGATTTTCCGTGGCAAGGCAGCCACGGCGATCGGGGCTGTGATTTCCAGGACGCCGTTCACGAACTCGGCGGTCAGCTTCTCAACGATCACACCCTCCGGCAGCGTGAGCGTCCGATCGAATACGCCGTAAGCAAACTCCTGTTCCATGAGCTCGACTTCCTTGGTTTTGCGAGTGAATTTGCGCTCGCCATGAATCGTGAGCAGGTTTCCCTGCGCCTGGACCTGCACGTCCTTTGACTCGACGCCCGGCAGTGTCACGCGGCAAATGTACCTCTTGGCCTCTTTATCCACGTAAGCTTCCACCGCGGGAGTAAAGTTAAACTCCTTCTTAAAGGCCGGGAGTTCTGCCCACTCTGCCCATGGCTTGCCATTCAGCATTCGATTGAACATCTCTTCGAATTCCCGACGGAAGCCAAACAACTCTTCATAAAAGTTTCTCATAAGTCCCCCTTCCTCACCCGATCCGGGGCAGCTATCGGGTGGGCAGCGGCGCGGTTGAAGATGCTTCCGGCCCGATGGCCGGTGCGTCGAAACCGATGGCGCTTGACGTTCACTTCAAATCGCGCCGCTGCTTCTCTCGAGAAGAACGCAGGCTGCCAGGTCCAACCTCATTCGAGCTACCGAGAGGTAGAGCCTGGAGGCGAGCCCATTCGTCGTTCTTTATCCGCCGCCTCGGAAGCTCATTCCCTTGGCAGTTCCCGTCCTTCTTCGCGTTTCTCTTACAACTGATCGCACAAGACAATCAGTGACTGGCATCACAGTACGCCGTGACGATCATCACGCGCGGGCACATCGTTGGTGCGAATGTATTGAATTAGCGGGAGGTGGAAACGGGGCCAGGGGGAGTGGTGGGCTTGTCGGGATATAGGCGTTCAAATTCGGGCTCGCCGTGAAGGATGGCGATATCGGGATCGCGGCGCGCCCAGACGGAATCTTGAAAACCTGCCTCCCAGGCTTTGCGCAGCGCATCCAGGGCTTCCGGCTTTCTCCTTAGCGTGCAGTAGACGCATGCAGCGTTGTAGAGGATCGAGGCTTCGTTGGCGCGCAGCGTGATCGCCAGGTTGAGTTCGCGCAAGGCGTCGTCTTCTCGGCCCCGCTCGGCGTAATAGTTGCCCAGCAGAACGCGCGCCCGCGCATCCTCGGGCACGTGCTTCAAGTGGCCCTCCAGCGCGACGACGAATCTCTGTGTCATGTTGCGCTTGGCTTCTTCTTTGCCCATGGCGCCCATTGAATTCATAACGGGCACATAAACGTTGTAGTCCTCACCACTTGCCTCAATCGCGGTGTCCGCAATATCCACGACTTCCTGGTATCGGCCGGC
>DASYZC010000236.1:0-2842 GCA_035949735.1 Candidatus Acidiferrales bacterium | reverse complement strand
TCATCTGGAACCGAACGTAAAGGATGGTCCCGGAGGACTGCGCGACCACAATCTGGCGCACTGGCTGGCGCTGATCGCGGCAATGGAGGAGACGAACACATGGCCAGACGATAAAGCGCTGCTGCCGCCGTCACTGCGACCAAAGTTCGACGCCGCTTTGGATTTCCTTGCGTCCGTGCGCTGCTTTCTGCATTGGCGCCACGGTCGGGACGACAACACCCTGGCATGGGCCGCGCAGGATGAAGCAGCCGCGCAGAAAATTGGCGTGCGGAACGGAAATGTTCCGGGCGCCTCGGACTGGATGCGGATTTACTTCAATCAAGCGAGGTTGATTCACCGGGTGGCCGCACAACTTCTGGATGAGTTTCCGGCGGCAAGACCTTCCCTTTACCGCCAATTCCAAAATCTGCGGTCGCGTCTTTCCAACGCAGAGTTCGCGGTGGTGGACGGAAGAATTTTCCTGCAACGGCAAGCGGCAACCGAGGATACCGAACTGCCCTTGCGAATGTTCCGCTTCATGGCCCGCCATGGGCTGACGTTCAGTTCGGCCACCGAACATCAAGTAGAGGAACTCGTGCCAGTCGTGGCGGCCGGTCCGCCGAGGGGAACGGAACTCTGGCACTATTTGCAGGAGATTCTACTCGCGCCTCACGCGGCCGAGGCGCTCCGGACCATGCATTCGCTGGGCCTGCTCACCGCGCTGCTGCCGGAATTTAGGGTCATCGATTCGCTGGTCATCCGGGACTATTCGCACCGGTTCACCGTGGACGAACACAGCTTCGTCGCCATCGAAAATTTGCACGCTCTTCGAAAAGCGCAATCGAAATGGGATCGGGGTTTTGCGGAACTGCTGGACGAGCTAGAACAGCCGGACCTGTTGTATCTGACTCTGCTGCTCCACGACACAGGCAAAGGCACGAATGCGGAAAATCACGTGGCCGGCAGCCTGGAGGTTGCGAAATCGTGCCTAGCCCGGCTGGATCTGGACGCCGCCGACCGGGGTACGGTGCTCTTTCTGATCGAGCGGCATCTGGACCTCGGCGCGGCTTTGCGGCGCGATATTTTCGATCCGGAAACGATCCACCAGATCGCGGAGAAAATGGAAACGCCAGAGCGGCTAAAGATGCTTTGCCTGCTCACGTATGCGGACATCAAGGCTGTAAACCCGGAGGCCCTCACTCCCTGGAAAACGGAAAATATCTGGCAACTTTATATCGGCGCCGCCAATTTTCTGATGCGAAGCGTCGACGACCGGCTCCACGGAGACAGCGACGCCGAGCTGATGAACCATTTGCGGACGCTTGCGCCCGCCGCGGGGAAAAGGCTCGATAACTTTCTGAACGGGTTGCCGCGGCGCTACCTGCGAACGCAAGCGGCTAGCGACGTGATCCGACACATGGAAATGGCTAGGAAGCTGGACGACGATCCCGTCCAACTGGAATTGACGCGAGGGCGTCATTGGTACGAGCTGACACTGGTGACGCGCGATCGACCGTTTCTTTTTGCGCGAATGTGCGGCGCGCTAGCGGCATGGGGTATGAACATTGTGAAGGCCGCGGCATTCTCGAACGACGAAGGAATCGTGGTAGATACATTTTTCTTCACCGACCGGTTCCAAACGCTCGAATTGAATTTGCCGGAATGGGAGAGGTTCAAGGGGAGCATTCACGACGTGCTGCTGGAAAAGGCGGACCTGGACCGGATGCTCCGCGACCGGTTGCGATCCGAAAAAAACACGGTGCCGAAGATCAAAGTCGAGACGCGCGTCGAAATTGACGACGAGTGCTCGAAGCAGAGTACGTTGATAGAAGTGATCGCGCAGGATCAGCTCGGATTGCTGCATCGGATCAGCTCGCAACTGGCGCGGGAGAATTGCAATATCGAGATCGCGCTGATCGAAACGGAGGGCCAGACGGCGATTGACGTATTTTATCTCACCTCGAACGGCGCCAAACTGAGCCCGGCGCATCAGGACCAACTCCGCGCAGCGTTGATCAAGGAATTGTCTGGAAAGTGAACGTATCGAATTACTCCGCCATTCGGTAATTTTGGGCATCCAATCTAGTGTGCGGCGCGTATTATTAATGGAGGTTGTCACGGGAGGATCCCCATGTTTATCAAGAAAAAGCCGGAGTTAACCTACGCAGACGTCACGCCCAAGGCTCTGTACATGGGGCGCCGGAATTTCTTGCTCGGCCTGGCCGCGACCAGTGTGGCGGTGGCCGGATACAAAGAGTTTCCCAGGTTGCTGGCGCGCGGCACGGGCGGATCAGTGCCAGTGAAGCTCAATGGCGTTCAAAAATGGCCTTATAGCACCAGCGAGGCCGAGACCCCATACGACAAGGTGACCACTTACAACAATTTCTACGAGTTTGGCGTGGATAAGGACGACCCTTCAAAGAATTCCAAGGGTTTCGTGACATCTCCCTGGAGCGTTTCCGTGGAAGGCGAATGCGCCAAGCCGCACAAGTACACCATGGACGAAATCATGAAACTGGCGCCGTTGGAGGAACGAATCTATCGCCACCGTTGCGTGGAGGCATGGTCAATCGTGGTGCCGTGGATCGGTTATTCCTTCAACACCATCGTGAAGCTGGCCCAACCGACGCCCAAGGCGAAGTATGTCGCTTTCGAAAGCTATTACGATCCCAGGCAAATGCCGCTGGGCAGGGAAGCAGGAATCCCGTTGCCATACGCGGAGGGTTTGCGACTGGACGAAGCGATGAATCCGCTGGCGCTGCTCTGTGTGGGCATGTACGGCGAGACGCTGCCGAATCAGGATGGTGCGCCCGTGCGCATGGTGATTCCCTGGAAGTACGGATTCAAGAGCATCAAGTCGCTG
>DASYZC010000235.1:0-3596 GCA_035949735.1 Candidatus Acidiferrales bacterium | reverse complement strand
TTCCCTGCGGCTTTGGCCGCTGAAGTATCAAATTTTGCAGCTCTAACACAGGCGATTAGGAGGCAATTTGCCCGGAGGCATCCAGCCACCACCGGCGGCGATCGTCGATTCGCCGTTGCGCTTGCAACCGCGTGCCCCTTTCGATCTTCCCCGGGCAGACGACATGCCGCCCGCTACTTGGGTCTACGCCTTGGCGATCTTCGCGACGTTCGTCCATTTCATGGTTTCGGGGCGCTACGGCGACTTCCGCGATGAACTTTACTACGCCGCCTGCGGACAACATCTGGCCTGGGGGTACGTGGATCATGCGCCGCTGATTGCCTGGGTCGCGCGCCTCTCGCGAACTCTCCTCGGCAACTCGCTCTTCGCTCTGCGGTTTTTTCCGGCGCTCGCGGCCACCGGCAAGGTGATTCTCGCGGGCTGGATGGCGCGTGAGCTTGGCGGCCGCCGTTTCGCTCAATCTCTCGCAGCGGTTGCGGTTCTTGTCGCGCCCATCTACCTCACATTCGACAGTTTCCTCTCCATGAATTCCTTCGAGCCCCTCTTCTGGATGGCTTGCGCCGCGATTCTGATGCGCATTCTGAATGGCGGCTCGGAAAAGTTGTGGCTGCTATTCGGCGTTGTAGCGGGCCTCGGGATTCTGAACAAGCATTCGATGCTCTTTTTCGGCAGTGGCATATTCATTGGCCTCTGGCTCGCCTCGGCGCGCCGTGAATACGCAAAGAAGTGGATCTGGTTCAGTGGCGCCATCGCGTTTCTGATTTTTCTGCCGAATCTGATTTGGGAAATACGCAACGGCTTTCCAACGATTGCCCTGCTTCACGCCGTGATCGGCACGAAATACGCCACGCTGACTCCCTGGCAGTTCATCTGGCAGCAAACGCTGCTGACGCTCCCTCTCGCAACGCCGATATGGCTCGCCGGCCTGTGGTTCTTGTTGTGGAATCCCACACGCGACGCTGCCTCCGCCGCCTTGCACGATATCGAGCATAAGACCGCATATGGCTTCGCGCGCACCCGCATTCTTGCGCTTGGTCAACGATCCACGCAGGGAATTTACGCCCCGCTGGCCTGGACCTATGTCGTCGTCCTCATTGAGATGATTGCGCTGCACGGCAAGATTTATTATCTCGCGCCGGCCTATCCTATGCTCCTTGCCGCCGGAGCCGTGTGGATTGAGGCGCAATTGCCGACGCGTGCGCAAAAATGGCTGAAGCCGACGTTATACAAATCAATGCTCATTGCGCCTCTCGTCGCAGGCGGCTTGATTGCCGCTCCCCTCGCCATGCCGATTCTTCCCGTGAACGCGGCGGTGAAGTATTCCCGCTTCTGGGATGTGGACGCAATTCACCCGGAAAATGTCCCGCTCGGCAAACTGCCGCAGCTTTTCGGAGACATGTACGGCTGGCGTCATCAAGTGCGAGCCATCGCGAAAGTCTTCGATGCGTTGCCCGCCACTGACCGCTCGCAATGCGCCATCCTCGCACTAAATTACGGCGAAGCCTCCGCCGTCGATTATTTCGGTCCCGCCTATCATTTGCCACCTGCCATCAGCGGACACAATCAATACGGCCTGTGGGGCCCACGCGGATATACGGGCAACGTTGTGATCACCATTGGCTACACGGAAGATCAATTGCGGAGCTTTTTCGGCGAAGTAACGCTCGCGGCGCGCATCTCGCCGACCTACGCTATTCCTGAAGAATCGAATCTCCCCATCTACATCTGCCGCAAACCCAAAACCTCGCTGCCGCAAATGTGGCCCCGCCTCCGCTGGCTCGGCTGAAGTCGTAATGCAGGAGTCTTGGTAGCGCTAATTCTTGCCGCAACTATCCGGCAAGGCATAGATGGTCAGCATGCCTCCCACGACTACGGCTACAAGTTTCCCGTCAGGAGAGATGTCGGCATGGTAGCGGCCAGCGTCAATCAAGTGTTTGGGATCCTTCCAATCGAAGCAAGTCGTTCCGGTGGTCGTGTCCAGCACACGGATTGCCTCTCCATTGGCGTCTTGGTCCACAGCACCCACGCCCAGTGTTCCCAGAGCGAGGATGTCCTCTCCGACACTCTGAAAGAGCGGCACCTTCCGAGTGTAATGGTCGAAAAGCAGTCGGCTGCCATCCTTACTCCACCCGTGGCGAAATCCCCACCCGTCTGGAGCCCGCAATTTCACCAATTCCTTACCATTGAGATCAACAATCCTGTCGTGATGCCACGTCGCGACGTACAACCTATCCTTGCCCGCAAATTCAACGGCGGTTTGGTCCTTACTTATCGGCTTCACCTGGAACGAACCCAGCACTTTGCCGTCCATCGTCTCCGTCTGGATCGTGTCGCCAACGCGCATAACTAGCAGGTCGTCCGCCACGGCCTGAAGGTGCCCGGCAACCTCCTTGATCTTCTCAACAACAGGCAAAGGTGAAGAACGAACGCGATAGATTGTCCAGCGGCTATCTTGCAGTGACCGGGAAGGCTTCGTCCAAACGGCAATCGTGCCGCCGGAGAGGGAAATGCTCCCCGGATCGGGGATTTGCTCGTTTGTGCTCAGATCGCGCGAGTACAACCGCGCCGCTCGCCCATAGAACTTAGGCGTAAGAACCAATCCTTCGCGGGCACGGAAGAGATTCGTGCCGGAATAAACGTCAGCCATGTGCGCAAGCACTTGAATATGCCCGCCAGACAATTGAAGGACGACCAGCTGGCAATTTGAGGCCAAGTAGTGCGGGCACAACAGGAGCGCGAGGGTGTCATCGGAGATGAAAGCCAATGTCGAGGTCTGCATCTGCTGCCCAGCCGACGTCGAAATACCGAACTGGGCAGTCGCAATCGCATGCGCGTCCGTGGAGGCAGAACTCTTGTTTGTGGCAGCCCACGTTCTTCCCGCGAAAAAAACCGACAAAATAAGAGCTAGGGCGGTCGCCTTGTAGGCAGGAACCATGCGAGCCTCACGGCATGAAACGATACTGTGGTTCTGATCACCTGAAAGCTACCGCCTAGGTTACTAGATGTAAAGCATGAATTAATTAGCTGTAGGAAGCCAAATGCGTGGCGAAAACCGCTATCAAAAACTGCCAATTACCGGCCGGGAGTTTTGGGCGCGGGTGAGACGGGAACTTGGCTGGACGATTGATTGCCTTGCATGACTGCCCGCGGCGCGCTCAGCCCTGCCACGTCAGAGCCCAATCCGAGTTTTTGCAGGCTCAGCGCGTCGAGCTTGCCCGTTGGCGGAAGCCCATTCGCCGTCTGGAAACGCCGCAACGCTTCGTGTGTGCCGCCGTCCCATCTTCCGTTCGGGTTGCCGGAATAAAACCCCCCGCGTTCGAGCGCTGACTGGATTTCCTCGGTTCGACCAGCGGCCGGCTGCTTCGGCAGCGTCACATGATGGCGCCTTCTGCGGTACCGAATACGCCGTTTGCGCCTCACAATCTTCTTGTAAGAAACATTTCGCAAACCGGCCTTGGCCGATTTCGCGGTCGTGGTCTTGTGCGGCGCGGCATGAATCTTGGTGTTCGCCCCACGCGGAGCTGCACTCGCGCGCGACGGCGCAAACCAAAACGCCACGGCCAGCAACGCGACTCCTACCAGCCCGCGGCTCGCGA
>DASYZC010000234.1:0-5235 GCA_035949735.1 Candidatus Acidiferrales bacterium | reverse complement strand
CATGGTGCCATGGCCGAGCGCCGTCCTTGATCGAGTGATCTATTGGCTGCAAGAGGGGTCGACGGACGTGACTTATGCCATCTTCAAGGCAGTGGGTGTGCCGGTTTTTCGGCAAGGTTTTGTGCTCACGGTTCCAGGGGTCGCGATTGAAGTGGCGAGCGAATGCAGCGGGATCCGGTCGAGCATGGCGCTGTTGATCACTTGCTTGCTCGCGGCGCACTTCTATCTTCGCACTCGCTGGAAGATTTTATTGTTCGTGCTGCTCGTCATCCCTTTGTCGATCATCAAGAATGGTATTCGGATCGCAACGTTGACGCTGCTCAGCTTATACGTCGATCCAAGTTTCCTGACAGGAAGCCTGCATCGGGAGGGCGGATTCGTGTTTTTTCTTTTGGCGCTTGCGATCATGTTTCCCGCGCTGCGGCTTCTCGAGCGGTCAGAGAAGAAAGCGCAAGAACTCGGAGATGGCGGGTCGCAGGCCCGCACTAACGCGATCGTCGATCGTGTCTAGACGGTGGGGAACACTCTGCGTTAGCGAGGAGTGTTGCTACCGATTGGACCCACAACACTAATCAAGGGATTGCAGCGATACGGCCGGCGTTGAGGACTTTCGAGATTTTTCAAAGCTAAGGTCTATGCTGAGCCGCTCGAGCGGTCAGAAAAGAGCCTCAATAGCGCACAGATGGTGGATTCTGCGGGAAGATCGCGGCTATTCTAGCTACCGGATGCTTGGCAAATCACGTCGGTATCTGCTGTTTCTTCTGGGCGCTCTGGCTATCGGATATTTCCTTTACAAATTTCGCAATTCCATCACCCTCCAAGGATTCCGCTGGGCGACGGTGACCCGTTCTCTGCGTCACGCCAGCCTTCCTCTGCTGGTCCTCTCTCTGCTGACGATTTATGTCTGCTTTGCAATCAGGTCGCTTCGTTGGATGCGACTCTCTCGCACGCTCGGCGAAACGCATTTCAGAAACGTCTATGCCGCCACTCTGATGGGCTTCACCTGCGTTTTCCTACTCGGCCGCGCCGGTGAACCGGTCCGGCCGATGCTGATCGCCCGCAAGGATTCGCTTTCCATCCCGCGCATGTTCGGTGTTTACGTTCTTGAGCGCGTCTTCGACATGGCCGCCACCGTCGTGGTTGCAGGCGCTTCGCTGGTTTTGTTCCGCCACGGCGCGGCTGGCGTCGGCGATAGCCCGCTGATAGGTGTGGCACGCTCTACGGGAGCCGTGCTGCTGGTCGGTGTAGCAGCCGTTGTTGGGTTCCTGATTTACTTCCGGTACCACGGCGCGGGCTGGCTTGCCGCGAAATTGCGGCACCAGGCGTGGCGCACCGGCTGGCGGGAGAAAATTGCCGTGCTGCTCGAAGGATTCAGCGACGGTCTGCAGGGCATTCGCACGTGGGGAGATGCCTGGGTGCTCATTGCTAACACGGTGGTGCACTGGCTGCTGGTCATTCTGGTTTATTTCTGGGTGGCGCACGCTTTAGGCGGACCTCTCAGGGGCCTGGGTTTTGCTGCCGCGACGCTGGTTCTGGGGTTCACGGCGGTCGGCTCGGCGGCGCAGCTTCCTGGCGTGGGGGGAGGAGCGCAGTTCGCCACCTTCCTCGCTCTCACCTTGGTTTTCGGAATAGAAAAGGAGCTGGCTGCGGTCATGGCCATCGTGGTCTGGCTCATCAGTTTTGCCTCATGTTGCCTGGCGGGCGTGCCTCTATTGTTTTACGAGGGTTGGTCTGCCGGTGAACTAAGGCGCACCGCCCGAGCTGAAGAACGGGCCGGCGCAGCCGCTTTGCTGGCCGAAGCCGAGCATGCCGCCAGTTCCGAGAAGTGACGCGGCGAGACACCCTTCATCTGTCCACACCTCTGTTCCTGATTGCGGGGCTTGGCGCTAACGTGGGGAGTGCCGTTACTCGATCGTTTGCCAGAGTCCGCCGTCATTCGTAGGGATCAGTTTCCACGTTGCTCCGGACTCAGTGTCCAGCAGCAATGTGACTTTCCCGATACCGGGCATGCCTGAGACGAAAATCTGAAAATGGGGCTTGGCGGAATTAACAGCCTTCGGATGGGGCAAAACCCTCATTTTCTCCCAGACTAAATTCCCTGACTTCCCTGTGAGGAGGCGCTGGACATTGCCCGTTACTTTATCAAGCATAAGGGTCCACCCTTCTGCGGGTGTCGATTGGAAGATCTCGAATCTTGCATCCGAAGGTAGTGTGGAGGCTTGGTGCTGAATAGATTGCAGATCCTGTCCTTTGAGCGAACACGGAAGGATCAAGAGGAAGGCAGTTGCAAATGGTATCCACTTCATAGGGACTCCTCCAATGCTCAAGGGATTTCGTCTCGAAGGGCGAGCACCGCGAGCATAAAGTTTGAGGACTAAGAGCGAGTCGGTCAAGACTCGCCTCGCTTGATCGTATTCTCGGAGCTTCAGTTAACATCCCACACTGATGTGGATGAAAACTTGGTTCGTGGCTCTTGTGTTCTAGGTTCTGAGACGTATCCGGCCGCTGAATCGCGGGCCACAAGCCTTCCGATGAAGGGCGTTAATTTGCACATTCCTAAAATGATGCAATGCCGAGGAGACGCACGAGTCCTTGTAACTTGCTGTCACTGAATATGTTACATATTTCCTCTCCAAATGAAAGTCAATGCTAGTCTTTGGGCAACGAGTTGCTATTGACCATATACGCCTTGGGCTCCGGGCGAGAGCGTATCTAAAGCAATAAAGTTCCTTAACTGATCTTTCTCTGCCGTACGATTGCGAGGGCGGGGATGGTCGCGACGAAAATCACCAAGGTACTGGCATGCTTGCTCGCCGTGTTTTCTCCCCTGGTTTCGGCTCACGGCCAAAATGTGCTGACACAGCACAATGACAATGGGCGCACGGGTCAGAATTTAAACGAAACTATCCTAACGCCGACTAACGTCAATCCCACCACGTTCGGCAAGCTTTTTAGCATGCCTGTGGACGGATACGTCTACGCTCAGCCTCTATACATGTCGAATGTTAATATTGCAGGAGGTACACATAATGTTGTGTATGTGGCCACGGAAGGCGACAGCGTCTACGCCTTCGATGCCGATACCGGAGCGCAGCTCTGGCACGTTAGCGTGATTGATACCGCTCACGGTGCCACGTCGGGCGAAACCACGCTGAATTTTCAGACTGCTCACGATACGAATTGCACTGATTTGGTTCCGCAGGTCGGCATCACCAGCACCCCCGTGATCGATCCCGTCTCTGGGACAATCTACGTCGAAGCAGTATCGACGGAGACGAATGCGACATATGTTCACCGCTTGCATATGCTCGACATTGCGACTGGTGTAGAAAAATCGCCAGGCCCAAAGATAATCACGGCGACAGTTCCAGGCACCAGCGACGGCGGCAGCACGGTCACGTTCAACGCGCTTCTCGAACTCAACCGACCGGGTTTGCTGCTCTCGAATGGAGCGGTCTATCTCGGCTATGCTTCCCACTGTGACGATAAACCCTATCACGGCTGGCTATTTGCTTATAACGCATCCACACTGGCTCAAAATGCCGTGTTCATCTCGACCCCTAATGGCCTGGGCCTAGGGGGGATCTGGACGTCCGGCGCTGGTATCGCGGCGGATTCAAGTGGCAACATCTTTACAGCAACGGGTAACGGAAACTACGATGCAACGGACGTAGGCGACAGCATTGTGAAATTGAACGGAAGTACGCTAACCCTCACCGATTACTTCACGCCGTTCAACCAGGCTGATCTCCTAGCGAAGGATTTTGATTTGGGTTCAGGAGGAGTGCTTTTGCTTTTAGATCAGCCTGGTAGCAATCCGCATGAGCTGATTCTGGCGGGTAAAGGTGGGCAGGAACTAGACCAAACGACGAGCTTAGGCGGGATCATCTACGTGGTGAATCGTGACCAGCTAACCGTCAACAACAGCCATTACTGCAGTTCGAACTGCAATAATACGGACCCGGAGATTGTGCAAGAAATTCAAAAGGTTGGCAGCATAGCTTGGATGTTTGGGATGCCGGCATATTGGAACAACACGGTTTATTTTTGGGGGAGTAACGACGTTCTTAGGGCGTACAGTCTGACCAGCGGTTTGTTGGGCGCAAGCCCAAGCTCAAGTTCGACCGTCTCTTTCGTTTCGGGTGCGACTCCATCGGTGTCAGCGAGTGGAGACTCAAACGCGATTGTGTGGGCGCTCGATACGCACGCATTTGGCAAACCTCCAAACCCGCCCGGCCCCGCCGTCCTGCATGCCTTTCAAGCCACAAACGTGGCGAATCAACTGTACTCGTCAGACCAGAGTGGAAGTCGTGACACTGCGGGCAACGCAGTGAAGTTTGCCGTCCCCACCATTGCTAACGGCAAGGTCTATGTCGGCGGCCAGAACCAAGTCACCGTTTACGGATTGCTTGGTTCGGCTCCGCAACAGGTGGCGACGCCGGGCATCACGCCGGGTTCGGGGACGCAGTCATCACCGGTAATGGTGACGCTGACGGACGCGATGCCGGGGGCAACGATTACCTACACGACCGACGGCACACCTCCGGTGCCAGGGTCGAATGGGACCGCAATTAGCTCGGGTGGATCGTTTTCGCTGAGTTTCACTTCTACGGCGACGGTCGAAGCTATTGCCAGCGCCAGCGGGTTCACAAACAGTACGATCACCACCGCGAACTACACCTTGCAGCAGGCGGCGACGCCAAGCATTACGCCAAGTTCGGGGACACAGTCATCGCCTGTGACGGTGACGCTGACCGACGCGACTCCGGGCGCGACGATTACTTACACGACCGACGGCACTGCTCCGGTGCCGGGCTCGCATGGGACGGCCATCAGCTCGGGTGGATCGTTCTCGCTGAGTTTCACTTCTGCGGCGACGGTGAAGGCGATTGCCAGCGCCAGCGGGTTCACGAACAGCGCGATCACCACAGCGAATTACACTACCCAGTCCAGCGGGGGCCCGAATTATGGCAGCGGTTTCACTTCAGCGGGGCTGACGCTGAATAACGGAGCTGCGATTAGCGGCACGCGTTTGCGGGTGACGGATGGGGGGACGGGGGAGGCCAGGAGCGCGTTTTTCAGCATGCCAGTGAACGTGGCGAGCTTCACGAATACGTTCACCTTCCAGGACACGAGCGCCAAGGCGGATGGTCTTTGTTTTGTGATTGAGGCGAGTGGCCCAACGGCAGTGGGGGGAGGCGGAGGGAGCCTTGGCTATGCAGGCACAACGGGAGC
>DASYZC010000233.1:0-4642 GCA_035949735.1 Candidatus Acidiferrales bacterium | reverse complement strand
GGTTTGCGACTGGACGAAGCGATGAATCCGCTGGCGCTGCTCTGTGTGGGCATGTACGGCGAGACGCTGCCGAATCAGGATGGTGCGCCCGTGCGCATGGTGATTCCCTGGAAGTACGGATTCAAGAGCATCAAGTCGCTGGTGAAGATACGCTTTGTAAAGGATGAGCCGCCAACTGCCTGGGACATGTACAGAGGATTCATGGGACAGCAGGAATATGGCTTTTACGCCAACGTGAATCCTCATGTGGATCATCCTCGCTGGAGCCAAGCGACTGAGCGCCGCATCGGCCCGGGACTCGGGCTATTCAACAAGAAAATTCCGACGCTGATGTTCAACGGATATGGCGACCAAGTGGCAAGCCTTTACGCCGGCATGGATTTGCGTAAGAACTTCTAGAGATCTTGTGAATAAGATTCTGACCAGCAAGTGGACGAAAGTGGTGGTTTTCGTCGTGTGCCTCGGTCCTGCGGCCTGGCTGGTGTGGCGAGGGATTCATCAGGATCTGACCGCCGATCCCATCAAGTTCATCACGCATTTCACCGGCGACTGGATCCTGCGATTTGTGGTAATCACGCTGGCAATCACTCCGCTTCGCAAGATTCTGCACGTGCCGCAGCTAATTCGTTTCCGGAGAATGTTCGGGCTATTTGCTTTTTTTTATGCCTTTCTACACTTTTCGACGTGGATAGGGCTGGATCAAACATTCAATTGGACCGGCATGTGGCAGGATGTGATGAAGCGCCCGTTCATCACCGTGGGATTCACCGGTTTCGTGCTGCTGATCCCGCTGGCGATCACGTCGACGGCTGGATGGATTCGCCGCCTCGGCGGAAAGCGCTGGCAGATGCTGCATCGGCTGATTTATGCGACCGCCGTGTTGGGCGTAATTCACTACTACTGGCTGGTGAAATCGGATGTTCGCAAGCCGCTGGAGTATGCCTTCCTGGTGGGAATACTACTGGCGTGGAGGATTGGCTCGTGGCTCATGGCAAGACGAAAGCGCATTGTGCCGCGAACGGCCGCTCGCCAGGAACCTCGTACCGCAGAAACGGTTCAGCAGTAGGCGACACTTCAAAATCCAATTACTCGTCTGGCGCCTTGCCGTTGTACTCGCCCGCCTTCAGCGTGCGCATGCAAATCTCCGTTCCATTTTCTCCACATTGATAAATCTCGTAGAGCGGCAGATCGCGCGGTTGCACCAGATAGTCCCCTTGCTCGGTTTCTGTCGCTAGCTCGTAGCTGTCGAGGACGTAGGGATTGCGGGGCGTTGCGCGCACGCGAAAAACTCGGGAGCCGGGCTCGTAATTGCCATAGCTGAAACAGCGCCCGATGCAGGCACGATCGATGATGTGCTGATTCAATATCCGCGAGCCCGGAAAGGGTTCGATGGTAGCCAGCACACGCTGATTGGGCGGAAGTCTGCCTACCAGATGGACGGCTTGCGCCTCCATTCGGTTGACGATGGCCGTGTCCTGATACAGGAACGCCAAAAAAACAACGGCTATCACTGCCGTAGCGGCTAAGTGCCACTTCCGCGGGTGCATCGCGCCCAGCACACAGCAGCCAATGACGGCGGTAATCGATGTAAGTCTTTCCGTCAAGAGCGCAATCGTGGCCGTGGGCGGAGGAAAATGAATTGCATCGGGCAACAGGAGAACCGAAAACATCGCCAGAATATAAAGTTGAATAGGGATGCTGTAATACCTCAGTGCCGAGGGTTCGCGCCTTCTCCGAATCAAATCGACGACGATGGAAACGAGCGCGAAGACGAGCAACGCTCGCGCTAGAACGCGATAGCGCTCGCCGAAGAGTACAAGCTGGTCCGCGCCGTTGAAGGAGTAAAACGGCCTTGCTCCGTGATCGGCAACATAGTGATGCCAGATATAGATGTGCACCCCGAAAAGCGACGCCGCAACAGCAATGCAGAAGAGCCATTGATAATGTCGGCGCGGAAGCATCTCCGCAATTCCAATATAGGCTGCCGCGCCCAGCAGCCACATCAATCCGAGCGGATGAGCGATGTAGACGAGGGGCGCTATCACGAGCAAACTCAGCCGTTCCCAACCCTTCCCTCGCCACCACAGCGCAAGACCGAAAAACGAAATGCCCAGCGACAGGTAATAGTTGAAGAAGCCGAGATGGAATGTCCAACCATAGGTAACGAGCGCAATGCAGGGCAGCAGATACCACGGTGCACGCCGAACCGCGGCGGATATGAACGTGAACGTGCCCCAGAAAAACGTCAGGACCGCGAGAGAAACCGTCAGCTTTTCGGCTGCCCGCAAGCCGAAGATTGAACCAAGATTGCTCAGGATAATATCGAACAGAATGTTGGTGCGTTGCGGAGCGATCCAAAGGCCCGGCGATTGACCGCGATGAATTAATTGTACGAGCCAGGCATTGTACAAATGGCTTCCAAGGTCGGACGCGACAATCTCGCGGTGCCAGAAACAAGGCGCCAGAATAAGAATAGAAATGCCTGAAACAGTTAGCCAGTGTTTGCCCGCAAAACCAAATGCGATAGCAAAGGCGGAAGAGTCCGCGGGAGCGTCGCCGAGCGCGCTCGCTGGCACGTAAGGAGAGTGTGCGCTCACATCATCCGTGTGATCGAGTTTCCTCGACGAGCCGTGATGATATCTCAAAGGCTAGCATTCGATGAAGAAGGAAGAACTCCGTTCCACTTCGCACAAATGAGCCGGAAATCTGAAGCTCATCCGATTCGGCCGGAGTTTAGCGGCGCCGCGGCGGCATGGCCGGTGGACGGGGCGTCCCCGCGCGTTTGCGCTCAGACGGATCCCAGTCTTCGGGCGGGAAGGCGATGCGCCAGAAAAGCGGCGATGGCTCGGTGAATTCCACGCCCACTTCTATCTTGCCGGCATCTTTCTGCCCTATAAAAGTGACCGTACAGGGCAGTTCCTCGGCTGTCTTTTTGTTTACCAGGGCAATTTCCTGACCGCGGGCCACGGGATTGGTCACACGCAACATGCAACCGTGCGCGCTGACGGACACGGTTTGAGATTCTTCCTCGAACCGTTGAGTGCCTCGAGTGCCGCGAACGAGGATGGGCATCGCGATGTTCACGCGGTGCGAGCGCCGGCGTTCCGACGCGCTTTCTCCTGGCACAGAGGTCTTCGAGTCTGCCATCAAGATCTCCTGGTCCGATCAGATGCAAACAGCATTCTACACTACCGCCAGTGATCGGGAGGCACGCTAGTCTGCCGGCACGACAACTTGTCAACAGCAGGCGACCGTGGGGGCCGAAGACGGTTCACGCAGGAAAAGAGCCAGCCATCCCGGCAACTGAAAATCAGCGAATGCCGATCACGGTCATGAGGCGGCCTGTAACGCGTTCACGCCTATAGCTGAAAAAGAGATCGGTGCGGCAGGCGGTGCAAAGTCCCGACTGGAAAATCTGCCCGCGTGGCACTCCGGCCTCAGCTAGAATCGCGCAATTTGCCGCGACCAGATCAAGATGGACACGCAGCGGCGGAGGCGCGTGTCCCGGCGGCTTCATGGTGAGCCACGGAAGCCAATTCGGATCGTTTTCCCCGGAGGCCAACGCGTCGAACGGGCCATCGAACCACCCTCGCGCATTCGGAAACTGCGAGTGAAAGGCAGCTGCCACTTCGGAGCCGACTTCATAGCAACAGCGGCCGATAGAAGGCCCGATGGCGGCGACCACGTCTTGCGGCGAAGTGCCAAACTCCATCCGCATTCGGCCTAACGCCTTCGCGGCGATGCGGAGAAGCGTGCCCCGCCAGCCAGAGTGAATTGCGGCGACGGCCCGGCGTTTCCTATCAGCGAGCAGTATCGGCGCGCAATCCGCGGTTTGGACCGCCAGGAGTATGCCCGGAACGCTGGTCAGAAGCGCATCTCCCTTGGCGGGCTTGGGGATTGCGGGAGCCGCGGACGTGATCCGATGCACTACGTCCGAATGAACTTGCTCGAGTGCGACGAGGCTCATTCCATCGGCGCCAATCGCATGAAGGAATTGCCTGCGGTTCGATAGGACGCGCCTTCGAGTGTCGCGTTCCGTGAAGCCAAGATTCAAAACTTGGCCGTTGGCTTCGCTGGCTTGCCGAGGCTTGCGAGTCTTGGCGTCATTTGTTGCTCGAAGTTGGCTGGTGCCCCCGCAGCGGGTGCTGAACGCGTGGACGAGCCAGCTCAGCTGCGCTAGAGCCGGTGCTTGGAGCACTTGCAAGCGCCCCGCCGGATGGAGTTCCCAACCGTCATTGACCTTGCGCGGACGACTAGTAATTCGAGATTCTGTCCGGCACTTTTTTGACGTGGCTACGATCATGTCATGCGTCCGCGCGCTCCGTCTCATTTTACGTGATTTCTGCAGGGCATGTAGGACACTCGATTATAGGTATAATCGCGGCCGTTCCTACTCGGATAGACACGGGGTTCTCTCGTGATCGTTGGATTGGGTTTAGACATCGCCGAAGTCGACCGGATCGAAGCCGCCATCCGGCGTCACGGCGCACCCTTTCTCGAACGGCTCTTCACGCCCGCCGAAGTATCGTATTGCGAGCGCTACAAAAACAAGTTCGAGCGCTACGCCGCACGATTTGCAGCCAAGGAAGCGGCGATGAAGGCGCTGGGAACGGGCTGGAGCCACGGTGTACGCTGGCGCGAT
>DASYZC010000232.1:0-19269 GCA_035949735.1 Candidatus Acidiferrales bacterium | reverse complement strand
CACCGTGTGCAGGCCTAGCCGGTGCGCCGCGAGCAGTTTTTCCTTCACGCCGCCGATTGGGAGGACCTTGCCGCGCAAGGTGATCTCACCCGTCATGGCAACATCGCAGCGAACCGGAATCCGAGTAAGTGCGCTCACGATTGACGTGCAGAGAGTGATTCCGGCGGAGGGACCATCCTTGGGAATCGCGCCTTCCGGCACGTGGATGTGGATATCCAGGTGGCGGTAAAAATCCTTAGGCAGGCCAAAAAGATGGCTGCGCGAGCGGACGTAGCTCATTCCCGCTTGCGCGGATTCCTGCATCACGTCGCCAAGCTTGCCGGTTAACGTCAGGCGGCCCTTGCCTTGCATCAGGGTGGCTTCGGTTGAAAGCACTTGCCCGCCAACTTCCGTCCAAGCCAGTCCGGTGGTCAATCCGATTTCATTTTTCTTTTCAGCCAGGAAGTCGCGGTATTTCAATATACCCAGGTAATCATTGGTATTCGACGGAGTAATTTCCACCGTCACCTTTTTTCCTTCGGCGACAACTTTCCGGGCGAGTTTGCGGCACACATTCGCGATCTCGCGGTCCAGGTTCCGCACTCCTGCTTCATGAGTGTAGTGGCGGATGATGTGCGTGATAGCCGCATCGGTGAATTTCAAGTTCTCCTTACTTAAGCCAGTGGCCTCCAGCTGCCGGCCGACGAGAAAACGCTGGGCGATCTGGTGCTTTTCCTGTTCCGTGTAACCTGGGAGCCGCAAAACTTCCATGCGATCCTGCAGCGGCTGAGGGATGGTGTGCAGCACGTTGGCGGTGCAGATGAACATCACCTTCGAAAGATCGTATTCCACGTCCAGATAGTGGTCGGTGAAGGAATGGTTCAACTCCGGGTCAAGCACTTCCATCAACGCCGCGGACGGATCGCCGCGAAAATCCATGGACATTTTGTCGACTTCATCCAGAACAAAAACCGGGTTGGTTGTGCCTGCCTTGCGCATCATTTGGATGATTTGCCCTGGAAGGGCCCCGATATAGGTGCGCCGATGGCCGCGGATTTCTGCCTCGTCACGCACTCCGCCGAGAGATACGCGAACAAATTTCCTGCCGGTGGCGCGGCCGATGGACATTGCTAACGAAGTTTTGCCGACTCCTGGGGGGCCGAGGAAGCAAAGGATGGACCCTTTTGGATTCTTAACAAGTTGGCGAACCGCGAGGTACTCGAGGATGCGCTCCTTGATTTTTTCCAGACCGAAGTGGTCCTCGGAGAGAATCTTTTCGGCGCGCTTGATATCGCGAATCTCCTTGGAGCGTTTTTTCCACGGCACGGCAAGCAGCCAGTCGAGATAATTGCGCGAGACGGTGGACTCAGCCGACATGGGCGGCATCATCTCCAGCCGTTTCAGTTCTTGCACGGCCTTTTCCATGGGGCCTTCCGGCATGCCGGACGTCTCTATCTTCTTCTTTAGTTGCTCGATTTCGTTTGCTTCGCCGCGTCCCAGCTCTTTCTGAATGGCTTTGAGCTTTTCGTTGAGGTAGTACTCTTTCTGGGCGCGCTCCATCTGACGTTTCACGCGGGTATTAATGGAGCGATCGACATTCAGCTTCTCGATTTCAACGTCGAGAATATCCGCGATCCGGTTCAACCTCTCCACCGGCTCGAATATCTCCAGCAATTCCTGTTTTTCCTCTACCGGAATCTGAAGATTCGCGGCGATCGCGTCTGAAAGCTTGCCTGGATCATCGACGCGTACCGCCGCGATCATGGTGTCGTAATTCAAGCTCTGCGATAGTTTGACGTATTGCTCAAAAAGTCCGGTCACGCGCTCGGAGGCCTGCTGTGTTTGTGGTCCCGGCTCGGCCTTCGGTGGAACGAGCTTAAGCGAGGCGCGGAAGAATCCCTCGTCGCTGGTAACCTGCACGATTTTCGCGCGCTCGGTGCCCTCGACCAGCACTTTTATATTGCCGTCTGGCAGCTTGACGCTCTGCACGATGTTGGCCAGGGTGCCCACCTGATAGATTTCTTCCGGTTTCGGATCGTCCACGGAAGCATCGTGCTGTGTAACCAGAAATATCCTTTTGTCGCCGGCCAGCGCGTCTTCCAGCGCACGCACGGAGGCTTCGCGACCCACGATGAACGGATGCATCATTTCCGGGAAGATGACCATGTCCCGTACCGGCATCATCGGCACGCGCTTCACGTCGAGTTTTTCCTTGCTGAACATAACCTTGAAATCGCGGCTGCCTATGCCACGAATACCGTGCTATCGCAATGAATCTGAAAACTAACCCGCTTTTTCGAGGAGGCTCCAATTGATCTCGCGGCCCTTGACCATGTCCGCCGTCACCACGAAATCCCGGAGTTTCCGCTGAGCCGGCAGGTGATACATCATTTCCAGCATCAAGTCTTCGAGGATCATCCTGAGGCCGCGCGCGCCCACCTTGCGTTGAAGGGCCAAGTCCGCAACGGTTTCCAGTGCGTCGTCAGTGAAGCGCAGGCGGACGTTTTCGAATTCAAAGAGTCTTTGATACTGACGCACGAGAGCATTTTTTGGTTCCGTTAAAATTCGTACCAGAGCGCTCTTGTCAAGATCGCTCAGCACCCCCATCACCGGCAGCCTGCCCACAAACTCCGGAATCAAGCCGTACCGGATGAGGTCTGTCGGTTGGGCCTGTTCGAGCACCTCGATGTTGCGCCGCGTGGCGGTTGAAGGCTGCGCGTCAGCGTGGAAACCCAGGGATTTCTGACCTACCCGGCGTTCGATGGTCTTCTCCAATCCCACAAACGCCCCTCCGCAAATAAACAAAATGTTAGTCGTGTCGACAGGAGTAAATTCCTGGTGCGGGTGCTTGCGCCCGCCTTGCGGTGGAACGTTGGCCACAGTGCCTTCGAGGATCTTCAACAGCGCCTGCTGAACGCCCTCCCCGGAGACGTCGCGAGTGATCGACGGGTTCTCATCCTTCTTCGAAATCTTGTCAATCTCGTCTATGTATATGATGCCTTGCTGAGCCTTTTGGACGTCTCCATCGGCCGCCTGAAGCAGCTTTAGAATAATGTTTTCGACGTCCTCGCCCACATAGCCCGCTTCCGTGAGCGTCGTCGCATCGACGATGGCAAACGGCACCTCGAGCATTCGCGAAAGCGTTTGCGCCAAGAGCGTCTTGCCGGTCCCCGTCGGCCCGATGAGCAGGATGTTAGACTTAGTCAACTCCACGTCGCCCGGCTGCTTATTCAGGAAGATGCGCTTGTAGTGGTTGTAGACCGCCACAGCGAGCTTCTTCTTCGTTTTGTCCTGCCCAATCACGTAACTGTCGAGAAAGGCTTTTATCTCGGGCGGGCGCGGCAGGCGGCGGTTTGCAGGGCTGGATTGCTCGCGCTTCTCGTCTTCCAGAATCTGCTGGCAGACGCCGACACATTCATTGCAGATGTAGGAGCGCGGGTATTCCGATGGAGAACTGATGAGCTTCTCCACCTGCTCCTGCGTTTTATGGCAGAAGGAACAGCGCAGCGGTTCTTCTGGGGTGAACCGTTTCACTTGTTACGCCCCCCTCTGGCGGACCCACCTGCAACGTGACCTAGGACCTATTGTAGACCGGAAGCTCGCCGCCGTCCCGCGATTCATCGCTCTTACTGCTAACTATTTGGAACGCTCCTACCGGTGCTTGGTGATGATCTCATCCACGATGCCGTAGGCCTTCGCCTGTTCCGGCGTCATGATGAAATCGCGCTCCACATCTTTTTCAATTTTTTCGATCGATTGCCCCGTGTGACTTGCCAGCAGCTTGTTCAGGGCCGCACGAGTTCGGATAATTTCCTTGGCGTGGATATCGATGTCCGTGGCCTGACCCGAAAGGCCGGACATCCAGGGCTGGTGGATGAGGACGCGGGAATTGGGCAGAGCGTAGCGCTTTTTCGGCGTGCCTGCCGCAAGCAATACGGCTGCGATCGAGGCCGATTGGCCGATGCAGTACGTGACGACGTCTGGTCGAACGAATTGCATGGTGTCGTAAATGGCCATGCCTGCCGAAATCGATCCGCCCGGCGAATTGATGTAGACCGAAATATCCTTTTCGGGATCTTCCGACTCCAGGAACAGCAGTTGGGCCGTGACGAGATTCGCTACGTGGTCGTCAATCGGAGTGCCAATAAAGATGATGTGGTCCTTCAGAAGGCGGGAATAAATGTCGTAAGCGCGCTCGCCACGATTGGTTTGCTCCACAACCATGGGAACCAGCGTCGTTGCACGTGGATTCGCGTCGTCAGTTTGTCTCATTTGGAATGATCGTGCGCACTGAGGGAGGCCCGCCCCAAAAATTACCTTCCACCCTTGGATATTTTCTCGATTCGTGCCGTGCGGTAAAGCGAATCGACTGTTTTGTCGCTTCGCAGCTTCGATTTCATCCTATCCAGCGCTCCCTGCTTTGTCAAGCGAGCGCGAAGCGCTGTTGCTGATTCACCACTGCGTTCCGCCAGCGCCGTTATCTCCTTTTCGACTTCTTCATCACTGACATCGATATTTTCTGCGCTGGCGATACGGTCGAGGAGCAGCTCCGCCTTCACGTCAGCAATCGCACGCTCACGCTGCTGTCGCCGGAGCGCCGTCCAATCCACGTTCATCCCGCGCGGGTCGACCCCCTGCGCCGCCAGCGACCGCACCACGCGCTCCAGTCGGCTATCCATCTGACTCTCGATCAACGCCTCGGGGACCGGAAAGTCATGCTGATTCACTAGAGTATCAAGAACCTTTTCGCGGGCCTGAGCTTTTTCTCGGTGTTCCTTTTCAGCGTCAAGGCTTTCGCGGATCTTCTTGCGGAGATCCTCGAGCGTCGCGATACCGCTCAACTGCGAGCCCTCGGCACCGGCCGCATCCTTCGCGAATTCATCGTTGAGTTCGGGCAGCTTCTTTTCCTTGATTCCCTGCACCTCGACCGAGTAATCGTAGGTTTTTCCCTTCAGCTTCGGGTCTGGATAGTCATCGGGATACTGCGCATCGAAGCGCTTCGTCTCTCCAGTAGCAGCGCCGCGCAACTTCTCGCTAAAGACGGGGAGCGTTTCTTCCGCTCCCAATGGGACGAGGACATTGTCAGCCTGCACCGGTTCGCCGCCGCCGGATGGCGTCCCAATCAACTTAATCAGAACCGAATCACCATCTCTCGCGGCGCGCCCCTCCACCGGAACAAAAGTGGCGGCGCGCTCGCGCATCTCTTCCAGCGTTTTATCCACCTGGGCGTCGCCCACATCGATTTCGTCAACCTGAACCTGAAGATTCTTGTAATCGCCCAATTCGAATTCCGGCAGCACCTCAAAGATCGCCCGGAATTTCAGTGGCTCGCCTTCCTTGAACTCAACTTTGTCCACTTCCGGACGGGCCACAGGCACTAGTTTTTTTTCATCCAGGGCTCTTTCAAGATATTCCGGCACGAGGGACTGCACGACCTCGCCCTGTATATCCCCGGCAAATCTCCGTCGCACGAGCGTAATCGGCGCCTTGCCAGGACGGAATCCCGGGATGCGCGCGATTCGCGCGATATCGCGCGCCACCTTTTCTGTCGCTTTCGCGACGTTTTCGGCGGGAATTTCCAATTCGACTTCGCGTTTGCACGTCGTTTCAGTCATGGTTACGTGAGAGACTGCCCTGGAAGTTGACGCCAGTAACCCTGGTCTCAATCCTCTTGCCTGTTCGGAATCGGTAAGGAGGAGTGCAGGGAAGAGCGGCGAAACTATCGCAGGCGAAATTTGAGTATAGGGAATCTATTCATGTGCGTCAACAGTGGGACGCCTCGCTGCCGCGGTTCTTGGGCGAGTCCCTTTGGCGCGGTAAAATTGCTTTCTCAATAGATGCTGGTGCGGAAGAAGGGACTCGAACCCCTACGGCCTTTCGGCCACCAGCTCCTAAGGCTGGCGCGTCTGCCAATTCCGCCACTTCCGCGTCTGAGCCTCAGTATATCATCGGCACCGGCGTGCGCCCTTGATTACGCTTGCTCATAATACGGACTTTTGATAGGCTCCGCCGCAATAGAACCTTCCAGCGGAGGACGCACCATGGCACATTGCACAAAATGCGGGGCAGCCGTTCCGGACAACTCTTCCTTTTGCGCCGCATGCGGAGCGCCGCAGGGCGTCGCGCCTGCGGGTCCAAGTGCGCCGGCTGTTGCCTCAGGGAGCCAATCGCAAATGTCGGAAAATGTCGCTGGCCTGCTCAGTTACGTTCTCGGCTGGATCACGGGGCTGATTTTCTACTTCGTTGACAAGCGCCCCTACGTGCGCTTCCATGCCGCGCAGTCAATCGTGGTCTTCGGCGGCCTTCACATCATCTATTTTGTTCTAGCCGCGTCTTTCGGCATGAGTCTGTTCACCGGAGGCTTCGGCGGCTTTTCGATGTTATGGGCGCTGTATGGCCTTGTCGATCTCGGCGCTTTTATTCTCTGGATCGTGCTCATGATCAAGGCGTACCAGGGAACACGGTTCCGCGTGCCCCTCGCTGCCGATATCGCGGACAAAATCTTCAAGGCGTAGCCCCCGTGCAGCCTCCGAGTTGAGACGAGCCGGCTCACGCGCATCGTGCGCTGGCCTTGCTGCAACCGCAACTTGACACCGACGGCGCGCGCTATTGCCTTCAGCCGGTGTGCGGCGTACGATTGTCCTTTGGCGTTTGTCGCACAAGCCTTCCTGTAAGCTTTCATTTGAGACGGAGTGGGCAAGTTGCGATTCGTGTGGTTGCGGAGTGTTCCAGTGGCGGAGAAAGTCCGAACGAAAGCGATCGCAGTGGTGGGTGCCCAATGGGGCGATGAGGGCAAAGGGAAGGTCGTCGATTACCTCGCCTCATCCTTTGATTATACCGCACGCTACGCCGGCGGCCACAATGCGGGCCACACCGTCATCTTTAACGGTCATCGTTACGTGCTGCAATTGGTCCCCAGCGGCATTCTGCGGCCGGAAAAAAAAGCCGTCATTGGCCCCGGAGCGGTCGTCGATCCAGCGGCGCTTGTCGCCGAACTTGAAAACCTCCGAAAGTCTGGTGTGGAGGTGCGCGGGCGTCTTTTCCTCAGCAATCGCGCGCATCTGATTTTTCCCTATCACCGCGAAATGGATAAAGCCGCGGAGGCGGCGCGCGGCGAAGCGAAAATCGGAACCACCTCACGCGGTATCGGCCCAGCTTACGAAGACAAAATGGCGCGCCGCGGAATCCGCGTTTGCGAGCTCCTCGAGCCGGATTGCTTCCGCATCAAACTCGAGCGCGTGATGGCGGAAAAAAATTCCATTAGCCAAGCCGCGTACGGCCGCTCCCTAGAGACCGCAGGCGTTCTCGAACAGTATCGTGAGCTCGCGGCGCACCTTCGCGGCCTTGCTGCCGATACAGCCGTGCTTTTGAACGACGCGCTCGATCGCGGCGAATCGGTGCTCTTCGAGGGCGCCCAGGGCACGATGCTGGATATCGATCACGGAACGTATCCTTACGTGACCTCGTCGAACGCGATCTCGGGCGGTGCGTGCGCCGGTTTAGGTGTGGCGCCTACGCGAATCACGGGCGTCGTCGGCGTCACGAAGGCGTACACCACGCGCGTGGGGAGTGGACCATTTCCCACTGAGATGCCCGATCTCGATGCTCAGGAAGTCCGTGCGCGCGGCAACGAATTCGGCGCGGTGACGGGGCGTCCACGGCGCTGCGGCTGGCTCGATCTAGTCGTTTTGCGCTACGCCAAAATGCTCAATGGGATCGATTCGCTGGTGGTGACCAAGCTCGATGTATTCGATGAGCAGCCCGAAATCAAGGTCTGTACCGGCTATCGTCATAAAGGTCAGCCGATCGCGGAAATGCCCCCGGACGTGGAAACGCTGAGCCAAATTGAGCCAGAATACAGAACGCTGCCGGGGTGGAAGAAGCCGACGCCGGGAATTCGCGACGTGCGTGATCTGCCCACGGCCGCGCGGGACTATCTGAATTTTATTTCCGACCAGCTTCAACTCGAAATAGGAATGATCTCGACCGGTCCCGAGCGTGACGCCACAATCGTTCCGCGCGGAACCAAGCTCGCGACCTGGCTTTAGTCTTCCATGCTTTCCTTCGAAACCGCACGCGCAAAGGTGATTGAGGTCGTCGGCGCCCGCGAGTCGAACCCTCCGGCAACTGAAATAATCGACCTTGCTAGTGACCCATCTCGCGCGCTGGGGCGCATTCTAGGGGCACAAATCATTGCGGACCGCAACTACCCGCCATTTGATCGTTCGATCCGCGATGGCTTTGCACTGCGGTCGGCGGACGCCGCAGAGCCTGGCGCCCGGCTGCGCCTGATCGGCGAAAGCCGGGCAGGCGTGGCATTTGATCGCACGGTAAACGCTGGCGAGTGCGTCCGCATCCTCACCGGCGCTCCCGTTCCGCGAGGTGCAAACGCAGTGATGATGCACGAATACACGCACACCGACGGCGATTTCATCGTATTCGAGCAACCGGCCCGCGCTGGGCAGCATTTCGTCCCCGCCGGCGCGGAGGCGCGTGTGGGCGAAGTCCTGGTTCCCCGCGGGGCGAGGCTAGGCTACGCGGAGCTTGCAGTCGCGGCGGAAGTAGGGCACGTGAGGATGGAAGTAAGTCGACGCCCGCGCGTGGCGATCCTTTCGACAGGCGATGAACTTGTGGGGCCCGGCGAAAAGCCCGGGCCTTTTCAGATTCGCAATAGCAACAATGTTTCCTTGGCGGCGCAAGTTGTTCTCGCTGGGGGCGAGCCCATTCTCGAGGGCAGCGCGATCGATGACGTCGCCGAGCTTCGCGCGCGGATCGAGCGCGGCCTCGCCGCCGATATGCTGATTTTGAGCGGCGGCGTCTCCGTGGGCAAATACGATCTCGTCGAGCAAGTGTTGCAGGATTTGGACGCGGAAATCTTCTTTGAGTCGGTCGCCATTCGTCCGGGTAAACCGGCGGTTTTTGGATGGTGCCGCGGCAAACCTGTCTTCGGGCTGCCGGGAAATCCAGTCTCAACAATGGTCACATTCGAGCTGCTCGTCGTTCCCGCAATCGAGCTCCTGTGCGGCTATTCGCCCCAACCATTGCCGCTTTTCAAAGCCGTGCTGGCCCATTCGATAGATGAAAAAGGTTCCGTCGCTCATTTTCTTCCCGCGCGCGTCACCTGGCCGAACGGAAATTCTGGCGGCAGTCCGAGAGTGGAACTGATTCTGTGGGAAGGTTCAGGTGACATCGGAGCCGTCGTTCGAGGAAATTGTTTTCTCGTGGTGTACCCATCCCGACCTCACGTGGACGCCGGTGAATGGGTCGACGTCTTCCCGCGCCGCGGGAACTTGTAACGCTGGAAGGCCGTGCGAAATGCGGTGCCGCGCACGGCCCTTCGAAACCTTTTCTCACGTCGCCGAGAGGTGCGGCCGCTCCGATCAGGCAGCCTTCTTTTTCCGATTGGCCCGGATTAAGACGATCACTCCCGCCACAAAAGCAATTCCGCCATAGACGGCCCACTTGATTTGACCGGTCATAAAGCTTCCCGGCAGCACGTTGATCCCTTGCAGAAACCATACGCCGCCGAAAAATACCAATACAATGCCCACAACATTTAGCAGGATTCTCATTTCCCCCCCTGATATAGAATCACTTTGGAAAACCGCCGCTCCGGTGACGATTCTCGAGTTGGCGCGCAGGGTACTGCGCTGGGGCGCGGGAAGTCAACTGCGTGCCGCGTGGCGAAGGTCGTGGAGACTCGAAGGAGGAACTATGTCTGCTTCTCGAATTTGGTTGGCCCGCTTAACTGGCGCGGCCGCCTTCGCAATTTTGGTTTCGCTCAGCGTGTTCGCTTTGCTGGGTGCGGCGAAGCCAAAAGCTGCGTCAAACGCGGCGCCAAACGCCGCCGATATCGATCCCACAGCCGTAACTTACAAACTGCCCGATCAGATTAAGTGGACGGGCGATCCAGCCGTCGCGCAAACAGCCGTTCTCCACGGTGATCCCTCAAAGCCGGGACTGTACGTCGTTCTTATTAAGTGGTTTCCTCATCACATGAGCCATCCGCATTTTCATCCCAACGACCGCTACATCACCGTCCTATCCGGCACTTGGTGGGTCGGAACGGGCACGAAATTCGATCCCGATTCCACGGTTCCGATGCCTGCGGGGAGCTACGTGGTTGACTTGGCCAAGCAAGTTCACTTTGATGGCGCCAAAGACGTTCCCGCCGTCCTAGAAATCGTCGGCGACGGACCCGCCACCATGACGCCCGCGGAAGCAAAGTGACACGCGCGACTCGAATTGGCGGAACGATGCAGATATGTTTTATCGCGAGCTGGAAGCTTAATGAAAGCCGGCTAGAGAACCAAAGAGGAGTCACTTGAACTGCCCGAAATGCGCGGTGGAAGTGCCGCCCGGCGCCGAATCGTGCCCAGCCTGCGGCGAACCGCTCGCAGACTCAGTTGAAGAATATGGAAATGAGAAGGCTGCCAGAAATATGCCGGGGCCGAAGTCGATCGTTTATGCCGGTTTTTGGTTTCGTGCGGCTGCGTACTTCTTGGATACGTCCACTCTCGGTTTTGTCTTGGGAGTCACTGTTCTCGGGCCCATTCTCAGAAACAATCACGTAGGGTCTTCCTTCCAAGACGCCTGGAAGTTTTACACCGGCGACAGTCCGCAGGCCACAGCCTTGCTGCTCTTGGTCCAGTTGGCAAGCTGGCTGTATTTCGCCACATTTGAGAGTTCGCGGTGGCAGGCCACTCCCGGCAAGAAAGTGCTGGGATTGCTCGTGACGGATCTTGAAGGCAAGCGCCTCAGCTTTATTCGAGCGTCGGGGCGTTACTTCGGCAAAATAATATCGTCGCTGCTTTTTGGAATCGGATTCGTCATGGCGGGATTCACGGAAAAGAAGCAAGCTCTGCACGATATGATGGCCGGCTGCTTAGTGGTGAGAGCCCCTTCGAAATTTTCAGCCGCTTTGAAATAGATAGGACGACGCGATTGCGAGTGTCCCGAATTTCACTACGCGCTTGAGCTTCGTCGCGCGCCGGCGGCGCCGACGCTCTGCAACTCCTGGCGGATTCTTTCGGTGAATTGCGATCCCTTTGCGATGCGGCTGCACGCCTCCGCGATGTCAGCGGTGCGGTAGCCCTGCTCCAGCACGCGATCGATGGCTGCTTCAATCCATTGCGATTCAGTCTCCAGACCAAACGATTCGCGCAACATCAGAGTCGCCGACCAAATTGCGCCCAGAGGGCAAGCCACGTCTTTGCCGGCAAGCGTGGGAGCGGAGCCGTGAATCGGTTCGTAGAGCGCAGGTTGGTCGGGCCGTCCTCTGCTCAACGATGGAATTAATCCAATGGATCCCGCGAGCGCCGCCGCTTCGTCGCTCAGGATATCGCCAAACATGTTGCCGGTAAGGATTACGTCAAACTGCGCTGGGCGAAGCATGATCTGCATCGCGGCGTTATCAACGTAAAGATGATCCAGCGTCACTCTCGGGTACTCACGCGATACTTCGGCAACCGTTTCGCGCCACAGCGTCGAGCTTGCCAGCACGTTGGCCTTATCGACACTGGTCAGATGTCCCTTGCGAGCGGCCGCACGCTCAAATGCGTATCGTGCGACTCGTTCGATTTCGGGAACCGAATATTCGGCAAGATCGCTGGCGCGCTCTTCGTTTATTTTGTGCTCGCCAAAGTAAATATCACCTGCCAGCTCGCGCACGATCTCAAAATCACAGCCCTCAAGCCGTTCCGGCCGCAGCGGCGAAATACTTCTCAATGCCGGCCGCAGTCGAATCGGCCGCAGATTGATGTATAGGCCAAGCTCTTTGCGCAGGCCGAGCAATCCCGCTTCGGGTCGCGTTCCAAACGGCAATGCTTCCCACTTCGGACCTCCGATCGCGCCCAGAAGAACCGCGTCCGCTGCGCGGCATCCGGAAAGGGTTTCGTCGGGGAGAGGAACTCCACGCAGATCGATTGCATTGCCGCCAAACGGGAATTCACGGAATTCGAAGCGGTGTCCGAATGCCGCAGCGCAATCTTCCAGGATTTGAATAGCCGCGCGCGTAACCTCCGGGCCGATGCCATCTCCTGGCAATACCGCGATTGTTTTGCGCAATTGTGTCATCGGCGATTCCAGTGTGTTGTTAGCGCACGGTGGCGGTGGTAGGGCCGGTTTTGGCCGGTGCGCCTGCTTGGCCGCGGCGCACTTGGTGAATGATGGAAATTAAATCGCGGTCAGTGATTTCCTTCTCCGCATCCGCGCGCACCATCGCCAGCCGGTAGGACTCGGCAAGTTCTGCGTCGGTGGTTTCGTATCCCAATTCCGCTAGGCGCGAACGAAAGGCGTTTCGCCCGGAATGTTTTCCGAGCACCAGCTTCCGCGCCGGCACGCCCACTTTTTCCGGAACTATGATTTCGTAGGTCAGAGGATTCTTCAGGATGCCATCCTGGTGTATTCCGGCTTCGTGGGCAAACGCATTTGCGCCCACCACGGCCTTGTTCGGCGGCACCGAAATTCCCGTAATCGCCGAAAGCATACGGCTGGTCGGGTACAGCTTTTCGAGTTGGAGCCGCGTATTCACCGTGTATCTGTTCTGCCGGACGTGCAATGCCACTGCCAATTCCTCGAGCGAAGCATTGCCGGCACGCTCGCCGATTCCGTTGATCGTGCATTCAATCTGGCGCACGCCCGCGTCAATGGCGGCCAAAGAATTTGCCAGCGCGAGGCCGAGATCGTCGTGGCAATGCGCGCTGAGCACGACCTGCGGATGCTTGCCCAACCGAGCGCGCACCTCACGAAACATTTCTGCGTAATCGTCCGGCGTCGAGTACCCAACAGTGTCGGGTAAATTGATGATGTCCGCCCCGGACTCCACGGCGGCCAAAACCACCTGGCAGAGATAGTCAATGTCGGTCCGGCTCGCATCCTCCGCGGAAAACTCCACCTCCTCGCAATGCTCCCTCCCGAAGCGAACCATTTTTGTAATCTGATCGAGAGCCTGCTCGCGCGTCATTCGCAGCTTGTATTTGAGGTGCAGGTCGGAAGTGGCGAGAAAAACATGCAAGCGGGGTTTGGCGGCGGGTTCGAGGCCCCGCAGCGCCGCATCCACGTCTTCCTGGCGCGCGCGGGCGAGGGCTGCTACACGGCAGCCTTTAATTTCAGCGGCTACGGCGCGCGTCGCGTCTAAGTCTCCGGGCGACGCGATCGGGAAGCCTGCTTCGAGGACATCAACCCCCAACTGCTCGATTTGCCGGGCTAGCTGCAACTTTTCCTCGCGATTCATCGAAAAGCCGGGCGATTGCTCGCCGTCTCGCAGGGTTGTGTCGAAAATCTGCAGCATGTCCATGGCGCCTCCTTTCCTACTGCTCATACTGCCAGTGAAACGCGAACGGCGCAACAAGTCCAATTTATAATGGTTGCAACTCGAATAAATCTCGCTTATACCTGCGGGCTGACGCAAAAGGGCATCCTTGTTTTCGTAAAACTGCTTCAACGAGGTATTCCATGGATCTTGCCTCTCTTCAAGTATTTCAAACGGTGGCGCGTGAGCGTAGTTTTTCCCGGGCGGCGGAGAAGCTCTACCGCACCCAGCCGGCAATAAGCATATCGATCCGCAAACTTGAGGACTGGGTGGGCCAGCCTCTATTTGTTCGTGGCTCGCGAGCGCGAACGCTCACCGATGCAGGCGCACTCCTTGTCGAATACGCTGACAAAATGCTGAATCTTCGCGAGGAAATCAGCAAAGGTATGAAGGAATTGCAGGACCTCGAGCGCGGCCAGCTTTCTCTCGGCGCGAATGAAAGCTCGGTTCACGCCTTGCTTCCGGCGCTCGACCGTTACAGGCGGCTTCATCCCGGTATTCTCATTCGCGTTCACCGCGTCCTTTCGCGAGACGTGCCGCGCGAGGTGATGAATCATCATCTCGATATCGGCGTCATTTCTTACCTTCCGGAGGAGCGCGAGCTGGAGGCCCTCGAGTTCTACCGCGACTCGCTCGTGCTGGTCGTTTGGCCCGGTCATCGCCTCGCCAAACGGCGCGAAGTGAATATCGAAGAGCTAGGCCAGGAAACTTTCGTGGCCCACATCGTGGAATCGCCGTACAGGCAGCGCGTCGTTCAGATGTTTGCGCGCTATCGCATCCCCCTCCAAATGCATATCGAGCTGCCCACCGTCGAAAGCATCAAATTATTCGTGGAAATGAAAAACGGCATAGCCATCGTTCCGCGGATGTGCGTGGAACGCGAGGTGGCTGAGGGCGATTTGCAAGAGCTGCGCATTCGCCAGATGCGCGTGGTGCGCAAACTCTATCTCGTCTACAGAAGAGACCGGCCCCTGATAGCCGCGGCACAGGCGCTTGTCGCCATCATTCGAGCGAAGCGCTTGCGCCACCCGATTGCGCAAGGCGAGCGCCGCAGACTCGCCAAGCCTCACCGCTCGCAGCCGGCCGGCGAGTCTCTTTGATTGGTCACTCGTTCACCTGCTCCACTGCGCGAGCCACCATGACTGGCGAACTGGTTGATGGGTCCACCAAGACAAATCCGACCACGCGAAGCGAAATCGGTTGCGTGCCAGTTAATCCTGAAAGGCCGCTAAGATTGACGAAATTCGTGTCATTTGTGGTAAGCACCGTTAGCGGACTCGGCAATAAAATGCCCGCGGTCCATTTGTCGGTCAGTTGAAAGCTACCTAGATTTCCGGACTGCACCACCGTGCTGCCGGGCACCCATGTGCCGCCTTGTCCCTGCCTCCGCAGCACAACCCTGTGAACGGTCAGCGTAGAGACCCCATTCGAGGTGCTGAGAGCGCCTCCGATGCCGACGGATTGTCCCGCCGCTAGCGCCGAGTTATTGAACAGCAGCGAAGTGATTGGATTTTTGATGTTGGCAATCAGGTATTGCTCGCTGCCATTCAGGCTCAGTGTCTGTATTTGCCCATCCTGGACGCCGTTGATATCAGGCAGCACTGCGCGGATGTACACGTCAGCCTGCGTCGCCGCTCCTGATGGTGGGCGAATACTCGTAAATAATCCGCCGATGAAAAAATTGTCGTTCGAGACAACTTCCACTTCCGAGGCATCGATATCGTGAGTAACAGGATCGAGCTGCCCCGAAACCTCCACGATCGTGTTCGTTGTAAATGAGCTGATCGGCACGCTTGGATCGTCCATGGCCGTACTGCTGTTGGTCTGCACGGGCCAGTGCCGCCCTTTTGGCCCTTGCACAACAAAAGTCGTGTCGTTCGTCACGCCAACCACGCCAGCTCGAAAATCATCTATGAATACTTCCGAATCGTCGGCCGCCAGCAGTTGCATGTGGAAGACAGGATTCACCGCGCCAGTTATATTTCCACTTCCGTCGGTGGCGAGCGACTGCCGCAGATCGAATTCCATCCGCAGGCCGACCAGATCGGCGTCGTTCAGCACGAAAGGATTCGCGAAGTTCACAGTCACGCTGGATTGGCTTAGCGTTCCATTGACCGTATTCACCGTTGGCGGAGTTTGCGTCGTGTCGATGAAGCCGATCACCGGCGTCGCTAGCGTCACCGTGGCGGATGTATAGGTTCCCGTGGGCACCGATTCAAGATCCAAAAGCTGGTGCAAGCCACTCAGTTGTGCGAAGTCCACCACCTGCGGACTGTTCAGCACGGAAACGTTGGTCGTGCCATTGTTCAACGTCACACCGGTTACCATAATCTGGCACGACACCACGCCCTGCAGCGGCGCGTCCGTTCCCACCGTAAACACCGACGCCTGGTTCGACGGGTCGGGATTGACGCCCATGGACCCACTGCAACCTACGAGGCTTATAGCAGCCAGTACCGCAGCGAACACACCCGTAGCTTTCAGTTTCCACATGCTCATTCTCCTTCTCAGGAAAATCTATGACTGCGAACCGAAACCCCTTTCGGTTGCCAAGCATGAAACACAAGGCTCGAAAAAAAGTTGCTGCCTCTGCCGCTGATTTTCCGTGCTTTTCGCCGAAAAACAGAGGGCAGAGTGCCTGCTCAGCAGAACACGTCTTTCGATTTGCCTTCGTAGTAGGCGCGGTCCGCCCCAGCGGATGCCCGGCGCAGATGCGTGCGCCGCGTTGCCCGTCTGAAAATCTCCGTCGATCACTGTGCTAGAATGCGTTTATCGTGCAAAAGGTGTTGCAAAGCCTCCTTCATCTCCAGGAAATCGATATCCGGCTCACCGATGTCCGCACACGACTCGCGAAATTCCCTCAAAAGCTCGCCCAAGTCGACGCGCGCGTGGCCGCTGCCAAGTCGGATCTCGACGCCAGCAAATCGGCGCAGGTCGCTACCGTGAAGGACCGCAAGAAGTACGAGCTAGACGTCGACCAGTGGAAGGACAAGGTTCGCAAATACCGGGATCAGACCGCCCAGGTGAAGACCAACGAAGCCTACCGCGCCCTTCAGCATGAAGTGCAAATGGCCGAAGACGAAATCGCCAAAGCCGAAGACCGCCTCCTTGAGCAAATGGTTGCGGGCGAGGAGTACGACCGGCGAATCAAAGCCTCGGAAAAAACGCTAAAAGAAGTGGAAGACGCCGCACGCGTCGAGCGAGCGAAGATCGAATCCGAAAAGTCCGCTTCGGAAAAAGCGCTCGCTGCATCCAGCGCCGAGCGAGAACGCGCCGTCGCTGATATTCCCGAAAATCTGCTGGACCACTACGAGCGCATCGTGCGAAAGCACAATGGAATCGCGCTCGCCGAGGTACGCGAAGAAAAATGCAGCGCTTGCGGCATGATCGTTCGGCCTCACGTGTTTCAGGAAATGCGCCGGGCCAGCGGCGAAGAACTCTTTCACTGCGAGACGTGTACGCGCATCCTTTACTATATCGAACCGTCGGTTTCGGCTGCGTCCTCCGCCGCTTCTGCAGCGGCGTCACCCGCAAGCGACAATTAAGGCCGTCAATTCAATGCTTAGAATTCTGTTCTCCTCCGCAATCGCATGAGCCGGTCAAACAAGAAGGCGCCGCCCGCGAGTGCACGTTTGTTTTCGGAATCGCAGCCCGCGCCGCCGTCCGGCGTATCGGTCGCCAATATCGATGGCGCCTCGCGCGGCAACCCTGGTCCAGCTTCCTACGCCGTTGTGATTCGCGATCCCTCCGGCAAAATCATTCTTGAACTTGCCAAGAAGCTGGGCCGCGAGACGAACAATGTCGCTGAATATTACGCCCTGCTCGCCGCCCTCGATTACGCCGTCAGCTACGGCATCTCGGCGCTGCGCATACGCAGTGACTCCGAACTTCTGGTCCGTCAGATACAGGGCCGTTACAAAGTGAAGAGCGCCGAGCTGAAGCCCCTCTTCGAACGCGCTACCAAGCTCGCGCGCCAGCTTTCCTACTTCGCGATCGAGCATGTCCGTCGCGAGCAAAATCGCGACGCGGATGCACTGGCCAATGTAGCTCTCGATTCCGGCTCGGTCTCGTCCGTCACTCATTTGGCGCCAGCCGATGAGAAACACCAGGCACGGGCCCATGAATCGAGGCCCGCGCCTTCCGGCGCTATTAAAGCGCGATTCGTAAAAGGAGTGCTCGTCCCCAGCGATCCCCTCGATCTTCCTGATGGAACCGAAGTCAGCTTAACCCTCCGTCGCCTCCCTCGCCCCTAGAATCACGGACATTACTTTCTGGGTATTTTGGCCCCGCTATTTCAATTTGGTACCGAGGGCCTATCTTCTTTTGATAACTGATCAGGTAGCGTTGCTTGTCGCGGGGGGGGAACCCTTTAGCCTTTCTTGCGGCAATTGCCCTTATCTTACGCGACGTACGTCGCTACCCGTTGTTCTCCTCCGCAGCGGCTCTTATCTTGGCGCTGGTGTGTATGCATGCTGTCCGCGACGAAGTGTTACAACGCGATCCGTGGGACGCGTCCGCCGTCGGAAAAGGAACGGGCCTCGGACTGAGCATCTGCTACGGCATCGTGCAAGAATGCGGCGGCGAAATCACTCTGGCCAACAAAACTCCAAATGGCGCCAGCGTGGTGGTGGAAGTTCCCGTCGCGGTCGCGGAGTCCCCTCTGGACTCTATGCCGCTCGCCCTCCGCGCCTAGCCACTACTACAACGTCATTCTGAGCGGAGTGTCCCGCGTTTTTTCTTTAGCGCGAAGCGCCGGGACACGCAGTCGAAGAATCTCTTTTGGGCGTCGCACGGTCCGGCCTGACCGCAAAGTTACAGTCGCCAGGCAGGATTAGACGGAGGCCATCTGGCTTGCTTTCGGCTTCCAGACGTAAGAGCGGTACAGCGTATCCCGCTGCGCGGGGATGTATCCCGCATCGGTGATGATGCGGCGAAGTTCTTCTTCATTGGTCCGGTTGCGGACACCCGCGGCATACACCACATTCTCCTCGATCAAAATCGAACCCACATCGTCCGCGCCGAATTGCAATCCCACTTGGCAAATTTTGATTCCGGGCGTGAGCCAACTCGATTGGATGTGGTCGATGTTGTCGAGATACAGCCGGCTGATGGCCAGCGTCTTCAGGTAATCGAACGCAGTCGTCTCCGGCACTTTTTTTCCAAGCGGCGTATTTTCGGGCGCAAAAATCCACGGAATGAACGCCGTGAACCCGCCGCTATCTTCCTGGATGCGGCGCAGCCGCTCGAAATGGTTCACGCGGTGCCGGTACTCCTCGCCGCAGCCGAACATCATCGTTGCCGTGGTGCGCATGCCCAGCGCGTGCGCCTCGCGATGGACCGATTCCCACTCGTCGGACTTGCACTTCAGCCGCGCGATGCGGTGCCTCACTTCATCATCCAGAATTTCCGCGCCGCCGCCGGGAATCGATTGCAAGCCCGCGTCGCGCAGCCGGATGATCGTGTCGCGAATCGAAAGCCCCGAAACTTCGGCGATGCACAAAATTTCCGGCGCTGAAAAACAGTGCAAATGGACCTGCGGATAGCGCTCGTGAATCGACCGCAGCATATTTTCGTAATAATCGATTTTCAAATCCGGATGCAGCCCGCCTTGCAGCAGCACTCCCGTTCCGCCCAGCGCCAGCATCTCCTCGATCTTTTTGTAAATCGATTCGAGCGGCTGCAGGTAGCCTTCCTTCGATCCCGGCGGACGATAGAACGCGCAGAACGAGCAATACTCGGTGCAGAAATTTGTGTAATTGATGTTGCGGTCGATCTGATACGTCGCGACGCGCGCGTCCGTTTTCTTGCGGCGCACGGCGTTGGCCGCCATCCCGATACCAATCAAATCATCGGAATTAAAAAGATCCAGCGCTTCCTGCTGACTAATCCCCATCGCTCTCCAATCCCCGGTGAAATGTGTAGCACCAGCGGCTTAAGCACGGCAGCCTTTGCCGTCGTCGTTACCCACGATCGTAGCG
>DASYZC010000231.1:0-3347 GCA_035949735.1 Candidatus Acidiferrales bacterium | reverse complement strand
ATAAGTCACCGGCAGCGCAACGGACGCCGCCGAATCCGGGAGGACCATTCGTGGAGTGGAGGCGTTGGCTTCGCGAACGATTGCCATCTGCCCCGTGCGGGCAACCTGGCCGATGAGACCTTCTCCGAGCAGTAAGCGACGCCCAACCGCTTCGCGCCGCAGGCCCGCATCGGCCTGGACAACGAGTTCCTTGGCCGAATAATCGAGAATCGCAATTCCTATATGATTGTAGGAGAGGTGCTTCTCCATCTCCCCCGCGATTTTCCCCAGCATCTCCTCAGGATCGAGAGTTGTGATGGCGTGATTCGAGATATTGTTTATGAGCGTAAGCTGGCGGGACTTTTTCTGCTCTTCTGCGAACAGCCGCGCGTTTTCGATGGCGATGCCCGCTTCGCTACCCAGAACGCGCAGAAACTCCACGTGGCCTTCGTCGAATACACGTTCCTTCTGGCTGTGGACTGCCATTACACCCACGGGACGATCGTAGAGAATCAAAGGGACCGCGCATATCGAACCGACGAGCCGGGATTCGAATCCAAGCCGCTCCGCTTCTTCCGAGTAGCGCTCGCGAATCAGCAGGGGCTGTTCGGTGCGGACCACGTATTCCACCAGCCGGTTGGCGATCGCACGCGAGCGCTTTGGCAGCCGTTTTCCATCCACCACCTCGAGTTCGAAGCGGACTTCGCCGGTGTCTTGATCGTGGTAGGCAATAAAGAAACTGCCCGCGTCAACCACGCGGCGCATTTCGGAATAGATGCGCTCAAGCAGTTTATCCAGATCCAAAGTGGAGCTCAGGGCCCGGCCGATTTCGTTGAGGATGTGCAACTCCTCAGTGCGGCGCGATGTCTGGCGGATCAGGTAACTATTCTCAACCGCCATGCCGATCTGCTGGCCGAGCGCGAGCAGCAAGCGCCGTTCCGCAGGGCCGAAGCTCCGATTGTCCGGAGTTCCGAGCAGGAGCACTCCAAAGACTCGCTCCTTGGCCTGCAGGCTGATTCCTACAATCGTGCGCAGTCCCTCGTTCAACAGCAATTGCCGGATGCGCCGGAAGGCGTCGTCTTTCTCCAGTGCCTTCCAGCTCGTGTCGCGGCCTAAGTCCCGAAAAACCACGAGTCCGCCGAGCCGCGCAACCAGGTTGATGAAGTATTCATTCAGCTTCGATTCTTGAATGGCGGTCGAAAAGGAATCATCGAGGCCGGCAACGATCACGGAAGCGGTGCCGCTGGTTTCACCCTGTTGCAAGCACAGAGCGCCGGCGGGAACGCGGACAACGCTTAGGACCCGGTCGAGCGCCTGGCCCAGCATTTTCTGAATCTCGCCTCCTACGAAGCTCCCCGTCACGAGATTCAGGTTGGAGAGAGCTAGCATGTTTCGCTCGGCCCGTCGCCGTTCCTCTTCATAAACGGACATCACCATAAGCACGCAGGCGAAAAGCTGGGGCAAAATAATTGCCGGCAGAAGATGTAGCTTCTGCAGGAAAGCGAATCGAGAGTGGAGCAAAGTTGAAATGCAGAGCAGGCCCCAACCGGCAAACGTGAAGCCCAGCAGCACATCCGCCCGAGCTTCTTGTTTGCGGCCTTCGTGCCAAAAGGTGTGCGCAACCAGAAGAAAAATCAAGCCCACGCCGAGCACCACCGCCGGCACACCCACGGAGTACCGAGCATGCGCAATGGACCAAATGATCGCGATCAGGCCCGCGGCGCCCACCCATTTCGGCACCTTCAGGCTCGCGTACAAGCGCGAGGCGCAGTAAAACGCGAGGCCGGCAAATGCAAAGACGGCTTCGTTTAGGGCGCCCAGCCAACCCAGCCACTTTTGGTCCCCGTGAAGCCATACGCCCAAAGCACTAAACAAAAAATGTAAGGCCACGAGGAGCCACGCGGCGGACCAGGCGAGAAGGTACCCCTGGCGTTTCCGGCGGTACAGAAACACAAAGAACGCTGCAAGCAGGAAGCAGCTTGCCTGAATCATTATCCCCGTGGAAGTGACGTAGCTCTGCAATTCTATGCTCCGCGTTTAGCCGGGGCCGTTCGAGGAAGAATAGCAGAAAGCCCGAGGATCACCCGAGCACGTCTCCGGCCAGTTTCTTGGAGGTTAACGTGGAAGAATTCAGCGATCCTGCCTCACGATGACGCCTTGCCGCCCCGCTTACGATTGCAAGCAGAACACACTATGTAGCCTGGCGGCCATGTCGTCAACAGTACCCGGGTACCGAAAAACTCGAGAATCCTTTCGTGGCGCAGGCACTCTTGCCTGCGCGGGTAAGTCGAGGCAATCAGTAAGCACAGCCAAGAGCCGTGCCACTGGCAAACTCAGTCACTGCCAAGGGCGCCGAGTCCTCGATTTTGCCCCTACGTTCCGTTAAGATGAATCGCTTCGGATCAACAGAAAACAGGCATGGCTCCGTCCAAAAAACCTCGCGTTCGTTTTGCGCCTTCCCCAACCGGATACCTTCACGTGGGAGGGGCGCGGACCGCGCTCTTCAACTGGCTGTACGCCCGGCGCGAGCGAGGCACGCTTCTTTTGCGAATTGAGGATACGGATGTTGAGCGCAATCGTCCCGAACTCGTAGAGGGAATTCTGGAAGGGTTGAGGTGGTTGGGAATCGAATGGGAAGGGGATCCAATCTATCAGTCGCAAAGGCTTCCGCTTTACCGCGCTGCGGCGCAACGACTGCTTGCCAGTGGAGCAGCCTTCGCATGCTATTGCAAGGCTGCGGCCTATGCTGGCGGCGATGCGGCGACGAGGGAGGAAGATCGCGAAGGCGAGGGTGACGACGAAGGTGCGAAGGCCTACAAGGCTCTCCCATGTCCCTGTCGCGAATTCAGTGATGCTGAACGCGCCGAGAGGGAACGCGCTGGAGTCGGGCGCGCGGTCCGCTTCCGTGTCGCCCGTGACGGTGTTACGAAATTCGAAGATGCGGTTTTCGGTGCACGCGAAGTTCAGAACGCGGAGATAGAAGATTTCGTGCTGTTGCGCTCCAACGGCATTCCCACCTATCAGCTGAGCGTGGTGGTGGACGACATCGACATGCAAATCAGCCATATCATTCGCGGAGCCGATCATCTCTCCAACACACCCAAGCAAATGCTGATTTATCAGGCGCTTGGCTCAGCACCACCGGTGTTTGCGCACGTGCCCTTGATCCTCGGGCCTGACCGGACTCGGCTTTCCAAACGCCATGGCGCCACGAGCGTGGGCTCCTATGCCGAGGAAGGCTTCCTGCCCGAGGCCTTTCGCAACTTCCTCGCGCTGCTGGGGTGGTCACCGGGAGACGATTCCGAGTTCCTGCGCACCAGCGAGCTGATCCAGCGGTTTTCGCTCTCCGGCGTGAGCCGCACCAACGC
>DASYZC010000230.1:0-10791 GCA_035949735.1 Candidatus Acidiferrales bacterium | reverse complement strand
CGTGCGCAGCAGCTAGGGACTCTGCGCCTAGGGGCGTTGGCCGGGTGCCCCAGGCATTCTTGCCTTTTCGGGTGGCCGTGAGCTGCCCCCAACTCCGCGCACGGGATCATACGACGCTTCTTGTAGTGACTGAGTTGCTGTTGGCACAGCCACTCTTGGCTGTGGCTTACCAGTTGCCTCGACTTATCCGCGCAGGCAAGAGTGCCTGCGCCACGAAAGGATTTTCGAGTTTTCAGTACCCGGGTACTGTTGACGACATGGCCGCCTCGGCTACATAGTGGGTTCTGCTTGCAATCGTAAGCGGGCGGCATGGCGCGGTCTGAGGCGGGATCGGTGAATTCTTCCAAGTTAACCTCCAAGAAACTGGCCGCAGACGTGCTCGGGTGATCCTCGGGCTTTCTGCTATTCTTCCTCGGAAGGGCCCCGGCTAAACACGGAGCATAGAGTTGGAGAGCTACGTCACTTCCACGGGGATCATGCTTCAGGCAAGCTGCTTCCTGCTTGCGACCTTCTTTGTGTTTCTCTACCGCCGGAAACGCCAGGGGTACCTTCTCGCCTGGTCTGCCGCGTGGCTCCTTGTGGCCTTTCATTTTCTGTTTAGTGCTTTGGGCGTGTGGCTTCACGGAGATCAAAACTGGCTGGGTTGGCTGGGCGCCCTAAACGAAGCCGTCTTTGCCTTTGCGGGCCTGGCCTTTTACTGCGCCTCACGGCTGTACGCGAGCCTGAAGGTGCCGAAATGGGTAGGCGCCGCGGGCCTGGTGGCGATCATTTGGTCCATTGCGCACGCTCGATATTCAGTGGGTGTGCCGCCCGTGGTGCTCGGCGTGGGCTTGATTTTTCTTCTGGTTGCGCACACGTTTTGGCACGAAGGCCGCAAACAAGAAGCTCGGGCGGATGTGCTGCTGGGCTTCACGTTTGCCGGTTGGGGCCTGCTCTGCATTTCAACTTTGCTGCATTCTCGATTCGGTTTCTTGGAAAAGCTGCATCTTCTGCCGGCAATTATTTTGCCCCAGCTTTTCGCCTGCGTGCTCATGGTGATGTCCGTTTATGAAGAGGAACGGCGACGGGCTGAGCGAAACATGCTGGCTCTTTCCAACCTGAATCTCGTGACGGGGAGCTTCGTGGGGAACGAGAGTCAGAAAATGCTGGCCCAGGCGCTCGACCGGGTCCTGAGTGTTGTCCGTGTTCCCGCCGGCGCTCTCTGTTTGCAACAGGGTGAAACAAGCGGCACCGCTTCGGTGATCGTTGCGGGCCTCAATGATTCCTTTTCGACCGCCATTCAAGAATCGGAGCTGAATGAATACTTCATCAACCTGGTTGCGCGGCTCGGCGGACTGGTGGTTTTTCGGGACTTAGGCCGCGACGCAAGCTGGAAGGCGCTGGAAAAAGACGAGGCCTTCCGGCGCATCCGCCAATTGCTCCTGGACCAGGGACTGCGGACGATTGTAGGAATCAGTTTGCAGGCCAAGGAGCGAGTCTTTGGAGTCCTCCTCCTCGGAACTCCGGACAATCGGAGCTTCGGCCCGGCGGAACGGCGCCTGCTCCTTGCGCTTGGCCAGCAAATCGGCATGGCGGTTGAGAATAGCTACCTTATCCGCCAGACATCGCGCCGCAGCGAAGAGTTGCACATCCTCAACGAAATCGGCCGGGCTCTCAGCTCCACTTTGGATCTGGACAAGCTGCTTGAGCGCATCTATTCCGAAATGCGCCGCGTAGTTGACGCGGGCAGTTTCTTTATTGCCTACCACGATCAAGACACCGGGGAAGTCCGCTTCGAAGTCGAGGTGGTGGATGGAAAACGCCTGCCAAAGCGCTCGCGTGCGGTCGCCAACCGGCTGGTGGAATACGTGGTCCGCACCGAACAGCCCCTTCTGATTCGCGAGCGCTACGCCGAAGAGGCGGAGCGGCTTGGATTCGAATCCCGGCCCGTCGGTTCGATATGCGCGGTCCCTTTGATTCTCTACGATCGCCCCGTGGGTGTAATGGCAGTCCACAGCCAGAAGGAGCGTGTATTCGACGAAGGCCACGTGGAGTTTCTACGCGTTCTGGGCAGCGAAGCGGGCATCGCCATCGAAAACGCGCGGCTGTTCGCAGAAGAGCAAAAAAAATCCCGCCAGCTTACGCTCATAAACAATATCTCGAATCACGCCATCACAACTCTCGATCCTGAGGAGATGCTGGGGAAAATCGCGGCGGAGATGGAGAAGCAACTCTCCTACAATCATATAGGAATTGCGATTCTCGATTACTCGGCCAAGGAACTCGTTGTCCAGGCCGATGCGGGCCTGCGGCGCGAAGCGGTTGGCCGCCGTCTCCTCCTTGGAGAAGGTCTGATCGGCCAGGTTGCCCGCACCGGGCAGATGGGAATCGTGCGTGAAGCCACTGCCTCCACTCCTCGAATGGTCCTCCCGGATTCCGCGGCGTCCGTTGCTCTGCCGGTGACTTATGGAGAGCAGTTCTTAGGCGTTCTGTATGTGGAAACATCGGAGCCATGCGACTTCACCTCGCAAGACGTCGCGCTGCTTCGGACCCTCGCCGACCTCTTTGCAGGCGCCCTGCACAATGCGCTTACTTTTCAGAAAGCGCAGGAACAGGCCATCACCGACGGTCTTACGGGCGTCAAGACGCACCGTTTCCTGATGGAGGCGCTATCGTCGGAATGGAAACGTTCCACGCGCGCGAGCCGCCCGCTGGCCTTGGTCCTCATGGACCTCGACCGCTTCAAATTCGTCAATGATTTTTACGGCCATCTCGAAGGCGACGTAATGCTGCAGCGCGTGGGGCACATCCTCGAGGAGAATTGCCGACGCTCGGATGTGGTGGCCCGCTATGGCGGAGACGAATTCGTGATACTCATGCCCGAGACGACGATCGAGCAGGCCCGGCAGCTCGCCAACAAACTTCGCGGCTGGATCGCGTCGGATCCCGTACTCCGCGATAAGAACATTACCGCCAGCTTTGGCATCGCCGCCTTCCCGCTTCACGGAAGCACGCCGCAGGAGCTGATTCAGGTTGCGGACTCGTCGATGTACCTTTCCAAGCACCAGGGCGGCAATCTGGTCTCCAGCGCCGAACAGGGCGATCCCATTGACCGAAAAAGATGGAAGAAGGACGTGCTGGAAGCCTATTTAGGGGTTACACTCAAGCGCCTGTTTTCCACCGGGCCGGAAGCCTTCGAGGAAATCTATCGCCGCCTCGAACAGTTTACGCGTTCGCTTACGGAGCAAGGAGTTGACTCGGATGGTGTTCTGCCGTCGTCAGTCGTCGAGACCGTGACGTCGCTCGCATACGCTATCGATGCGAAGGACCACTACACGCAGGGACACTCCCGAAAGGTCTCCGCGTACGCCGTGATGATCGCCAAGGAGCTGGGTCTCACCGAAACGGAAGTCGAGGAAATTAGGCTGGCCGGATTGCTCCACGATATCGGCAAAGTTGGAATCCCAGAAGCGATCCTGAATAAATCAGGTCCGCTGGACGCTTGCGAGTGGGAAACGATGAAAACTCACACCGATCTCGGCGCACGAATTCTCGAAACGCTTAAGCCGATGACGCGTATCCGTGAGATGGTCCGCCACCATCACGAGTTTTATGACGGCACGGGTTACCCGTGCCGGCTCGAAGGCGAGAATATCCCACACGGCGCGCGCGTGATTGCGATTGCCGACGCCTACGACACTATCACTTCAGCACGTACGTACAAGAAGGCCCGCACCGCCGAAGATGCCTTTGCTGAGCTCGAGCGCTGCGCCGCGAACCAATTTGACCCAACTCTCGTCCGGATCTTCATCGAAACCATGCGCCGAGCGCCGCGCCCCACGGTCGAAGCGGTTGCCAGCGCTTCGGGTCACGGCGGAGTTTCCTCGCTGTGATCGGTTTCTTGTTTTCCTGAAACACCGCCGCGTTGGCCGCTCGCACGAAGCGCATTGACAATCGAAGAGAGATTCCTCGGCCCATCTCCCAGGCTCGAGTAACCGTCGACCTGGGAGCCCTGCCCTGTGTCCCGGCGCTCCGCGCAAAAGCAAAAACACGGGCACTCCGCTCGGAATGACGGCGGTGGGACGGGCGTTGGACAGCACCGCGTGCGAAAGTCCTCACCCCGTGAAGGCGGGGTGAGCTACATAAAAACCAAAGGCGCCAATCGGGAGATTGGCGTTCCCAGGAAAGGCAAAAACGCCGGCAGGATACCAGCGCTACAAGAACATTGAGGCGGATGGCACGCAGGTAGCCAAGCAAGTTCGCCGGGCATCCGCCGTGGCGGACTGTGCCCCTACGGGAAAAAAGCGGGCGCATACACCGTGCGAAAGGCAAAACGCCCGAAAATCCTCACCCCCCGTGAAGGTGGGGTGAGCACCATTAAAAACCAAACGCGCTAGTTGTTGGGGACGTGGGTGCGAAGGAGGGAGGTGCGCGGGCCCGCGCCTGCCTTTCGCGCAGCAGGCGACAATTCATAGGTTCCGAGAGACGCGGGCAGCAGCCAGACTTGGGCGGGGCCGTAGGCTTCGTGGTTGTCACCCCAGCGGATGGTTCCGTTTCCCTCGAGGAAAATCAGCACCTCGAAATGCTCGGGTGAGGTGACGCATTCGATGCGTTCGCCAAATTCCCATCGTTCGGTGGTGAAGTATTCGCAAGCGGCGAGGCGAGTCTCGGCAACCGGGCCGCGATGAATTTGCGGCGCCTGGATTTTCCCTCCGCGTTGTTCGCCAAACCGAATTACATCGAGAGCCTTTTCGACGTGCAATTCGCGGGAGCGGCCTTTTGCGTCGCGCCGGTTGTAATCGTAGACACGGTAGGTGATATCGGAGTTCTGCTGAATTTCGCAGAGCACCAGTCCGGGGCCGATGGTGTGCGCAGTGCGAGCTGGAACAAAAACGGCGTCGCCCGCCTTTAGAGGAACGCGCTCGAGGCAATTCTCAGCCGTGCCATCGGCAATGGCGCGCTCGAAGCTCTGGCGAGTAACACCAGGCCTCAGACCTACAAGCACCTCGGCATCTGGTCGCGCGCGGACCGCGTACCACATCTCCGTTTTGCCGCGGCCGCCAGCGGTCTGCTCGTGCTGAGAGGCATATTCATCGTCGGGATGGACCTGTACGGAAAGCTTGTCTTCCGCGAAGATAAATTTAATCAGCAGAGGGAAGACAGGGCTCACGCCTAGGCTGGCACCCTTCCATTCAACGGACATGGCGGGCCAGACATCGCCGAGTTTTTGGCCGGCGTAGGGGCCGCTTGCGAAACGGGACTCATCGCCGGTCATCCAAGCCTCGCCGATCGGCTCGGCGAGATTGGACATTGCAGGGAAAAACGGCGCCAGCGAAAGCGATCCCCAAGGGCGCGGGCTGAAGATGGGCTCCAGGCGCGAGGGGCATGGGGATGCTTTGCTGATCGTTACCTCGCTTGCCCGAAGAAGCGGCTGAGGCGGCGCAGGCCCTCATCGATGCGGTCCAGCGACGTGGCGTAGGAAAGTCGCAGGAACCCGGGCGCGCCGAAGGCTTCGCCGGGGACCAGCGCCACGTGCTCACGTTCCAGCAACAGCTTCGAGACCACCATGTCGTTCGGCATTTCGGTATTGTAGTGCGCCGAAATATTCGGAAACACGTAGAACGCGCCCTGGGGCGCCGTGCAGGTGACGCCAGGGATCGCGCGCAAGCCGGTGACGATGCGTTCGCGACGGCGCGCATATTCAGAGAGCATTTTGGCCACCGAGTCCATCGGCCCGCGCATCGCGGCGAGGGCCGCGTATTGCGTGATCGACGTGGGATTGGACGTGGACTGGCCTTGCAGCTTGGTGATGGCGGCTATCAGCGGCTGAGGAGCAAGCACGTAGCCGAGGCGCCAACCAGTCATCGCAAAAGTTTTGGAAAACGAACCGACGACGATGAGACCGCTCTTCGAGCCGGGAATGCTCGCGATCGAGAACGGCTTGGCATCACCGTAAGTGAAGTGCGAATAACACTCGTCGGCAAGCAGCCAAACGCCATGGCGCTGGCAGACGGCGAGAACTTTCTCGAATTCGTCCGGCGGGATTACGGCGCCGGAGGGATTGCTTGGCGAATCGGCAATCACCATGCGCGTGCGCGGCGTGATCAACTTTTCAAGATCGACGGCGCGCAGCACGAAGTTATCTTCGGCGGTGGTCGTCAGGATGACGGGCTTGCCGCCCGCGTACTTGACGATGTCGGGATAGCTGACCCAATACGGCGACGGAATGATGACTTCGTCGCCGGGGTTGATCAGGCAGCAGACGGCGTTGAAGATGGAATGCTTGCCACCGACGTTGACGACGCACTCGGCGGGCTGGTAGGAGGAGCCGAGTTCGCGCGCGTGCCATTCGCAGATCGCCTGCCGAAGAGCGGGAATGCCGGGCACCGGCGTGTATTTGGTGCGATTTTCGTCGAGCGCCTGGATGGCGGCGCGCTTGATGTGCTCCGGCGTGGGAAAGTCGGGCTCACCGGCGCCGAAGTCGGCGACATCCACACCCTTGGATTTCAGTTGTTCGGCGGCCGCAAGCACCACCATAGTGGGCGACGCACTGATGCGATTCACGCGGTCAGCGAGCTGAAACATTTCTTCAGTTTTCACGGCTGTGGCCGGTTCCATTTCCTATCCTTTTCGAGATGATGCGGATTCGGATTAACAATCCAACTTATTCTAGCTCACCGAATCAGAACCGAAAACTATAGCAACGGATTGCGTGAGGCCAAATTGGCCGGACGAATGTGCGCGCATTGGCGATTTACATTCAGCCGACTTTTGCGCGCAGGCGTTCCTCGACCAGCGGCGGCACCAGACCTTTTACGGGTCCGCCGAGCCTGGCAAGCTCTTTGACGAGGCGCGAGCTCAAGTAGCTATACGCCTCGCCCGGCAACATGAACACCGTTTCGATTTGCGGCTCGATCTTGCGGTTCATCATCGCCATTTGCAATTCGTATTCGTAATCGGAGACGGCGCGAATTCCGCGGAGGACGACGCTCGCGTTTCGCGCACGCGCGTAATCCATCAGCAAGCCTTCGAAGATCTCCACTTCGACATTTTTCCAATCAAACGTGACGGCTTCGAGCATCTCGACGCGTTCCTTGACCTGGAAGAGGGGATCCTTATCGAGGTTGCGCGCCACGGCAACAATCAGCTTATCGAAAATCATGGCGCCGCGAGCGATCAGGTCCAGATGACCGTTGGTGACCGGATCAAATGAGCCCGGATAAATCGCGGTAACAGGCTTATTCATTTGTGAGGGCATCCGGTGAGAGATTCTAACCTAGAATCGCGCCTTGGGCCGCAATTCAGAGCCACAACTGCGAGAACGACATCGACACGCTGCAGTGAGGCTTCGCGGAACTAACCCGCCATGGCGGCGATTTCTTTTTCGTCGATATCGAAGTTGGCGTAGACGTGCTGCACGTCGTCGTGATCTTCGAGAGTTTCGACCATGCGAAGCATCTGCTGGGCTTGGGCGCCGCTGAGCTTGACGTTATTTTTGGGCACCCAGGCGACTTCGGCGGAAGACGGCGTGATTCGCGCGGCGGTGAGCGCTTCGCGCACCTTTTCCATCACTTCTGGAGGAGTCGTAACTTCCCAAGAGGAGCCGTCGTCGCGCAAGTCTTCTGCGCCCGCATCGAGAACGACGGACATCATCTTTTCCTCGTCCGCCTGATCCTTGGGGACGAGAATGTCGCCCTTACGCTCGAACATCCATCCGACGGCGCCCGTTTCAGCCATGTTGCCGCCATTTTTGGAGAACATGTGGCGTATTTCGCTGACGATGCGATTGCGGTTGCTGGTGACGACTTGGACGAGGACGCCGACTCCGCCGGGACCGTAGCCTTCGAAGGTGACTTCGTCGAGCGTTTCGCCTTCGATCGCGCCGGTGCCGCGCTGGATGGCGCGGTCAATATTGTCGTTGGGCATGTTTTCGCCCTTGGCGGCGAGAATGGCGGTGCGGAGGCGGGGGTTGGTATCCGGATCGGAACCGCCGGTGCGCGCGGCGATGGTCAACTCGCGAATGAGTTTGGTGAAGATTTTGCCGCGGCGCGCGTCAGTGGCCGCCTTCTTGTGTTTGATTGTGGCCCATTTCGAGTGTCCGGACATAAGACGACCTTTTAGAGGAGGTATGGCAGGAGCAACAGCTCAGCCCTTGCCGCGATAGTTTAGCAGTCGGGTCGGAAACAGGCAAGGAAGTGTACTCTCGACCTTACCCATTTTTAAGACCACCAAAGGAGGTGTATTGATACCATGATCGAAAGCGGAGGTGTGGTTATGCAAAGCCTGGCCCTTGTGTCCTTGTCAGAGCTTAAGTGGTTTGAACTGACGTGCGAATGTGGGGCTTCTGTTACGTTTGATATGAGCAAGGACGAAGCCCTTTTCCCAGACCACTGCCCGTCCTGCAAGAAAACATGGAATGGATTCACGTCTGGTGCGATTGTGGCAGCGTTCAAGAATTTCAAAAACTTCTACAGCGTTTTCGCCGCTACAAAGTTTAGGCCGCGATTCCGGGTTGTGATTGACTCAGGAACTTCTACAGCTAAATAGCAGCAGTAGGGCCACCGATTCGGCCAGCCTGTAATAGAAGAACTCCGGTACTTCTCCAAACCATTTTGAGAATCCCAAAATCTTGGCCGACTTGACCTTGAGCGTCTTGGCGATTTTGCAGAGAAAACCCCATGCGAGGAACGCAAAGAGCACCATCCGCTGAATCCCGGTCCATGTCAGGGCGCGGACGTTTTCCAGTGCGAAGCACTGCTTAATCGCTCGCGTCGCTTCTTCGATAGACCAGCGGCGAAGATAGGCTAAGCACAGCCGGATGACCGTTTCGCGCCGGGTATCGAGGCAGTTAGAGACCAGCATCATCGGTTCCCGAAAGGTGCCGTGGTGCATGACCAACAGTTGAGCCTTATGGCCATCGGGAAACTGGACGAGCGTGCTGCCGCACCTGTACTCAATGGGCCGTGGCTTACCGTGTCGGATTGACCGCCATGCGAAGCGGTAGGGCATCCTAACTTTAGACGCGATGCGGAACGTGAGATCGGTTTCGTCGGCGTTGGCAATGTTCCGCTTGCCGACCTGCCGAATGACATAGGTGATTCCGAGTTCTTCGCACGCCGTCATCAACTTGGGACGGTCAAAGCCACGGTCGAAAACCCACATGGCAGAGCGGTCGGTGTGTGCCGCAATCCTGCGGACGGTTTCGATTATTTCGGCGTTCTCGCTGACAAAGCCGGGAGTTTTCTGCGAGTAGGTTTTCATCCAAAGCGGGATATGCTTCCCGTCGGGCCGTATAGCTTCGCACATAGTTAGCCACCAGCCGTCGCCCGTCTCTTTGGCTGAGCTATCGTAAACGCCAGCAAGGTACGGCATATCTTTCGCGTATTCCTTGCGAATCTCGCTCAGATCAAAGGCGATCACCGCCCCCTTGGTGTCAGCGTGGACGGTTTCTAGGTATCTTTCGCGTATGTCGTCGTCGCCCACGTCGGCGTGGCAGAGATTCCGAGACAGGCGCTTTTCCGTGTAGAGCAAGTCGGTAGGTTCGTTCAATGCGCGGCCCACATCCGAAAGCAAAATACTCTTTTTCGCCACCATTCCAGTGAGCATGTCTCGGATAAATTTGTAGACTGGGCGCGAGCACCCACGGCCCATCTGCGCTGCAAATTGTGCTAGTTTGTGGCCGATTTTCATTGACATTTACCCCTTTCACTGACAGCATAATAACAGCAAGGCTTGCTGTTTGTCAAGAGCAAAAGTGAGGCGAGATGGAAACCCCGAAAGAGGTTTGGGATTGGCTTTACGAAAGTGGAACCGAGAAAAGCCGTTACCACCTAGATTTGGTGAACGTGCTGGACGTGAAGGGCGGAATCCTTTTGGCGATAATTACGCTGTTTGCTGCCGATCCGCTACATGCGTTTCCCGCTGGCGGGATAGCGAACTCTCACGTCCCGCAGATTCTTGAATATGCCTATGGTACCGTACTGTTTATCGCGGCGCTTTTATCTGTAGCCGAACTTTGGCCCCGTCGCTATGACCGCGATCCGCTTCCGCATGAGGATGTGCAATGGACGGAGCGGTTATTCAATCATTACGAAAAGCATCCCGCTCGCGGGCAAACCATAGGAGAGTCCGCGAAAGCCGAGATTGTGCGGGCAATGGTGGAGCGTATCGGCGTGCGCGTGCAGAAAAATCAGAGTCTAAATGCGGCTAAAATCTGGTGTCTATCGAGGGCTTTCTATTTCACGGTTGCGGCCATCGCCGTGTATCTAATTGCCGCGTTCACGCTCAAAGGACTCTAGCCGCCGCGTTCTTCCCGGTCGTCTGGTGGAGGGGGTGGCGGCGGAGGAGGGGGCGGGGGATTTACCTGGTCTCGGTCTGTCATTGCGCTGCGTCTTTGGGAGGTCTGCCACCCTTGAACTCCGTCCGCATGGCCGCAATCTTTCGGAAGTAATTCGGTCCCCGCTTGGCTGTTTTCTTGCCGCCGATCTTGCCAGAGTAAGCCGTTATCACGCTATTCGGGATGCCCTTTCCGCAATGGGGACACTTGAGCATTCCTATACGCTATAGCAAGGCTTGCTGTTATGTCAAGATAGCGGTTGCGGGACGCAGAACCGGGCAGGTCTAACCCATTGAACGGCTTAGAGCAGAATCAAATTTTGGGTAAGGTCCTGAGTGTACTCGTCCACATGATTAGTGACACTCGGCTTTCTGTTTATGAGATTTCCAGTGCTCTAGGAATTCGAGCGGGGTGAGATAGTTGAGCGCCTGGTGGGGGCGCACGGTGTTGTAGATATGTTCCCAACGACGAAGCTG
>DASYZC010000229.1:0-4390 GCA_035949735.1 Candidatus Acidiferrales bacterium | reverse complement strand
CGAATAGCGCGAATGGCGTCAAGGCCATCGAGCACGGGCATTTGCACGTCCATTAGAACCAAATCGAAATTCTCCCGTTCCAGGATATCCAGGGCCTCTTGGCCATTTTCGGTGGCTGCGATGCGGTGGCCGCGCTTCTGGAGCAACGCCATGGCCAGCCTTCGGTTAACGGCATTGTCTTCTGCGAGCAATATCTTCATTCCCTGGGCGGCTTGAGGCGTGCTCGTTGGCGCAACTGTGGAAGGCAAACCTCGAATGGCTTCCGGGGACTCGGAATGGGCCGTTTGCTGCTCAGCGCCGATAGATTCAAAACGGCTCGTGAAATGGAACACGCTGCCTCGGCCGGGCTCACTTTCCACCCAAATCTTTCCACCCATTAAATGGACGAGCCGCGATGTAATGGCAAGCCCTAGTCCCGTGCCCCCATAATTGCGTGTGGTCGAGCTATCGACTTGTGTGAAGGCATCGAAGATCATCCGCTGTTTTTCTTTTGGAATTCCGATCCCCGAATCGCGCACCTGGAAGTGGAGCATGACTTCGGCGTCGCTCTCCGATTCGGCTTCGACGCTGACTTTGATCTCTCCGCGCTTCGTGAATTTCACGGCGTTTCCCACAAGGTTAACGATGATCTGCCGGAGCCGGCCCACATCACCCTTCAGATATCCGGGAATTCCAGGCCCCACGCGCCAAGATAACTCCACATCTTTTTGATGGGCGCGAAGGACGAGCGACTTGAGCGTTTCGTCCAAACTCTGCTGGAAAGGGAATTCGATGTTTTCGAGATCGATCTTCCCGGCTTCGATTTTCGAGAAATCCAGAATGTCGTTGATAAGCTTGAGAAGGGAATCGGCCGAGGCCCACACGAGGCCGAGATATTCGCGCTGTTCGGGAGTCAACTGGGTATCGAGGGTCAGTTCGGTCATACCGATGATGCCATTCATGGGGGTGCGAATTTCGTGGCTCATGTTAGCCAGAAATTCACTTTTGGCGCGGCTCGCGGATTCGGCGGCATCCTTCGCGCGAAGGAGCGCTTCTTCGGCGCGCTTGCGTTCAGTAATGTCCTGATACTGCATAACGGCGCCTGTGCGATGCCCTGTGGGACCCAAAGGCACGGAGAAGGCTTCGACGTCGACCAAGGTCCCGTCACTCCGGGCGCGCCTGGATACCGTGTGAATCACTTTTCCCTTCCACAGGGCCTCTCGATTGGCTGCTACTTCGGCGCGAATTTCCTCGTTAGTGAGCAACCTAAGCAAAGACTTGCCGATGACGTCGGCCCGAGGGTAACCGAAGAGGTTTTCAAACGCCGGGTTGCAGAATTGCACGATGTCGTCGATCCCGACGGCGACGATGGCGATCGGGCTATTCTCGATGAGGGAGTTGAAGAAGGCTGTACGCTCCTCCAGCTTTTGCTCAGTGTTCTTTCGTTCGGCGATTTCCTTCTGCAATTCGGATGTACGTTCGCTTACTCTGACCTCGAGATCGTCGCGCGCCGATTGCAGGGCTCTTTCGCGCTCGTGAATTCGGTCCAGCATTTCGTTGAATCCGTCGACGAGAGAGCCAATCTCGTCTTCGCTGCTCTTGGTAGCGCGTATGGAGTAGTCTTTTCCCAGCGAAACCGCGGAAACGGTCTGGGCAAGTTCGCGGACCGGTTCCGAAATGGCACGCTGCAGGGGCGCTGCGAGCAGGCATGCCGTGACAAACGAGGCCAGAACTACGACGAGGGCTATTTCGGCGAACCGCCACTCCCGTGCGTAGAGCTCCTCAGTATCGGAGTCCAGATAAATTGTCCCGATCCGTTCTCCGTCGCGCTTGATCGGCTGGAAGAGAGCCACTTGCCCAGGCTTGCTCGCGATTCCATACGGGCCAGGGGATGGCGGTAAAGGATCGGGATGAGCACCGGACCGCACGTACGACGCTAAAATTGCGCCATCAAGCCGGTAGACGCAAGCCTGTACGATGTGGTTCTGCGCACTGAGCGAGCTCAGGATTTCACGGACGGAGCCCGCGTCACCAAAGGAAAGTGCTGCCGTAGCATTGGCCCCGGTGGCGCGCGCGGTCTGTATCAGGGACTCTGCAAGATCCTCGCGGAAGGTGACGAAGTCATACGCGGCCAGCGCGGTACACGCCATCAAAAGGGAGACTCCGCAGCTGATCAGGATGACGCGCGTGAGTTTGTGTCCGATGGACCAGCCGTGGGGTATTCGCATGTCAGCAGCTTGCCATTACCAGCCGAATCGTGCACAACCTGACGCCGCATTCCCGATTCGACAATCGTCCCTAGCGACAGAGCTACCCTCCTGTGGGTACTATCGGCAGAGGGGCGCGCTGCTATGACTATGTCAGGAGGGTGTTGTAGACAGAGCCTTCGCCAACCGCGACCGGCTAGATTTGGGCTACGTCTTGCTAAATCAGCAAGCTACGCCCGATCGCGCAAAAGATGAGGGGCGTCATTCCAGAGTGTCGATCGTTACGGCAGAGTACCGGCCCATTCCGGAACAGACGGCGTCTCACCCACTTACCAAGAGATGTTAATGGAGGGTTAAAAGAGGGCCTTCGCGCCACGGCCCGCTTGCGTTGCGAGCGCCATTTCCCGTATGTTGTGGGTGACTTCCGCGCAAAACATCGATGAAGAAAATCCTGCTGATTGAAGACGACAAGGATATCGTCGAATTAGTGAAATACAATTTGGAGAAAGATGGCTTCAACGTCGCGGCGAGCGGGGACGGAGCCTCCGGGCTTGCCCAACTCCGCAAGTCGCCTCCCGATCTTCTCCTGCTTGATTTGATGCTTCCGAAGTTATCTGGCCTTGAAATCTGCAAGGAAGTGCGCAAGGACGTCAGTTTAAATCGCCTGCCTGTGCTCATCTTGACGGCCAAAGGAGAAGAGGCGGATCGCGTGGTGGGTCTGGAGCTGGGCGCGGACGACTACGTTACCAAGCCATTCAGCCCTAGAGAGCTTGTCGCGCGCGTGAAAGCTCTTTTGCGCCGCGCGGAGCCGGCCACTGCCCCCGAAAAGCCCATCGAAATTGGAGTGCTGAAAATTGATCCGGCCGCGTATCGCGTCACGCGCGCGGGAAAGCCCGTACCCATGAGCACGCTGGAGTTTCGCCTCCTCTACTTCCTGGCCGCGCGTCCGAACCGGGTCTTCACGCGCGATCAATTGTTGGATGGCGTTTGGGGAACCGAGCGCTTTGTCACTCCCCGCAGCGTGGACGTCTACGTGCGGCGATTGCGTGAGAAGATTGAAACCGAGCCCCAGCATCCGGCTTACATGAAAACGATCCGGGGCGCCGGCTACATTTTCGAAACCCGTGCCAGCTAAGCTTTTCTGGAAGTTGGTGCTGATCTACTTTGGCCTGCTCGCCATTTTGCTCGGGGTGAACTTTTATTCCCCGCGGAAACTCTTCGCCACTTCTCTGGTGATCCTCGTTCTTGGCGGCTTGTTTTCCCTGATTTACTTTCGGATATTCGCGGCGCGCATCGAGCGCCTTAAGGATTTCTCGCGCCGCCTTGCCGAGGGCGATTTCCGTCCCTTGCCTGCGGAACGCCACCGAGACAAGTTGGCCGATCTGGCCAGCGCGCTGAATGAAATGGCGGCATCGATGGACCACACGATCCGCTCGCTCAGCGGTGAACGCAATCGTTCCAGCGTGATTCTGCGAAGCATGGTGGAAGGCGTGGCTGTCGTGGACGCGCGCGAGAGAATCGTATTTTCCAATCGCGCTTTCTCCGAGATCTTGAGTCTCGACGCCAGCGTAATCGAGGGGCGCCCTCTGATCGAAGTCATTCGCAACTCTGAACTGCTGGGCCTTATCCGCAGGGCTTTGAACGGCGAGGAGGGGCTTCGAAGCGACATCGCCATGGGATTCGTCCAGCAAAGAAGCTTTTCCGTGACCGCCACGCCGGTCCAAGCCCTCGACTCCGCCTCCGCCAATCGCCCGCCCGCAGGCCTGGCGACCGCTCCGCAATCGGAGGGACAGCCGTCCGGCGCCGTGGTCGTGCTCCACGACGTTACCGAATTGCGACGCCTCGAGCGCGTGCGCCAGGATTTTGTCGCCAACGTTTCTCACGAATTCAAAACCCCTCTGACGGCGATCCAAGGTTTTGCCGAGACTCTGCTTTCCGGCGCACTCGAGGATCCCCGCAATAACCGGCGCTTCCTCGAAATCATTCGCGACCACGCCGCGCGGCTCGCCGGTTTGACGGACGATCTCTTGAAGTTGGCGCGAATCGAAGCCGGTAAGTTGGAAGTGGAATTCGTGCCCGTCAACATCCTGGAGTTGGTCGAACAGTGCGCCGAAACCGCGCTGCTGAAGGCGAGCCGGAAACAGATTGCATTTGAGACCGATGTTCCATCCGGCCTGCCCGCAATCCGAGGCGACGCCAGCCTG
>DASYZC010000228.1:0-3366 GCA_035949735.1 Candidatus Acidiferrales bacterium | reverse complement strand
CACATCCGTTACCCTCTGGGAATTCGTTGTTCTGGCTTCGCCCCAGCCGCACGCAGGCGAAACTTACTTCGCTTCGCAGGGTGTGGGATTCCACCCGGCCGCATCGGGCTGCTTCTTGAATTGTGAGCTTGTGATGTAGGGTTGCGCGAGATATTCCGGATCGTGGACGATCGTCGTTACCACCAGCCAGGTGATGCCACGCTCCTCGAAGCTATCGAAATATTCCTCCACCGTGGTATTCGCGCTGTAGGGCACACCATTCTTACGCACATATCCCGGGCGAAGGTGCGTGGTCATCACCTTCATGTACCCTTCTTGTTTTGGAGCGGCAGGGCGTGCTCCGGGAGAACCTGCCGCCACCGGCACCACAAATCCCCGCGGTCGCAAGCCTTCCCAATCGGCCACGGAATATCCTTGCCAAGTGGGCGGCCCGCTGGGCGATTTCGTTTCGTCGAAATGAAATATGCGAGTTTGTTCACCAGCGTCCGTCTCCACTCGCAGCGTGTCGTCATTCACCCAAGAAATATGCAGGCGCTCGGGAACGCGCATGATCGCGGCCGCTCCGTATGACTTGCACGCATTTCCGGAAGCCTGATCTTTGGCGGGGTCCCACTCCTCGGCGATTTTTCGGCCTGCTGCGTTCACAGGAACTCCCGGAAAATCGCCTTTATCGGGTGTGACCATCCGATAGCGCCAATCCTCCGTGACAACGGCCACCCAGTAGCCGCTAGGATCGAACGGAGCGTCTGTGTGCGGATTGAGCTTGGGCGGCGGCGGGAAAGCATTTGGCCCGAATTGACCGCGCGCTGGCGTCGCGAATGCGAGCGCGGCAAGAATCGCAACAAAGGACACAACGCCCCGCCGTGGACTCCAAAGTTTCATCCAATCCCCCACCAATTCTCGCTTCGGCCGCCATCGCTCGCGGCCAGCCGACACAACATCTACATGATTACGCCTTCCCACTTCCAGCCATCCGACGGCCGCACGATTTTGTGCAAGCGAATTCTGTGCTCGGTAGGATCGCGCCCCGGATTGCCGGTCACAATCACGTGATCGCCGGGTTTCAGCGTGTCGCGGGTGACGTGAGCCTGAGTCAGCTGCGCCCCGCCGCCCCACTCGATGGACCACGTCTGCATCACTCCCTTGGAGTCCGGCGCCTCGATTTTCACGAAAGAGTGCGGGTTACGGTACATGAACTGCGTCAGCGTTCCCTCGACCGTGATCTCTTGATCCACAAAGTAAGTTGCAGCGAACGAATGATGCGCGTACGCGCGTCCGCCCATCGCCGATGCGGCGGCTACACTCAGTAGAATGAAAACTATGCGTTTCATAATCGGCCTCCCGTATGGTCCCGAATAAATAAAGCCATGACACGCGCCAACCGATCGACTTAATGTTTGGCGCTGAGACTCTTGTATACCGCCTCGACGAACATATCCGTGGTCCAGCGGCCCGTGTCTGAGCCGTAGCGACCATCATAATCCATCGTAGGCTTGGCCGCTTTCACCTGTTCCAGCGTCATTCCTCTGTTAATCATGTCCTGCACGCGATCGCGAATGATTGTCACCATCTCTTGATAGAAGACCACGTCGGCCACATCACAGAGACGCCCGTGTCCCGGTATCACCATCGTACCGCCTTCCTGCAAATCGGCCGGGATGGCTATCTCAATAATACGATTGAGTCCCGCGATCACGCCTTGAATATTTCCGCCCCTCTGCATGTCGACGATCGGGTAGCGGTTGGTCACGAAAATATCGCCGGTGCTGATCACGTCCGAACGCCGAAAGAACACCATGGTATCGCCGTCGGTATGCGCCGCCGGCTCGTGAATCATCTTGATTCCCTCTCCGTTGAAGAAAAGTATTCTCTCGGGAGTTGTGAACGTGTCTGTTGGCCAAGCGGCCTGCGGCGCGGAATCTTTCCCGCCCGTCTCGCTCATTCGGTCAAGAACCGATTGAAAGGCGATCACCGTGGCTTGATTGCTGGCGCTCGCGCCGATATCGCCCACCACGTTGCCGCCGGCGATTGTTCTTCCCGCTTTTGAGATGGCTTCATTACCGCCCGTGTGATCCGGATGCACGTGCGTATTTATGATGTATCGAATGGGCTTGTCTGAGAGAGATCGCACCGCCGCCAGCACCTTGTCGCTCATTGCGGCGACGCCCGCATCCACCAGCAGCACTCCATCATCGCCCACTTGCACGGTGATGTTGCCGCCCGCTCCCACCAGCATATAAACGTTGCCCTGCACCGGCAGAATGTGGACTTCGGCCTTCGAGTAATCCGGCGCCTGCGAAGCGGGTGCTTGCCCCTGCCGCGCGGAAGCGGGACCCCACAAACATGTCAGCGCAATCGCGCCCGCGACGGACGCAAGAAAAACCACGCGCTGCGCCTTCGACGAACCCCAAGCCACTCCTGGCGTGACCCTCATCGGTTCAGCGCCTTTTTTGCCGGACGCGGCAGTAATTTCATGCCTTTCATTTTTGACTGATACTCCGGATACATCGTTTCCGCGCCGCCCCTGGCCGCTTCCGGCGGCAGGCCGTAATTCGCCGGAAACTCATTCAGGAACGGATTCTTTCCCGGCAGATGGGCCGGCACCACGCCAGCCGGCCGATCCACCTCGTCCACCGGTTCGCAGGGCCATGGCGCCATTTGCGCCTGCGGGCTGTAGACAAAATCCGTGGTCCGAATAAAAGGCTCCGTCAGATATACGGGATCGTACGTGATCGCGGCGACGGTAAGATAATTTCCGTGCCGCATGAGATGCGCTGTTGCGGTGGCCACATCGCTTCTGGGTATGCCGTTGCGGCGTATCCAGTTTTCCTTCAGGTGAGTGGTTTCAACGACAAGGGTATCCCCATCCCAATGACCCTTTGAAAATCCCTCCCATGTGTGCGCCGCGTAGGGCGGTGGCTCCGGGCGAGCATCCATCCAAATCGTTTGCTCGGCGCCGTACGCCGAAAGGTGCGTGCGATACGCGATCACTTTTTGCGACTTTACATCCACTTCTTTCCAGATACTCAGATTCGAAGGGCCGCGCCAGCCGTAGTCCGCGCCGTGTTCGCGGCACTGATTCTCGGGAAGTTCCACCAGCGTGGCATCCCAACTATCCCCTCGGAGCCGCGCCGCCGCATTGATGGGCAACCCCAGGTAATCCCCGATTTCCGGGCCAGGTATGCGCTCTTCCCAATCCTCATCGAATGTAGGCGTCCACATCCCGGACGGGTCCTCTTGCGCAAATACTGGCTGTCTCAGCAGCGGCGCCAGGAAAACGAACAGAATCAGCGCGCCCGCGATTTTTAGCCCCACTGCCCTGCTCATATCATGCACTGAGTGCACCCACGTTGCCGCGCAACCAAT
>DASYZC010000227.1:0-2696 GCA_035949735.1 Candidatus Acidiferrales bacterium | reverse complement strand
GGTGCTGATGACCCCGGGCGTCATTCAGATCGTCGGTCAGAAGCGCCGACCGATACCGGTGGACGAAGCCGAGATCAATGCCATCCAGACGATGGTTATGTCTGGGCTCCCCAACGAACCTTGGCCTTTCCTGCAGGTGGGCGACCGGGTGAGAATCGAGGGGGGGCCGCTTCGGGGGATCGAGGGTGTTCTCGTTGATGTGCGAGGAGCCCACCGTCTCATCCTTTCTGTCACGTTGGTCCAGCGCTCGGTGGCGGTGGAGATTGATTCCGCGTTCGTGAAATCGTTGCGTCCAGCCGCGCTGTCCGCAAGAGCGTGAAGCCACCACTTTTGCGACTCGAGATGAAGAGGGACTTTGACACTCGCGAATTTCTTCATCTAGCCGCCCTCCTTGACCGAAGATACACAACGACTGCCTGCCTCATTGAGTCTGATCTGATTCTGGAGGCGCTTCATTTGACAAAGTTAGCACTCAACCAGGTGTAGCGAACCGTGGAACCACAGAACTTAAGATTCGGTGGCGGGGTTTCCGAGACTTTCTTCAATCCGGCAGTCGCCGCGGTAGTAATTCTCGCGGTTGTGTTGATGTGTATCCTTCCGCAAAGGAAGGTGATCGTTCCGTTTCTATTAACGTCGCTGCTCATACCTAGCGACCAGATTCTCGTCATCGCGGGATTGCACTTTCCTTTGTTGCGAATCTTGATTTTTTTCGGAATGGTTCGCATTTTCGTCATCAAAGGCTCGGGAAAGTGGAACGTTTTCAGTGGGGGCTTTAACGCGATAGACAAGCTGATGATCTTACTTTCCGTGACCAGCGCTGTGGCCGGGGTCCTGCTGTTTCAGGATTCTCAAGCGTTTATTTTCCAACTCGGAGTTCTCTATACTGCGTTCGGCTCTTACTTTCTTCTGCGTTGCCTCATTCGCGATCAGGAAGATGTAGTTCGAGCAATCCGTGTGCTCGCCTTGATCGTGGTCGTGCTGGGCGGAGTGATGGCCTTCGAGCATCTGACGCACGGATGGAACCCGTATGCATTGCTGGCGGGAGCCCGAGCCAGCTATTTCGCGTCGGACTTGTCACGTGATGGGCACGTCCGTGCCACGGCCACCTTCGGTACGCCGATTCTGGCCGGGACTTTCGGAGCCGTGTTGCTCCCGGTCTTCATCGGTTTGTGGATGAGCGACAGACGACAGCGCAGCGCCGCGCTACTCGGAATCTTAGGTGCAACCACGATGACGGCGGCAAGTCATTCGAGTACACCGGCGTTTGCCTATATGGCCGGCATTGTGGGTCTCTGCCTTTGGCCAATCCGCGGCATGATGCGCGTTGTCCGCTGGGGCATCGTTATCACGCTGGTTTCCCTACAGATGGTCATGAAAGCGCCCGTGTACCACCTCATCACCCGTATACATATTTCTGGGGATTCGTACCATCGCTACGCATTGATACACGAATCTGTCCTCCATTTTTGGGATTGGTGGCTAATCGGTACTAAGTCCACCGCGGCCTGGGGCTGGGACATGTGGGACACCGCCGATCAATATGTTTCGACGGCAATCAACGGCGGATTGCTTGGCCTGATCTTCCTCATAGCCATCCTTGCTTATGGTTTCAAGTATCTGGGCCGGGCGAGGAAAGCTGCACCGGACAAAAAGCAGGGGCTTTTCTTTTGGGCTTTAGGTTCAGCACTTTTCGCAACGGCTCTATCGTTCCTCGGAATATCGCTGTGGGACCAAAGCGTGGTGGGATGGTACGCGCTATTGGCCTTCATTGCGGCCGTCGCAGTGCCGCAGGAAGCGCCAGTTGCCGTTCAACAGTTCCGAGCCGCTTCCGATCCTGGGCTTGCGGCGGTGGCGGCAAATCCGGCCCGCGCAGCCAGGTGGGCGCGGCCCTCAATCGCTCGAGAGCGAGTGCGTGCGTCTTTACCGGGATCGTCCAACGAGCGCTGAGCCCGTGGATCTCTCAATCATACTTGTCAACTGGAACTCAGAGGAATACCTACGCAAATGCATCGCCATGAAGGCCAGAACACAACTATGGCTTTGTGAGAAGAATTACGGGTCCTTTTACTCGCTGCTGTTTCGGCTGGCGATGGTCGTCAATGCTAGCGTGCGTCTCGTGATCCTTGTTGCCATGCGTCTTTTTGCAAGAATGTTCGGCGCGAAGTATGCTCTGGATTCCGCGTGGCTACGTTGGAGCACTATACTGAAGACGCTTCTGGTGTCGCGTAACTCCGCGGCAGCGCGGTCGGCTATTCCGATTGCATCTTGAACGAATCCACTCCATCTGCAAGTAGACTGAATTCTGACCCTTGCAAGGAATTCCAAGGGCTTTCCCGCGCGCGAATATCGTTGCCGAGCGATTCTACGGCCTCGTCAAGCCTCGGACCGTATTAGGCGGATTTAATTAGACAGGCCGCAGTTAAGCAAGAATTCTCTCCGAAAGAGGAGGCATCGTGGCAAGGCACCTGATTACTGGAGGATCCGGGTTCATTGGTTCACACTTGGCGGAACTGCTGCTTGGGCGCGGTGAACACGTTTCTGTGATCGACAACCTTTCAACGGGGAGGGTTTCGAATATTGCCTCGCTCGAAAAGAACGAGCGGTTTCGGTGCATTATCGATGATGTACGCAACGAAAGCTTACTCGAAGAGCTCATTCGCGAGGCGGACTTTGTCTATCATCTCGCCGCTTCCGTC
>DASYZC010000226.1:0-3111 GCA_035949735.1 Candidatus Acidiferrales bacterium | reverse complement strand
CGCGCTGCGACAATCCACCGTTTTCACGCCTTTAGCTTCAAGGGAAGCGATTGCCTGCCGCATGGCGCCCAAATCAGCATGCAGTATTCGAATGAACCCGCGACGGACCAAGAAATTGAAGCGGCAAAAAGCGACGAGCGCAGCTGGGTCGTAGAACAGATGTCCAGCCGACTCCTTCAGCATCCGTCCCTGTTCGACGAGGCCTTCCTCCAACATATCGCGCAGGCTAGTGCAGTTCCGTATCTTTTCGAGGATCTGCTCCAGGGGTTCGCACCACTCAAGAGGTATCACATCGGCATCGCCGAGAACCGGCTGTAGAAGTCGGGCTACATCCCTAAGCGTGACCTCGTTATGGACAAGGTCAGCGGAAGCACAAAGTACAAAGTACTGTACAAGCAACAAATCGATCTTATCGCGGTCCGCATCAGACTTATTCACCTTTCGTAGCTGCCGATGAATCAGCGCGCGAAGACTTTCCTCACTCGCATTGAGAATCTCAGATGGGATCTGCCGCATCTGGTAGGCCAATACCTTCTCGTCCACTGCGTCCAGCCATTTCAAATCGGAATCGAAGACGCTGCGTGTGGGCCTGGCTGGCGGCAATTCACCCGGCGGATAGGGCAGCGGCGAGAGATCGAAGTGCGCTGCGAACGCGGCGTACAGCGGGTAAACGAGTCGGGCTTCCTTCCACTGCGACGCCAAATCCGTTGGACCATTCGCGACTTGGTGGGAGCCACCGGCGATATTCAACGTGTTGGCAGAAGTCTTGAGAGTCATGGCTTGATGATCCAATTTCCCACTTCACTTACAAACCGCGCGGCCACAGCTTTCCGGCCTCCGTGGTAGCGAACGGCGACCACGGTAGCTTGGGCATCGAACGAACCGTCAGAATTCACGAGCCGCACTCGATCCTCAAATTCGAGAGGCAACGCGGAGCTGAAGAGGACTTCCCGCGCGGTGCCGAACTCGACTACCGTCTGTTCCTGCAATCGACGGGGCTCGGCCGCAACAGTCGATACCCGGACAGCGATTCGCACAGGAGATGCGTGAGGGAAAAGATGGGCTAGCTTCTCCACGCACGTTTGTCCGTCCAAAGAGGTTGCTGCTTCAGCCTTGCTAGGCACGTGCTCGCTTCCTTTCGGCCCCCCCTATGGTGCCGTCAAGCAAAGGCGAGAATGAAGGGAAAGCCAATACCGTTTCAAGTTAACAGCACGAGCGCAGCCAAAGAATCCGACCGTTCAGGGTCCGTAAGCCACTATATATCAAGCACTTCGAGAAGCGGGCGGGCCCCGGTTTCTTGGAACTGTCTCACACTGACACAGAAGGTCTCATCGGGGTAGTTCGAGAATTTCGGAACGATACCGTGGCGCTGGATAACTCGCTATCGTGATGACGCTGTAGGGCCAACCAGTTCCTTTGGTCCCGGCCGGAGTGGGATGTTGTAACGCTTTAGCTTGCGATAGAGAGTGGCGCGGCTAATCCCCAGCATTTTCCCCGCAACATTCTTATCACCTCCCGCTTGTTCGAAAACCCGGAGAATCGTAATCCGCTCAAGATCGGCGAGAGCAGTAGTGGATAGCTCCACACCGTCTTCGCCCGCTGGCTTGGCATCTTGCGGTCCGCGAATCGTAGGGGGCAGGTCTTCGACATCAATGGTGCGGTGATTGCCCAGGGCAATGGCTCGGGCGATGCAGTTCTCGAGTTCACGAACGTTCCCGGGCCATTCATATTGTAGAAAGCATTTCATAGCCAACGGCGTGACTTGAATGTTTTCTCCGGGTGCATAGCGGTCGAGAAACGAATGTACGAGCTGAGGAATATCGGAGCGCCGCTCGCGCAGGCTTGGAAGATGAACAGTCACCACATTCAGGCGGAAGTACAGGTCCTTCCGAAAGGTACCCGAACGATAGGCCGCTTCCAGATCGCGGTTCGTTGCAGCGATCACCCGTACATCCACAGCCTTCTTTTGATTGCTTCCTACGGGCCTCACTTCCTTCTCCTGCAAAACGCGCAACAGCTTTGCTTGCATTTCCAGGGGCAATTCGCCGATTTCGTCCAGGAAGATCGTGCCACCATTGCCTGATTCGAAGAGTCCAGCCTTGGACTTCAGGGCCCCCGTGAACGCGCCTTTTTCGTGACCAAAAAGCTCGCTTTCCATCAGGGTCGGCACTAGCGCCCCACAGTCCACGGCGATGAATGGCATCGGCGCCAAAGGGCCTCGAAAGTGGATGGCGCGGGCCACTAGCTCCTTGCCCGTTCCACTTTCGCCAGCGATCAGGACAGGCGTACGGATGTCTTTCAGGCGCGAGACCATTCGGAGCACGTCCTGGATCTTCGCGGATGAGCCGACGATTCCATCGAGATGAGTTTCCGCTGTTACACGCTCCCGCAGAAACTGATTTTCGGTGACCAAGCGAACCTTCTCTGCCATGCGCTGCAAAAGTTGGCGCAGTCGCTCGACCCGAAAGGGTTTCTCGATGTAGTCATAGGCCCCTTGCCGCATAGCCTCGACGGCGGTTTCAATCGAGCCGTGTCCGGTCATGATAGCTACTTCGCTCCGTGGTAGGAGCTCCTTGATTTTTCGCAGTAAATCTGTGCCGGAAAGGTTCGGCAGTTTCAGATCTGTAACGACAATATCGGGCGCGGCCGTTTCCAGTAAGTCCAGCGCTGCTTCGGCCGTTTCCGCTTCAACGCAGACAAAATTCAAGCCTTGGCCGACCGTCATACACAGGCGTCGAATACTCTGCTCATCATCCACAATCAGAAAACTAAGCCGAGAATCATATTTCATGGTTTCCCTATCGTCTTCTCGACCACCGCCAAGAGATCGTGCACACGGAAAGGCTTCTCGACGCACGGAGTACGCGCTTGGGCTAAGAGCGCAATGGTTTCCGAACTCGCGGTGTCACCGGTAATAAATATCACGCGTGCCGCGAGGTTAGGACGATGACGCAGTAGCCAATCGCGTAAGTCCGCTCCGCTAATTCCTCCCGGGGTCCGAAAATCCGAGATCACACCTGAAAAGTCCTTCGACGCCAGCAATTGCAACCCCTCGACCGCTGATGGAGAGGACACCACGTCATAACCCCGGCGCTCCAGAGCCGTGCACAA
>DASYZC010000225.1:0-2856 GCA_035949735.1 Candidatus Acidiferrales bacterium | reverse complement strand
GCCGGCCATCTTGCATTCCGCGGAGGCCTGGGCGGAACACTTCGGTAAGAACAGGAAGCACACCTCGGTCACGATCGGAAACTTTGACGGCGTGCATCTTGGGCACCAGGAAATTCTTCGGGGTGTCCTGGAGCGGGCGCGCGAGTCTGGGCTGATGAGCGCGGTTCTCACTTTTTATCCGCATCCGGCGCGTGTTCTCCGGCCCGCGCAAGCTCCGGCCCTGCTGGAAACGCTTGAGCAGCGCTTGGACGCGATTGAGACGATGGGGATTGCAGCCTCACTCGTGATTCGATTCGATGAGGAGCTTGCGAGACTCGGCCCCGAGGATTTCGTCCGGCGATTTCTGGTGGATACCATGCGCGCGCAAAACGTGTTGATCGGCGCGAATTTCCGCTTTGGGCATCGCCAGGCGGGGGATGCCAAATTGTTGGCGGCTCTCGGCGCGCAGTGGGGGTTCGAAACCGTGATTGTGCCGCCCGTGGTGGAAGGCGGAATCGTCGTATCGAGCACTGCGATTCGCAATGCGCTGCGAAACGGGGATGTCGAGCAAGCGGCGCGAATGCTCGGGCGTCCCTTTTCGCTCGCGGGAACAATCACGACCGGCACGGGCCAGGGGCGGAAACTCGTTGTGCCTACGTTGAACCTGGCAACCGAACAGGAGTTGCCGCCCAAGGATGGCGTGTACGCGACCGAAGCGGTGGTCGAGGGAAAAACCTACAGGGCAGTGACAAATGTCGGGGTGAGGCCAACCTTCGATGGCGCACGCCGGACAATCGAATCGCACCTCTTCGACTTCGGCGAGGATTTAACGAGCGGCAAACTCGAAGTGCGCTTCCGCAAGCGGCTGCGCGACGAGCAAAAGTTTTCAGGGCCCGCGGAGCTGCGAGCGCAGATTCTGCGGGATATCGAGCGAGCGAGAGAGTACTTCAGGGAAGCAGCAAGCAAAACGGCCCGATAAAAACGACGGTTGGGATGCTTGCCCTGCTTCAGCTAACCGGCAACCGCAGCGTTTGCCCGGCATTCCGCGCAAAGTCCGCCAATCTCCGTGCGCGCCACGCTAATTTCGATTCCGCAATCGCGGGAAATTTGCTGCTTCAAGTCTTCGTAGAGTTGGCTTTCGAATTCACGGACTTTTCCGCATTGAATGCAGGCTACGTGAATGTGATCGCGAGGGCCGTGGCTTTCGTAATAATGACGATGGCCTCGAAGATGGAGAAGGTCCAGCTCGTCGATCAGCCCGTGGTGTTTGAGCAGTTCCAGGGTGCGATAGACGGTTACACGGGTTATTTTGGAGTCGATCTTCTGAGCCTGCTCCAGGATTTCGGCCGCATCCATATGGCGAACCGCGGATTCAATTACCTGAACCACGACGCGGCGCTGACGCGTGAGACGAATGCGCCGGGCGCCAAGCTCGCGCTGAAGCTTGCCGGCAGGTTCGTGAACGTTGATGCGTTCGCCTGTGGAGACGCGATGTGCAGGAGTCGCAGACATCTTAAAGCACAGTATAGCAAAATGCGCCGCCGAGGGTGGCTCGCCGCGTTCGGCTACTGGTGGACCTGGATGACTCGCAAGATGTCGCTGTACATCACCAGCGCGAAGAGACCGAGGATAAAGACGAGGCCCACTTGAACGTAGCGCTCCTTGAAGGAGACGCTCAAATCGCGACGGAGAGATCCTTCGATTGCCAGCAGCAGCACATGCCCGCCATCCAGAATCGGGATCGGCAGGAGATTGAGCAAGCCAAGATTCAAACTAATGACCGCCGTAAGCTCCAACAGCCGCATGGGACCTCGGCGAACGGCGCGTCCCGATTCGCGGGCGATTCCGACCACCCCCGTCAAATCGCGCACCGAGACCTTGCCGCTAAAAAGGCCTCCGAGAACCTGCCCGATCTGGCGCGTGCCCGAATACGTGGCGATTCCCGCGTCGCGCAGGGACTCAACGAAACCCTGCCGCTCGAAAACCTCATTTGTCTTTTCACTAACGCCTACCTGCCAAGCGAGCTGACCATCGGCATCGAGGGCGCGCAAGGGTGTGATGTCGAATGGAATTTCTTTGCCGTCGCGCCGCACAACGAAGTGGACGGTGTGCCCATTCGAATTGCGGACCTGGTCCACAAGCTGCATCCAACTGACGACCGGCCGGCCGTTGATAGAGACAATGGTATCGTCGGCCTTCATCCCCGCCCTTTCGGCGGGAGATCCGAGGGCAATCTCATCCGCGACGGCGGGCATCGCGGGATATCCGACCAGCGAATCGGTAATATCCTGCCCTTGCGGTATTTTTTCGGTAAGGGTCTGCTTCGCACCCCCACGATCCACAGTGATTGAAATGGAGCTGCCGGGTTGGGCTTTATCGACTTGCTTCAGCACGGACTCCCACGAAGAGGTGGTGACGCCGTTCACCGCAATAATTCGATCGCCTGGTTGGACGCCCGTTCCCGCAGGCGGGTTCTGCGACACAGCGGCGACCAGCGCCGGGCGGCTCAGGTAGGTATCCATGGGCATTCCGACAAACAAATAAATGCCCCAGAAAATGCCGAACGTCAGCAGGATATTCATTGCCGGTCCGGCAATGGCAATTAGAAATCGCTGCCAGCGGGGCCGCGAGAGAAACTCGTAGGGCTCGCCGGTGCGTTCCGCGACGGGATTATCCCCGGCCATGCGGACATAGCCACCCAATGGAAGCGCGCTGACACGGTAATCAGTGTCGCCCCGCTTCACTCCCCACAGCCGCGGACCAAAGCCAATCGAAAAGACATCCACGCGCACGCCGCATAGCTTGGCGGCGATGAAGTGGCCCCATTCGTGAAGCAAAACCATGACGCCGAGGACGATGCCACCGGCCAGCACGACT
>DASYZC010000224.1:0-13867 GCA_035949735.1 Candidatus Acidiferrales bacterium | reverse complement strand
AGGCTGGAGGCTGGAAGCTTGAAGCTGGAGCGGAAGAGGAACCATGAATGCGGGGCGACTACGTGAACTGGGTTGCGGCAGCCAGGTCGCCAGGGCTAAAGCCCGACTTAGTTCGAGGGCTTTTTCACGGGCCTGAAGGCCCGTGCTTCCACCGGAAACCACACGACAATCATTGCGGACTTGCGGCGGTGGGCCGGCTGTTTGTCGCAGGAGGCGCCACAAACGCCGGCAAGATGCCGGCGCTACAAAAGCATCGCGGCGGATGGGTACGTAGCCAAGCATGTTTGCCGGGCATGACATGTCATGCCCCTACTGAAGGCCCTCACGACGTGGGCGGTGTGTGATGCGTGCATCCGAGAAAGATTCCTCGGCTGCGTGTCCCGGCGCTTCGCGCAAAAACAAAGCCGCGGACACGCCGCTTGATTGTATGACGAGGTGCGGCTCCGAGAGCCTACCCGAGTAGACTTGAGTTCTTTGCCAAGACCAAGGCTCGGGAAGGAAGGAGCCGCAATGAAGATTATAGGCTGTGATTTTCACCCGAGCTACCAACAGATCGCCATGCTCGACACGGAGACGGGCGAGCTGTGGGAAGGTCGAGTCCCTAGCGGGGCCGGTGCGAGTGGGGATGGAAGCGATCGGCAACGCCCAGTGGTTCGAACGGATGCTGGCGGAGTTGAAGCAGGAGTTGTGGATCGGCGATGCGGCGCAAATTCAGCGGCTGGTGGTACGAGAGCAGAAGATCGACCGGCGAGATGCGCGGCATATTCTGGAGTTGCTGCGGGACGGGCGGTTTCCGCGGATCTGGGTGCCGTGTCCGAACTTGCGAGTGCGATCAGCGCCAGTTGTTGCGCTGGCGAAGGGCGGTGATGTGTGCGACATGGTGGCGACCGTGCCATGCGTAGAGCTGCACGTTCTCGTCGAGAGTCACCATGCCGCGCTCGGGATGGCGAAACCTGCGCTGCCAGTCGGAGGGTGTGAGCGAGTTCAGAAGCATTATCCAGCGCTTGTGTAAGTTTTCGAGCAGCAGAAGCGATAGCTCGACCGGCGCTTTCGCATCGGCCAGTTCGGCCCAGCGCGCTTCGTCGTATGGCTTGATGGTGGGTTCATCCTCGGTGAGCGCGAGCTTGAAGCGTATATACGAGTTCATGTGGCTGTCGGGGACATGATGGACGACTTGGCGAACCGTCCAGCCGCCGGGACGGTAGGGAGTATCAAGTTGATGTTCATCTAACCCTGCGATGGCGGCCTTCAGGTTTTTCGGTGTTTCCGCAATCGCGTCGATCAATGCACGGCGCTGAATATCCATGACATTTTCAACGGGTTGAAAATTGCCGATCGGGTAACGCAGGTCTGCGTCCATGGCAACTCCCTGTTTTCTAGATTTGCGTCATAGTTGGCTCGACGAAGATCGAAGAGAGGTCCTTCGACTGCGCGCGCCGGCATTCGCCGCAAAAAGCGCCGGGAATGGAAAGCAAAAACCGGCGCACTCCGCTCAGGATGACGGCTATTGCCCGAGCTTGCCGGGCAATGAGACGGACCTCAGAAGATCAGCTTTAGCGCGAACTGGATTTGGCGTGAGGTTGTGGACGTAGCCGTAATCAGACCTGCGTTCCCCGCGATGAAGTCCGTGACGGGGCCGGACGCCGCTCCGCCCGCTCCTGAGAAGACGGCTCCGTTCGGCTGCCCCAAATTGGTGTGGTTGATGATGTTGAAGAATTCCGCCCGGAACTCGGTGTTCAGCTTCTCCGTAATTTTGGTTTGCTTTATCAGCGAGAAGTCGAGGTTCAAGAGGCCCGGACCAATCAATGGATTCCTGCGAACGTTGCCGAGCGTACCGAACGGCTGAACCGCGTAGCAGGCTGGGTTGAACCACTGCACGGTTCTTTGCTGGGCGTTGACGGTATCCGTTATCTGAGACGGATGGCATCCTGGCGCGCCGGAGTAATTCGGGCGATCGGCTGTGATCCCGCCTGTATTCGCCACCTGCGGAAGAAGTCCGTTCGTGACGTTGACGGGATAGCCTGTGGCCACGCTTAGAATTTCGCCGACCTGCCAACCCGAAACCAATCGGTTTCCAGTGAATGGCAGGTTGTAGATGCTGTTGATCCGCAGTGCGTGCGTGACATTGAAAAGGCACGGACCACGATCAAAGCCCTGATTGTAGGCGTCCAGAATTTCGGCAGAGGCTTGCTCGAGACCCGAACTGGCGGAACCGTTGTCGATGCACCTAGAGAATGTGTATGACACCTGGCCTTGCAAGTTCCGGCTGATCTGGCGCGTCAGGCTCGCCACCAAGCCGTTGTAGGTGGAATGGCTAGTGGGAGCAGCGTCGTCCAAGCCGCTGAAAGCGGGGTTTGGAAAGGGGCCTTTAAAGAAGCACGATGGGCTCGTGCAGGAGTTGGAGACAGGATTCCCTAATGCGTCGACTACCGTGCGAGTGTTCAGATTTCGCGGGGCATACAAGTGGACGCCTTGCGCGCCGACGTAACCAAGCGAAGCGACCATGCCGTGCCCGACATCGCGCTGTACGGTCAGGTTGTACTGCATTTCGTAGGGGGCGGAATCGGACCTATAGTCGAGTCCATAGACCGTGCCAAACGGTGGGGTTAGGCATGCCGACCCCGGAGGTCCGCATGATGCCGGATGCGGGAAGAGTGGAATCGCGGGAGGCCCGGCAAGGACCACGGTTTGTGACGGGGGATTCTGAGAGTACGCGTTCAGGTATGTGCGCGCGGCAATTGGCTCGTGGAACATTCCGAAGCCGGCGCGTACCGAGGTCTTGTGATCCGAGAAGGGGTCCCAAGCCAGGCCGATCCGAGGATCGAAATTGAGTGTGTCCGGATTCGACCTAAGAACGTGGTGAACCTGCGTAAACGCCGGCGAAGACAATGGATTCAGGATCGCATTGCATGGTTCAGTTACGCAGACTGGGTTGGTCTCGAAGTCATACCTTAGACCGATATTGAGTGTCAGGTTCGACGTAATCTTCCAATCGTCCTGGATGTAAGGGAAGACCTGGATTTCGCGAGAGTAACGCGTCCTGGTGAAGCCCGGATGCGGGTTCACCTCGCCCTGGAATTGCACCGGGGTGCCTGCCAAAAAACCCGCAATGCTGCCGAAGACGAATATCCCGCCCTCGCGGCCCACGGCGATGTTGTTTTGAACTCTGGATACGGAAGCGCCGATCTTGAGACTGTGAGCGCCGTGGCTCCAAAAGAAATCATCGCCGCCGGTGAACTTGTTCTGAATCAGATGCCACCGTGCCGTTGGGCCCGGGCCCACGTTGGAGGAGCCGCCGGCAACGATGAGGTTGCCATCTTCGCGGTCGCCAGGGCTGTAGGCCGGAGACCCATTGAAAAGCGCCCCAAGGTAGAACTGCAACGGATCCGTGGCGGGATCGGAGAGGAATCTCTGATCCGAGCGTTCATTGGTTCGCGAGAAGCTGAAGCGAATCTCGTTGATCGACGTCGCGGAAATAATGTGTTTCTCCTCGACAGTGAAAAATTGGTCGCCCCCATGAAAAGCTGCCGGCCAGTTGGCCAAGTTAGAGAAAGGAGCGGGCAGGAGGAGGTAGGCCGTGTCAGAAATGTATCGCCCAAACAAGGAGTCCTTCGAGCCGAGGGTATAGTCCATTCGCCCTAGAACGTAGTTCTCGCTGGTGGGCTGATTCGAAACCTCAGTGATGAGTTGGTTGCCGGTGGGTAAACCAAAGAATGGTCCCGCACCCACGGTCTGTTCGGGGGCCGTTGGGGACGGAACTTGAGGATAAAGCTGTCCCGGCAGATATGGGACGACCTTTGGGTTGATCGCCACCCGGGTGCGTGCCGCTCCGACCTGCACACAGCCAAACTGATAAGGAACCTCCGGGCCACCACCGCCTGCGCCGGGGCAGCTATTGCTTGTATTCAAGCCCAGCGAATCGCGGTCCGGAACAAATTGATTTCCGGTAACACCCAGGGCGGAGCGGAGGCCTTCGTAATTCACGAAAAAGAAGGCCTTGTCCTTTTTGACCGGGCCGCCGAGACTGCCTCCAAACTGGTTCCTGCGGAAAGGCGGAATCTTCGGGCCATCGAAGAAATTGCGCGCGTCCAGGACGCTATTCCGCAAAAACTCGTACGCAGAGCCATGAAACGCATTGGTTCCCGACCTGCTGGCGGCGTTCATCGCGGCGCCGGTGCCGCCGAATTGAGCGCTGTAAGTATTGGTGAGCAACTGAAACTCTTGGATGGCCTCGACACCCAGTGAATTGCCAGTGATTGACGCGCCCGCTCCCTTCTGCCAATAACCTTGCAGATCCTGGTTATCGAGAAGAAAGACTTGTCCAACCGGTCTGGAGCCAGCGACTGAGTACGTGTCCGATGGTCCGTAAAATCCTGAAGATATTCCGCCGGCACCTCCGGTTACGAAGGCCTGTTTTACCGTCAGAACACCTGGCGCGAGCGAAAGAAGCTGCTCGAAATTTCGGCCGTTCAAAGGCAACTGGCTCATCTGCTGGGACGTTACCAACGACGAGACGGCGGCAGTCTGCGTCTCAACCCTGGAGACTTCGCCTTCCACGCTGACGGTTTGCGACACTTGCCCGACAGGCAACGAGAAGTCCACGACGAGGTTGGCGCCGACGGTTAGGGTGATGCCCTTGTGGACGACGGTTTGGAAGCCTGATAGAGAGGTCTGCACTTCGTAGTTGCCGATGGGCAGGTCGGGAATTCTGTAGCGACCGGCCGCATCACTCACGGTGGACTGGGTTATATTTGTTCCTACGTTTCTCGCCTGGACGGCTGCGCCTACTAACGCTGCGCCTGAACTGTCGGTTGCCGTGCCGGAGAGCGTCGCCGTCTCGACCTGAGCAGCGAGACGAGTCACACCTACGCTAAGCAGAAAGACGCTCAGTACGCAGATGGAGAAATACCTGAAGTATTTCGCAGAGTTTGGCATAGTTTCCCCCTCCCACCGTAATCCCACCACCACCGACCCTGATTCCCTGCGCAGCAGATACTACAAACTTTATCCAAGTGTCAAGGAATCTCGGTAGTGGGTCAGTTTGAAAATGAAATTTCCCGACCGGCCCTTGTATCCTTGGAGCACTTTTGAAAGATACGGATTAGTGCTTCAACCAGCCATTTACCGTGGCACCGCAGCGCTGAGGGTCATTGCATTCGAACCAATAGTACCGTTGTGGCCTGTTGTTAGGGTTTCCCTCATCGCGGCCGCCCTGCAAGGTACACCCATTTAGGCATGTGACCGTCGTGCGTCCTGATGGAGCCTCGATTGCTAGCCTGAAATCTGGCGCAGGTGTCTGGGCCCTTCCAGCAGTCCAACCGAACGCGACCAGCGACAAGGCAATGACCGTCTGAATAGTTCGGCGTCTCATGTTTCGTACCTCCCATTCAAACTGATCCACTACCGGAATCTCCGATGGTGCCGGGGCTGCACCGGTTCACAAAGGGAAAGAATTGGTAGCGCTAACGGGAATCGAACCCGTATTTCAGCCTTGAAAGGGCCGCGTGCTAACCGTTGCACCATAGCGCCGGAGTGCGGAAAGGCTTCGAGGAGATTCGATTATCCGAGAAAGCCCAAGGAATAACAAGCCGCCGAACGTGCTGGTCCGGCAAGATGTTGCGTCCAGAAACCGCAGGCTTTCCTCACCACATCAGAAAACTGCTAGCCTGACCGCGAATCGAGCGAGCATCAGAGGTTGTGTGCACCCCCCCTGGCCGAAAGGACAGTCGGCGTGACTGATAGAAGGCAATTCGTTGGTATTACAGAAGTATTACAGAGGGTTTCTTGCGATCCTGATAGCCTGATCCCGAAGTCTAAAAAGAGGATCAATCCAGATACAAAAAGGGGCCAATGACAATCGCCGACCTAGGGAAAAGCGCCGCCGCTGACGACGAAATCAATTGGGTTACTGCTAGTTTCATGACGCTGTTTCACGTAGGCGCGGTAGTGGCGCTGTTTTTCTTTACGTGGCCCGCTTTTCTTGTGGCGTTGTTTCTTCACTGGGCGACTGGCAGTTTGGGTATCGGCATGGGCTTCCACCGGCTGCTGACGCATCGAGGCTACAAAACTCCCAAGTGGGTTGAGTATTTCCTGACAACGTGCGCCGTTCTGGCTCTGGAAGGCGGACCGATTTTCTGGGTAGCAACGCATCGCATCCACCACCAGCATTCCGATAAGGAAGGCGACCCGCACTCGCCGTTAGATGGCAAATGGTGGGCCCATATGGGTTGGATCCTGATGGGTAAGTCGATGCATCACGATACTACGACGCTCGCCCGTTACGTGCCCGACTTGGCCAAAGACAAGTTCCACGTTTGGATCACGAAGTACCACTATGTGCCCATTATCGCGCTCGGAGTAATATTGTTGGCAATCGGCGGGCTCCCGTTCCTGTTGTGGGGCGTCTTCCTGCGCACGGTCGTCGGACTGCATTCGACGTGGCTGGTGAATTCGGCAACGCACTCGTGGGGCACGCGGCGATTTAAGACGCGCGATCAATCCACGAATAGTTGGTGGGTGGCGCTGCTCTCATGGGGTGAAGGCTGGCACAATAATCACCACGCGCACCCGACTTCCGCGCGCCACGGCCTGGCTTGGTATGAGATTGACCTCAATTGGTACGGCATTTGGATCCTGAAGAAGCTCGGGCTCGCGCGAGACGTGTACCGCATTAAGCTCCCCCTGAAGCATCGCGCGGAAGAGACTTCCACTGCTGAGATCGTCCCGTCCGAGGCTCAGCGCGACATGGTTTCGGTGTAAGCAGCTCCCTCCTAACACAAACGCTAATTTGGACCCACGTTAGACTCGGAGGCATTGCCGCGAAATATCTCGCGACAGTGTGGCGCGCTGCCGCTGTACAATTCTCCTAAAGAGATATGCGAGTCTCCGGACGAAAAAAGAAGATCGCGTTCTTTCTAATTCTGGGCATTTGTCTAGTGGTGTTGGCGGTTGCGCTCAACGTCAGCTGGATCGTGCTCAACTGGCGCGAAGGCATTTTGTTCTTCTTCGGGATCATTGTTTTTGTGGCGATCATTCTCGGTTTGATCCTCAATACGACTTTCCTTGTGCGCGAGATTAGGAGGAACGAACATCACGATAGTTTCATCAACGCCGTTACGCATGAACTGAAAACGCCGATTACGTCGATCCGGCTTTACTTGGAAACTTTGCAGCGGCGGGACGTGGATGATGCGCAGCGCCAACAGTTTTATCGATCCATGCTGGACGATACCGACCGTTTACGTGGAACTGTAGATCAGGTGCTAAAGGCGGGCTCGGTTGGGTACAAGCGCACGTCAAGAAACGCGACGGAAGTTGATTTCAGCCGCCTCGTCCAAGACTGCATCGACTTGGCCAGGACGCGGCATCATCTAGAAAATGGAAAATTGAAATGGCAGGAACCGAACGAGGGCGCCATCAAAGTATATGGTGATCCGGATGAGCTTCGGACCGCGATTTCGAATATTCTGGACAACGCAGTCAAATACTCGGGGGCGGATGTGGATGTTTCTGTTCGACTCGATGTACTCAACGAAAAACGCGTCGTGCTGCGCGTTCGCGACGCAGGCATGGGAATCCCCGCCGGTGAACTGAAACGGATTTTCAAGAGGTTTTACCGCGTTCCGCGCCGTCCGACTTCGCAAGTAAAGGGCACAGGCTTGGGGTTGTTTATCGTCCGCGCGATCGCGCGTGCGCACGGCGGCAAGGTATTCGCTGAGAGTGCGGGCGAAACGCATGGCACGACGATCACCCTCGAATTGCCTCGGAGCCAGGCATGAGCCGCGTGCTGATTGTGGAGGACGAAGCTCATTTGGCGGAGGGGCTACGGTTTAATATCGAAGCTGACGGGCATTCCGTGGAGGTAGCGGGCGACGGTGAATTGGCGATAGAACGTTTGCTAAAAGCGAAGGACAGATTCGACGCTGTGGTGCTGGACGTAATGCTTCCCGGGCTGGACGGATTTGCCGTTGCAACCCGGTTGCGCAAAGCGAGGAACTACGTCCCCGTTCTCATGCTGACGGCACGAGGGCGGCCTGAAGACGTCCTCGCGGGATTCGCCGCCGGAGCCGACGATTATCTTCCGAAGCCGTTTGAACTGCCCATATTCCTGGCGAGACTCCAGGGACTTCTGCGGCGGGGCGCTTGGCTTGCCGGTGCGGCTGAGACAGTTACCGCCGAGAAACCTGATGCAAACGCGGATCGCAGTGCCTCCGAAGAAGAGTTTTCGTTCGATGGCAGGACGATCGACTTCGGGACGCTCGAGTTGCGATCGGACGGCACCGCAATCCAACTGACGCTCATGGAAGCGAAACTGCTGCGGCATTTAATCCGCAACAGCGGACGGGCCGTCTCTCGAAAGTCGATTCTTGAAGATGTCTGGGGGTTGCGCGAAGACACCGATACGCGCGCCATCGACAATTTCATTGTCCGCCTCCGGCGCTACATAGAAAAGGATCCATCGAAACCGCGCCACCTCTTGACAGTGCGTGGGGTGGGCTATCGTTTCGTGGCTTAGGCGGCTTCGTTGCTCTATTTGGCGGCCGTGTTCACCATCGGTTGGGGAGAATAGGCCCGCGCGTCGCCGACCCATGGCACCTTGTCAGGGCCTGTCCATGCGTTGATGTAGACGGACTTGAAGAGCCAGGTGCCGTTTCTTTTCACACAGAAGTTGTCCCAGTTCCCAATGCCGAAAACGAAGTTGGTGCGGTAATCCACATTGTACTGAAGGATCGAAAAGAAGGCCTTGACGCGCGCTCCTTCGCCTTCGCGAGTGATCAGGAAATGATTCGCCAAGTGCTGGCGGCCGATCCACCAGCTCGGGCGGTCGTACCACAGCTCTTCGAATGCCCGGCGCAGCTTGTCATGTCCCTGCAGCTTGCCTTGCCAGAGATGGTCGAGATAACCGTCTTCCGCGAAACAAGCTACGACGGCGTCGATATCGCCCATGTCAATCGCCCAAGCGTATTTCGCGAACAGCTCCTGAATGTCGAGCCGGTCTTCGACTGATAGTTTTGACTGGGAATCTGGCATGGCGGTATCTCCCTCTTCCTATTGTATACGTCGCGTCGCGATTCGGTGATTGCCAGGAAATCGTGGACGCTGGCAATAGTATGCGCGCGAAGGCGGCATTGCAATACGATGACGGGATCGTACAAACCACCCCAAAATCGTGCCCTCACCACACCTTACCGTAGACGATTTTTCTTTACACCAACAGGTACTTGCGTCATTCCATGGCTTTAATTCAAAATTTACCTTGTATCCTCGGACTACGCCCATTGGGATGCCCGCCCGCCGTATCCACTGGTCCCCACCGCTATGCTAAGATAACCCGCAGTCAATAGGCCCGTAGCTCAGTTGGCTAGAGCGCCACCTTGACACGGTGGAGGTCTGCGGTTCGAGCCCGCACGGGCCTACCACTCCAGTGCATCCTTTGATCGTTGTTTCCCACTCGCTTGACTCATAGAGTTCGTTGACGCCGCAGGCTTAGCAGGTTTCCTGCTCGCCTGAGGTTCGCTGGAACTTATGCCCAAGTTAAATTGGTAGTTGCACCCTCATAAAAAGCGGGTGTATGATTATGCAGTAGGATGCATATTCACACATCCTCGGAACAATGGGCGTCCAAAAACGATTTCGACAAGGGCAGATACTGAAGCTCCTGGCAGGCCAGCCGGTGGCCAGCCAGGATGAGCTGCGCCGCCAGCTCGGCCATCTCGGCGTGCGCGTGACGCAGGCGACCCTGTCGCGCGATCTCCGGGAGCTGAGGCTGGTGAAAACATCGGCGGGCTACCGGCCGCTGGCATCAGCCGCGGCCGACGAAGCGCCCGCATTGGCCCCGCTGTCACGCGCCCTTAGAGAGTTTCTGCTCGATATTCGCTCGGCGCAAAACATGCTCGTCCTGAAGACCCCGCCCGGCGGCGCGCAGCCCCTTGCCGCCGCAGTGGACTCAGAACACTGGAAGGGCGTGGCCGGTACGCTTGCGGGAGATGACACCGTTCTGGTCATCTGCTCTTCACGCAGCGCGTGCGGCTCTGTTCAGAAACGCGTGGAGGAGCTGCTCCGATGACCGCTCCCTGCCGGGTCGCCGTCATTGGAGTAACGGGCTATGCGGGATTCGAGCTGGCCCGGCTTCTCCTGCGGCACCCACAAATCGAAAAGCCGACTTTTTTTTTGCGCGAGGGCAATGCAAACGTGCGTTGTCTGACGGAGCTGTTTCCGCAGCTTCGCGGCTGGGGAGACGCGCCTTGCCGGCAGCTTTCCGTCGAGGCGGTTGCCACGAGTGGTGCGGAAGTCGTATTTCTCTCGACGCCGCACGAGGCTTCGCTCGAATTGGTTCCTAAACTGCTCGCTGCAAACTCTGCGTTGCGCATCGTAGACCTGAGCGGAGCGTTTCGTTTTCGTGCTCCGGAGACGTTCGCGGCGTGGTACAAACTTCCTGCGCCGGATGCGAAGACGTTAGCTCAGGCCGTTTACGGGCTCCCCGAGCTTTACGCAGACGCTTTGCCAAATGCGCGCATCGTGGGAAACCCGGGATGCTATCCCACTTCGGTGATTTTGGGATTGAGACCCCTTGTCGAATCGAGCTGGATCAATCCATCGCGGGGAATCGTATGTGATTGCAAGTCCGGCGTAACCGGAGCGGGGAAGGAACCGAAGCGCGATACGCAGTTTGTCGAGGTGAATGAGAATTTCCGCGCTTACAGCCTTTTCACCCATCGCCACACGCCCGAAGTTTCGGAACATCTCGGCCTAGCATCGAAAGATTTCGTCTTCACCACGCATTTGCTGCCGGTTGACCGGGGGATTCTCTCGACGCTCTACGTTTGGCTCGATCGCGCGCGCAAGCCGGATGAAATCGAAACGCTTTATCGCAAGTTTTATACAGGGCGGTCGATGGTCAGAGTAATGCCGGAGGGAACTGTGCCCGAGTTGCAGCACGTGACGCACACAAACTTCTGCGACATTGGTTTCGCGCTCGATCCTTCGGGCGAGCGGCTGGTGGTCGTTTCCTGTCTCGACAATCTGGGCAAGGGGGCGGCCGGGCAAGCTGTACAAAATCTGAACGGGATGCGCGGCTACCCGGAAACGGCGGGATTGCTATGAGACTGGTCGTAAAGATTGCGGGCGCGCTGCTTGAACGCGATGAGGACGTGCAGGCGCTCGCCCGGCAGATCAGCGAGCTTGCGCGGGCGGGTCACGAGCTTCTGGTCGTTCACGGCGGCGGCAGGATTTTCACGGCAACCTTGGCGCGTATGGGAATCACAAGCCGCTTCGTCAGCGGCCTGCGCGTCACCGATCGCGAGACACGCGACGCGGCCGTGATGGTATTTGCCGGCCTCTTGAATAAGAAACTGGCCGGAGCGATCTCCCTCGCAGGGCAACCGGCCGTCGGCATTAGTGCCACGGACGCCGCCTGTTTCCTCGCAGAACCCATGCAACTCGAGGACTCACAGGGAGCTTTGGGGTTCGTCGGCTACCTCACGGAGGTCAACGTCGACTTTTTGCGTTCCCTGTGGCGTGAGGGAATCGTGCCGGTAGCTTCCTGCATGGGCCTGGGCGCCGATGGCGAGCTTTACAACATTAACGCGGACCATATGGCCGCCGCTGCGGCAGAATTCGTACGCGCCGACCGGTTGATTTTCCTTACGGATGTGGCGGGCGTGCTCGATGGAGAAAAAGTGTTGCGTGCGGTGCGCGGAGCGGAAATCGAGGACCTGATCCGCCGAAACAAGGTCTCCGGGGGCATGATCCTGAAGCTGGAAGCCGCGAAGCGAGCGTTAGCCGGCGGCGTTGCGGAAGTACGCATCGTAGGAGGGACACAGCCGCGAGCGCTAGCCGCCGCCGTCGGCAGCATGCGAGGGCCGGGGACTCGCGTTCTGCCCGTGCTGCGCCCGAGCGCAAGGGCTGCGCACGGAGCAGCGCAATAAAATGGCCAAGAAAAAGATTGGAGCGGCAAAGCGAGTTTCGGCGGCGAGAGTCGTTTCCGAAGAATCTCGCTACTTGATGAAGACTTACAGGCGGCCGCCAATGGTCTTCACCTACGGGCGCGGCTGCCGCTTGTACGATTCGGAGGGCCGCGGATATCTCGACTTCCTCGGCGGCATCGCCGTCAATGCCCTCGGCCACGCACATCCTCGCATGGTTAAAGTCATAAGACGCGAGGCGGGTCGCGCGACGCACGTTTCGAACTTATTTCACAACCCGTACCAAGCGCCGCTCGCGCGCAAGCTGTCGGAGTGGTCGGGGCTCGACCGCGTGTTTTTTTCGAATAGCGGAAGTGAGGCAATCGAGGGCGCGCTGAAACTCGCGCGCGCATACGCGCACGCTCGCGCTGCCAACCACGGGGGCCAGCCGAAAACACGCATCTTGGCACTCGAGAATTCGTTCCACGGCCGCACGATGGGGGCGCTTTCTGTTACTCACACGGCAAAGTATAGAGAGCCATTTGCGCCGCTTATTCCCGGCGTGGAATTCGTCCGGTTCAACGATATCGCCAATCTGGAAGCAAAGATTGACGACACGGTGTGCGCCATCGTCATCGAGCCCATCCAGGGCGAAGGTGGTGTCTTCTTGGTCAGCGAGGAATTTTGGGAACGTGCACGGGCACTGGCAACACGGCACGATGCCGCGCTGATCGCGGACGAAATCCAATGCGGCCTGGGCCGCACAGGACGCGCGTTCGGTTACCAGAAATTTCCATCGCGTCCGGATATCGTTACGGTTGCCAAGCCGCTGGCTGGAGGACTTCCTCTAGGAGCGATCGTCGCCAGCGAGAAATTCGCCGCCACGCTGAGTCCTGGCATGCACGGATCAACATTTGGTGGCGGTCCTCTCGTCTGCGCGGCGGCACTCGAATTTCTTACGATCGTCGAGGATGAAAACCTGCTTGCGAATGTTCAAGCTCGGGGCGCGGAGCTTCGCGTCGGTCTCGACAAGCTCGCCAGGCGCTTTGATTTCATCCGCGAGATACGAGGAGAGGGTTTGATCCTTGGCATTGATCTGGCCGTGGAAGGCACACCATTCGTTCAAGAAGCCCTTCGGGAAAAACTGCTGATCAATTGCACCCACGAGCACATTCTGCGGCTGCTGCCGCCGTTCATCGTTCGACAGCGGGAGGTCGCTGAATTCCTGACGAAATTTGCAATCGTGCTTGAACGCGTGGCCAAGTCTGCGACGAAATCCTCCTCGCGGACTCCGAAAGCGGAAACACACACACGGCCGATGGCCTTGGCTGCAACGAGGTAAAAATGGAAACTGCAGTCACAACGCTCTCACTTAAGAGAGACCTCCTGACGGGCACCGAATGGACTTCTGCTCAGTTGCGGGATTTCTTCCGCTTAGCCTCTGATATGAAGGCCCACCCAGATCGTTACCACAAGGCCCTTGCGGGCAGTGTGTTCGTCTTGATTTTCGAAAAGCCATCGCTGCGCACGCGCGTCACGTTTGAGGTGGGTATCGCGAATCTCGGTGGCTCATCAATCTTTCTGGATCATACGGCCACGCGCCTCGGTGAACGCGAGCCGATTCGTGACATAGCGAAGAATCTTGAACGCTGGGTGCAAGGCGTGATCGCCCGCGTCTTTGATCAAGAATCACTCGAGGAACTGGCCAAAAACGCAAATGTTCCCGTGATCAACGCGCTCTCGGATCGCTTCCATCCTTGTCAGGCGCTTGCGGACTTCTTTACTCTTGAAGAGCGCTTCGGAGGTTTACGCGGATTGAAGTTTGCCTATGTCGGCGACGGCAACAATATGTGCCATTCGCTTATTGTTGCGGGCGCGCGCTGCGGAGCACACGTTCGCGTCGCCACGCCCGCCGGTTACGAGCCGGACGCGGCCATCGTCGCCGAAGCGAAGCGAGTGGCCCG
>DASYZC010000223.1:0-4065 GCA_035949735.1 Candidatus Acidiferrales bacterium | reverse complement strand
GCGTCGGTATGATGAGTGAATCGCTGCCAAAGCTTGGCGGTGAAGACGAATTGCGAGTTCGCTGAAACTCGTTCGATCCACTGCCTGCAATGTTCCGGCTTTAGCGGCTGGTAAAACGAAGTGTTGATTTCGATGGTGCTGAAGTATTCGGCAAGGTAGGTGGCCTCGTGGAAGCTGCGCGGCCGGGGGGACGGGTAGACGATACCCTGCCAATCCTTGTAAGACCATCCGGCAGGGCCGATGTGAAGCTGAGCCTTGATTAGCTGAGCGCTCCGGGATTTTGGGGGCTTGGTGTCGGCCATCGCGGGATGCGTTCGGAATTTTGATTTGGGGCTAGGGCGCCTGCGGTTTGGGCTTGCGCTTGCTCCGTGTTTGCTGCGAGCCGGCGATTTGGCGGTGATAAACGATCTGCGTGATATGTGGATCGCTTTTTTCCGACGTGAGTTCGAATCGGGAGGCGTAGGTATCCGCATCGAGCCGCGTGAATGTGGCGGTTTTGGGTTCGCCGTCGGCCGGGTTTTCAAAGACAGCGGTGGTCGCATCGGCGCTCTGCAAATTCAAAGTGACCGGGTCTTGTTTTTCCCAAGCGTCGAGCGAAGGTGTGAAGTGGCGTATATGCAGTTTGAGAGTGCCGTCGTCTTCGGTGAGAGAAAGCAGCTCTAGAACAAGTGTCTTACCGTTTTCCGACAGTTGAAACGAGCCGAGCATCACGCCGGCATGCGGCGGCGTCCACGCCTCGGTTGCGAGGCGAGGTCCCCAAGTGCCGTGCCATTCGCCCGCAAGCCATGCGAAATCCGCAAGAGCCGGTTGGGGGCGCGGTACGCCAGGAAAAGGCGACGAGGCCGCCGCAGCCGCGGACGACGGGAGCGTTAGCGTGGCGGGGCCGATAGGCTCTTGCGCGGGGGCGCCACCTGCGAGGCTCACCAGGACGAGCGTGGCAGCGAGGGCCACTGTCGGTGGTTGATGGGCATTGCGCGCCATAAAAGGTTCGGTCACCACGACTATAGCAAGATAGGAGCCGAAGTTCCGAACGATGCGTTCAAGTTCAAAATCACCGCGAATCATCACCGAACAGGCCGCCCCGGAAAGCTTTGACGCGTCCTTCTAGCTGTACGATAATTGATGCTGGTGGTGAATGAAAACGATTCTTAGCACGGGCCTTGCAGTTCTTCTGATTGGGGCGCCACTGGCAATCGCGGAACCTCTCGCGAGGCAGCAGGCGGTCGCCGGCGCTAAAGCAACAACCGACTCCACACCAGGAAGCGCATACTTCTATTTCACCCTGGGACATCTCCAAGAGCTGCAATACGAATCCACGAACAAATCGCAATTTGCGGACGACTCGATCCAGTCATACAAAAAGGCGCTGGAGTTGGATCCGGATTCGGCTGTGATACAGGAGCGGTTGGCGGAGATCCACGCGAAATCCGGGCACATGCGCGAAGCCACGGAAGAAGCCCAGGCTGCGCTGAAGATCGAGCCGGACAACGTGGATGCGCACCGGCTGCTGGCGCGGATTTACGTTCGTGCATTGGGGGAGATGAGCACGGGCGAAGTGCCACAGTCGAACATCACCCAGGCGATCGAGCAGTTTCAAGCGATTCTGAAGGTCCAACCGGACGACACTTATTCGGCGCTATGGCTTGCGCGGCTGTATCGCTTCGAAAATCATCATTCGGACGCGGAGAAAATCCTCCGGCAGGTGTTGCAGCAGGATTCGGACAACGGCGCCGCGCTCGAACAATTGAGCCAGCTTCTGATTGATGAAGGAAGATCGCAAGAAGCCATCGATCTGCTGACAGAGACGTCCAAGGATTCTCCTTCGCCCGATATTTACGATCTTTTGGGTAGCGCTTATTCCCAAGCAAAAGATTATGCAAAGGCGGAAGAGGCGTACCGCAAAGCCGTGGCGCTCGATCCGGATGATGCGGGCCACCGGCACGGCCTGGCCGAAGCGCTGATGGAGCAGGACAAGTATGCCGACGCGCTCGAACAATATAAGAAGCTCGTGGAACTCGAGCCGGGAACTTCGGAAAATCATCTGCGGCTGGCGCAGCTTTACCGGCGGCTGGGCCAGTTCGATAAGGCGCAATCGAGCCTCGAGCGCGCGAAACAGCTCGCGCCCGGGAGTCTGGAGATTCTTTTCAACCAGGCGCTGCTCGATGAGGATCAGGGACATTACGACGACGCGGTGAAGCTGCTGACGGATGCGATCGCCGGGATAAAGAGCCAGGCTGGCGGAGGCAGTTCCAACGCGCTGGCAATTCTTTATGAGCAGTTGGGACGGGCGTATCGCGGCGCGCGAAATTACGCGGCAGCCCTCGAAGCGTATGCGGAAATGGGAAAGCTTGGCGCAGATCCGCAGAAGCGGGCAGAGGCGCTCACGATTGATACCTATCGCGAGAACCACAATATCGATCAGGCCATCGCCGAGGCCAAGAAGGCGCTGGATGCGGACCCGAAGGACCCAGCGCTGACGGTTACGCTGGCCATGCTATACGGTGAAAAGACCGAGACCGCGGCCGCGACGCAGCTTCTTCAAGGCCTGCTGCAAGGCAATGATTCCGACCAGGAAATTTACGTCGATATCGCTCAGGTGCAGGAGCGCGGCCGAAAATACACCGAAGCGGAGCAATCGGCGCAGAAGGCCGAACAGATGGCTCACGGCGATTCCGGCAAGGAGACAGCGTGGTTTCTGCTGGGGTCCATTTATGAGCGGCAGAAAAGATTCGATCAAGCCGAGCAACAGTTTCGCAAGGTACTCGAGGTAAATCCGGATAATGCGCCGGTATTGAACTACTACGGATACATGCTAGCGGATCGGGGAATTCGCTTGGATGAAGCTGGGTCGTTGATCGAGCGGGCCCTGAAGCAGGAGCCCAATAACGGCGCATACCTCGATAGCTTGGGTTGGGCTTACTACAAGCAGAACAAGCTCCCGGAAGCGGAAGAAAACCTGCGCAAGGCGATCGATCGCCAAGGCAACGATCCCACGATTCTTAGTCATCTTGGCGACGTCTATTTGAAGCTAGGCCAGAACGAGCAGGCGGCGGAGACCTTCGAACTGGCGCTGGCAGAATGGCGAAAAGCGGTGCCTGCCGACTACGAAGCTGACAAAGTGACTGAATTGGAAGCGCAACTGAGGACCCTGAAGAAGCATCTCGCGCAGAAATCCTCTCCGGATTCCGCAAAACCGCAGTAAGCTCCCCCGCATGATTTCGGGCAAGAAACGCACGGTGCGTCTCCCCGCATTCGCCAAGATCAATGTCTGCCTGCACGTGATCGGACGCCGGCCGGATGGTTACCACGAGCTGCGGACTATCTTTCAGACAATTTCTTTGTGCGATACGCTCAAGCTCACAGCGACTCCCAAGCGCGGAGGAAGCGTTGAGATTTTCATGGAGTCGAGCGACCCAGAGTTGCCGGTAGACGGGACAAATCTGGTGATGCGCGCGATCGAGGCGATCGTCAACGAGACGGGGTTTGAGGGTCGCATCTCGGCCTACCTGGATAAGAAAATTCCTGTCGCGCGTGGGCTCGGCGGCGGCTCAAGCGATGCCGCCGCCGCTCTGATCGGCTTGCTTCGCTTGACGAAGAAACGATTGCCGCTTGAGAGATTAATGGAGATTGCGGCCGGCCTGGGAGCGGACGTGCCTTTCTTCCTTTTCGGCGGGCGCGCTCTGGCGGTGAATCGCGGTGACGAAGTTTATCCGCTGGATGATGCGCCGAAGCAAACGATCGTCGTTGTATCGCCGCGAAATATAGGCGTGAGCACGAAAGAAGCTTACCAATGGATGTCGGCGGAATTGACAAACCGCGCGAAACCCCCTAGTATTTGGGGGTTCTGCGCTCTGTGCTGGAGCCGGCAGAGCAGGGTCTCCAACGATTTCGAGGGCCCTGTTTTCGGCCGCTATCCGCGCCTCCGGGAAATCCGGGACGGATTGCTCAAGCGAGGAGCCGCGAATGCCGCGCTGGCGGGTAGCGGGTCGGCGGTGTTTGGATTATTCCGAAACCCAGCGCAGGCGCGCCGAGCCGCTCGGGCGTTCCCGGAAGATTCGGTTTTCG
>DASYZC010000222.1:0-3429 GCA_035949735.1 Candidatus Acidiferrales bacterium | reverse complement strand
GCCAAAATTGGTGAAAACGTCTCGAACGTGCGCGTGGGAGAAAGAGTTTTACTCGCGCCGGGGCTTTCCTGCGGCCAGTGTCCGCAATGCATCGCGGGGCGCGACAATTTCTGCAAACAGTACACGCTTTTCGGTTCTGGCGTTCACGGCGGCTACGCAGAATTCGTAAAATCGCCAGCCGCGAACGTGATCCCGATTCCTGGAAATCTCAGCTTTGAGGAAGCCGCCGCGATTCCTCTGGTTTTTCTTACCGCGTGGCACATGCTGTTTTATCGCGCCCATCTTCAGCCCTCCGAGGAGGTGCTGGTGATTGCCGCAGGTAGCGGCGTCGGCAGCGCAGCCATTCAGATCGCCAAGGCAGCGGGCGCACGCGTGATCGCAACAGCCGGCTCGCAGGCCAAGCTCGCGAAAGCCAAAGGGCTGGGCACCGACGAGGTTCTGTTACACGAGGGTGAGTTTGCGCGCGAGGTGAAACGGCTAACAAATGGCCGGGGCGTGGATGTTGTTTTCGAGCACGTGGGAGCGGCTACCTGGGACCAAAGCATCTACAGCCTGGCAGTGGGCGGACGATTGGTCACCTGTGGCGCGACCAGCGGGTTTGAAAGCAAGATCAATGTGGGCTACCTTTTCGCCCGCCAGCTTTCGATCCTTGGATCGTTCATGGGGCACAAGGCGGAATTATTCTCGGTTCTCGAACTCTTCAAACGGGGCTTGCTGAAGCCGGTAATCGACTCCGTTTTTCCCCTTGAGAGCGTAGCCGAAGCTCACAAGCGGCTCGAGAACCGGGAACAATTTGGAAAAGTGGTTTTGTCAGTTTAGCCCTTACAGCTGGTGACGGCAGGCGATAGCTTTAACCGGCATCTCCTGTAGCTCGAATCGGCCCGGTTTATGCTAAATTATAAGGACAGGTCTTGAGGAGTCCGATAGCTGGATTTGGGGTGTCCTTCGGGTCTCTCGAAGCTTGCGTCCGACCTGCCCCAGCTTCGGATCGAGATTCAGGGCAATCCCTTGGGCCAGTGGTGGATGTATCGGTCGAAGCCTGGATGAGTGTGAAGGAGAAGAGCGGCATGAAGAATTTGTTCGTGGGAAACATGAGCTTCCAAACTACCGAAGGCGATCTGCGAGCGATCTTCGAGCCGTTCGGCCAAGTGGCGCGGGTGCACATTGCGATGGATCGGGAAACGGGCAAGTCACGGGGTTTCGGTTTCGTCGAAATGCCCAACGATGAAGAAGCCGCGAAGGCCATTGCGGGACTGGACGGGAAGGCCGTCGGCGGCCGAAATTTGAAAGTAAATGAGGCTCGTCCGAAAGGCGAGTCGAGCGGCCCTCGGGGTCCGCGCAGCGGTGGAGGCAGCGATCGCGGTGATCGCGGGAATCGCGGCAGGTTCTCGAATGAGGATTACCGCGAAGCCGCGCGGCAGCCGCGCGAACCTCGCTGGTAGGTTGAGGGTAGTGCAATTTTTGCGGTCGCGGTGCTGTCGCTATCCAGCGAACGCCTTTTTAAGGAGACATCAGTGCCAACTACTTTCCAGAAACGCCAAAAAGAAATGAAGCGGATGGAAAAGGCGCGCATGAAAGCCGAACGTCGCGCTCAGAAAAAGCTAGAACCTCGGAACAATGAAGAGGATGAATTAAAGGTTTTGACGGGGCCCGCTCCCCTGGAAGACGATCCGCTGGCCGATCCATCGGATTGGGGACCTTCCGGGGCCTAGAATCGCACTTTTCAGTAACACTAAGTGAAAGAAGAGCAAGGGTTTCCGAGAGTCAAACGCGGACAAGACAAGCGTTACCCTCGCTTCCCTCATATAGAACGGTTATCGTTTCGGTGCTCGTTACTTTTGAAAGTGGGGCATCACTTCGTCCCTGAATAGCTCAAGCGAGCGGGCGCTTTCGTCGTGGGTGAGTTCCCCATAGGCAAAGCGCGCGACAAAATAGTTGGCGCCACTTTGGTCCAGTTGCTCCTCGATCTTTGCGCGAACCGTCTCCGGAGTGCCCGCAATCAACGACGCTTCGCTCGCGCGCAATACCTCTTCCAGGCTCATAGCGGTGACATTGTATTTCCGCCACAGGTAGACGAGGCTGTCGTAGAACCCCTTTGATCCAAACTTTCCGCGCTCCTCGGCCTGCCGGTCGTTTTCGCCCACATAGAGGTTACGCGCGATGCCCGTCTTGGGCATCTTCATGCCTTTTCCGCCGTGGGCAGCGTTCCATGCATCCTTGAACGCACAAATGACGGCGCGAGCCTGGGGCGCGCCCAGCAGGTTCACCATATTCATATTCTGGCGAGCGACCCGCGCCGCGCTGTCGGGAGCGTTCGTGGCGTACCACATCGGCGGATGGGGCTTTTGCAGGGGCTTCATCTCAATGGGAACGTTCGTGAAGTCGAAGTATTTGCCGTGGTAATCGACCACGTCCCTGGTCAGGGCGGCCATCAATACCTCCATCGCTTCGCCGTATATGGCTGGGGCGTCTTGCTCTTTCACATTGAAAAAGCCGAGCTCAACGCCCGAAACCCCGCGGCCTGTCCCGATGTCGAACCGCCCGTTCGTTAGATGGTCAAGCATGCAGATTTCGGCTGCCAGCCGGAGGGGGTTGTAGAGCGTGGCGATCAGTACCAGAGGGGCGAAGCGGATGTTTTTCGTGATCCGGGATGCCGCGGCCAGGAACACCATCGGCGACGGAGCCAGCCCGAGGGGGGTGAAATGGTGTTCGGTGACATGGAAGGTGCTGAAGCCGGCCTGGTCGTAGAGCTCCATCAGCTTCATGCGACTGTCGTAGGTCTCGTGGATCGGCTTCTTCTGCCTGTCCACATGGTCGATGACGCCAAAATCCATTTTCATTCGTCGGCCTTCCCGGGAAATGTGAGGGTAGCTGCCCCAGTCGAGCGGTTTGAGGCGGAGAAACTGTACCGCTGTGCCCGCGCGATGGCAAATCGTGAGTTTTCGGATGGAAACTAGCAGTCTTTGCTTGACAAAATTTCGGTATCCCTTTACTAGTCAGAATGGCTACTAATTGCGTAACGATGCAAGAGCATTCGTCCAATCCGGAGCCTGGTAGTAGCCGCGCCGCGGCGTGGGCAGGGGATGTCAGTGCTGGTTCCCCACTCGCGTGTTGCCGCTGTTCATGGACCACAGGTGAAGTGGATATGGTCCGGGCCGATTGGTTTTATGGGAACAGGGAGGCGAGGCCGGGTCTGATCTGAGCAAGGGGGGTTTTTCCGCTTGCCCGTGGCCCGGTAGATTGCCGGTCGCGGGCTTTTTTTTTGCCCTGTGGAGTTTCAAAGGAGCCGTTATGCTTCACGCAACCGAAGTTCTAGGCGCTCAAACGTATGATTCGGCGGACAACTTTGTGGGCCGGGTGAAGGAACTCGTCATCGTTCCCGCCGAGCAGCCCAATCGGGTGTCGCGCGTGCTCATTGGGCGCGGCAAA
>DASYZC010000221.1:0-6563 GCA_035949735.1 Candidatus Acidiferrales bacterium | reverse complement strand
CGCCGCATAGTTGGGAAACGACGGCGGGGGCGAGTTCTTCCACGCCTCGAGAATCGGGTCAACTAAAGCCCACGCGGCCTCGACGCTATCGGCGCGATCAAAAAGCGTGGCGTCGCCGCGAATACAATCGTTGATCAGGGTCGCGTAAGCTTCGCGTGATCCGGCGCCGAAAGCCCGCTGGTATTGGAAATCCATGGTCACCGGCTGAATGTGCATCTGCGAGCCGGGCGACTTTGCGCCGAAACAGAGCGAGATGCCTTCGTCCGGCTGTATGTTGAGGACCAGCGAATTCGGAGTCGCCTTTTCGCCCTGAAAAACCATGTGCGGCGCTCGCTTGAAACGAATGGCGACCTCGGCCTTTGATCGCGCCAGGCGTTTGCCGGATCGCAGATAAAATGGCACGCCGCTCCAGCGCCAGTTATCGACGAACAGTTTCAAGGCCACGAACGTCTCCGTCGCGGAATCGGGTTTCACACCCGGCTCCTGCCGGTACCCGGGTACCGCTTTTCCGTCGATGGTTCCGGGACCATATTGGCCGCGCACCACCGAAGTTGAGATGGTATCGGTCTTAAACGGCCGGATCGATTGCAGAACTTTGATTTTTTCGTTGCGAACTGCCGTTGCGTCAAATCGCGCGGGCGATTCCATGCTGACCAAAGAGGTGAGCTGCAGCACGTGGCTCTGAATCATGTCCCGCATTGCCCCGGCCGATTCATAGAACGCCGCGCGGCGCTCTACGCCCAGCGATTCCGACGCCGTGATTTGAACGTGGTCGATGTAATTGCGATTCCATAGCGGCTCGAAGATTCCGTTGCCGAAGCGAAAAACAAGCAGGTTCTGCACCGTTTCCTTGCCAAGATAATGGTCGATACGATAGACCTGCGATTCGTCGAATACCTTGAGTACCTTCGCGTTCAGTTCGCGCGCGGACGCGCCGTCGTGTCCAAAAGGCTTTTCGATGATCACCCGAGTCCACGATTCGCCGTTCTTCGGTTTGGCCAAGCCTGCGCGGCCCAGTTGCTCGATGATGTGCGGATATACGTCGGGAGGCGTGGCCAAATAGAAAAGCCGATTCCCAGCGAGCTGATCCTGGCGGTCGAGTTCGTCGAGACGCCCCGCGAGACGCCGGTAGGATTCGGGATCATCATAGTTTCCGGTGAAGTAATGAAGCTGGCTCAGGAATCCTTCGCGCTTGTCGACGACGTGTGACCCATCTGAAGGTTTCGGTAAGCCCTCGTCCGTCTCGCCGCGGAATTCGTCTTCGCCCATTTCCGTGCGCGCGAAACCGACCAACCGAAAGCGCGGCGCCAGACAAGAATGGACCGCCAAGTCGTAAAGAGCGGGCAGCAGCTTGCGTTTTGCCAAGTCGCCCGACGCGCCGAACATCACGATGGCGCACGGGTCGTTGGGGGTTTCGCAAAAGTATTTATCGGTTCGGGGCATTCCGGCGACTTCAGTGGCAGGGGCGCTCATGGGTTTCTCCGTGGATTCTGCTGGGGATCGCTGCGGAAAGTTGAGCCGAAGGGCACTGGGTGTCGGCCCAGGCGCAAGCACTCCGCGAACGAACAGCCTACCATACTCAGGAGTATCCGCGGGCTGGGGCGAGTCCCCTCCGATCATTTCTCTCGATTAGACGTGTCATCTATAACAACGCGTAATAGCGGATCAAATTGCCGTCTGTTTTGCGCTCGCCGATGCCGACGAAAACGTAGCGCATCAGCCAGTCGTGCTTGCCTTTTTCAACCTCGAAGGTCGGAAAAGCGCGCAGGTAATATTCCGAGGGATCGACCGCTGGGCCTCCGGCGAATGCCATCGCGCGCAAGCGTTCCATCGTGTCCGGCTTGTGGCCCCACAGGTATCCCCGGTTGTAAAGCATGATCAGCGTGCCATCGTCTTCCTCAAGCATGTAACGTGCATTGAAAGCCAGCACCCCATCAGGGCGGAACAACGAGTAATCTCCGCCGCTATTCGGTACGGCTTTCCCGCGCAGGCGCGGACCAGAAAATTCTCCGCTATCCACGTAAACCGCTCCGCGCCCCGCGCCCGTTGGCATATTCGCGATATTTTGCACGCGCGTGAAACGCAATCGCACTTCAAACGCAAATTCGAACTTAGGCTCGCGCAGCAGCGGGCTTTCAGAGCCAAACGGGGCGGCATCAGTCATCGGATATCTCCGTGAATCCAACAGAATGCGAAGGTGGTACAATCCCGCCGTTCTTTGAGCCTGTCAATCGTCATCGGTTGGATGGACTGGCGTATCTGGCAGTGCGCGGGAGCAGTCCGGGGGGAGAAATTGTCATGAAGATCGCGCTTATTGGCGCCAGCGGATTCGTGGGTTCGAAGATTCTCGCCGAAGCGCTGCAACGTGGGCATCAGGTGACAGCGATCGTCCGCAATCCTGAAAAACTCCAGCCGCAGAAAAATCTCACGGTAAAAAAAGTCGATGTGATCCAGACTGACGATCTCGCGCGGCTGCTTGCCGGTCAAGATGCAGTCATCAGCTCTTTCAATCCCGGCCGCGGCGTCGCCGGTGGGGAGGTTTATGACAAGTTCGTGCAAGGCCACAAGTCGATTATCGCCGCCGTGAAGAAATCGGGCGTCAAGCGATTCCTCGGCGTGGGCGGCGCGGCCAGTCTGAAAACGGCGGAGGGGATCGAGTATCTTGATTCACCTGCATTTCCAAAAGAGTACGAACCCTACAAGCCGGGAATCCGTGGAACGCGCGAGCTTTATTATTTGCTGAAGCAAGAACCCCATCTGGATTGGATCTTTCTAGCACCCTCCTCACAGATCGCTCCGGGCGAGCGCACCGGCAAGTTTCGCTTGGGCAAGGATCATCTTCTCTTCGATGAAAAGGGCGCCAGCAAAATTTCTCTCGAAGATTATGCTATGGCAATGATCGACGAACTCGAGCGCCCGCAGCATCATCACGAGCGATTCACCGTGGGATATTGAAGAATTAGATTCTCCGATGCGGGAAGTCAAGCAGTGCGCAAGACCCTCTAACCGCATAAGAGACGGAGGCTGAAGTGAAGCAACCAGCGCTGGGAATCGCCGCCTCATTTCTCGTAATTGCCGTCTCTCTTGGTTTCATCGCGCTGTTTACTTTCCCCATATTCGCCAACTGGGTTGCCTTTCTGACCATCTGCTTCATTCCCATGCAGATCGTGATCTCGGTAACCTGGGCTGGCAAGCATCCGGCATTTGCCGCGGCGCGTCGCCAGCCTGCCAGGGGCATTTTGCTCACGCTAGTGGCTCTGGCCGTCGGGGCAATCGTGGCGGTGGCCCATTTCTTGACGGTGGGTGGTGGCGTCAATCCGCCTCCGCCGATGCTGGCCATGTGCATCATTTCATCGGTAATCATCACCTTCTGGCTCGCTATCATGTGGGGCGGCTGGCCTTTCACACCGCTGATTAAGAACCCAATTGCGGCCGGGCTCGTGATGCTAGTGGCCTGCTACCTGATTAACTATCTTCTTTTCCGCCTGTTATTCGACTACGGCTTTATGCGCGGTGCGCCCGTGTACGTACCGGCCCTCGACCCTCACGGATTATTCAACGCGTGGAGCGTGCTGGTGTTTTACATCACCGTGATCGGCGTGATGTTCGTCTCACTCAACTTCGATATGTGGCCTTTCACGAAGTCACCAGCTTTGATGAAGCAGCCTCTCCTGGGCCTGGTCTGGACCATCACAAGTCTCGTGATCGGAGGCCTCGCGTTCTATATCGGCGTGTATTTGATCAAGATGGATGTGGTTTCCTTTATGGTTCGTGTTCCCATACCTTTCGTTTTCGGCACAATCATCGTTTTGAACATGATGCATGGGTCGCTCTTCGGCAAATTGACTCAACCTCTCAAAGGCGTTCTGAATACAATTGCCTCTGCTGCAATCGGAACGGTGCTCGCGGAAATCTACGGAGCGCTGGCACCGGTGGTGACGGGCAAAGTAAACTCGGGACCGCCTGCTTACGATTTTGAGATTTGGCTCGCATCAGCTCTACTGGCCGTCACTTTCCCGTTTCTCATTTTTTACGCGGAGTTTTTCAAGATGTGGCCTCTTCACAGGGAGCGCGCGCAGTCTCCGCTGCCGCCGCGTGAGTAGCCTTATGCCGAAAGCAGCGCCGCTAACTGTTAAAGACCGCATCGCGATCAATGATCTTCTCGCCGAATACGCGTGGGCGCTCGACACTGGCGATGTGGATGCGCTTGTCGCGTGTTTCACGCCGGATGCCATCGTCATCGAAGAGGTCTTCGAAGAGCCCGACCGCTGGGAAGGCCGCGAAAATATTCGGCGTTTCGCCGAGCATTTTCGAAACGTTCCCAATTTCCCGGGGCGCCAGCATCACATCAGCCAAATGGTCCTCAAAGGAAATAGCAAACTCTGCTCGGCGCGTTCGTTTGTTTTCGTCACCGAATGCCAAGGCGAGCCGCCGTACACGCTGCGCTTCACCGGCTATTACGACGACCAGCTCGTGAAATTCGGCGGCAGGTGGCTCTTTCGGCAGCGGATCATTCGTCTGTGGGACGGCGAAGTGCTCGCGCGCTTCCCCGGACGCGGCCGGCGCACGCCGCGCAAGCGTCCCCCGGAATTAGTTATTCGGAAGGCCGTATAGTGGGTTTGTTTTGCAGCGGCCGCGAATCGTTCGGCTGCCGCGCGGAGGAGAAAATGATGACAAGCGTGAGATCGCTGGCATCGATCCTGGCCGTTCTGGGATTTGCGTCCACGGTGGCCGCGCAGACGCCCAAGCCGGTCCGCACGCAGGCGGGATTGGTCCAGGGAATGACAGAAGGCGACTTGACGGTTTACAAAGGCATCCCGTTTGCCGCGCCGCCCGTGGGCGATTTGCGCTGGCGCGCGCCGCGGCCGCCCGTCGCGTGGAAGGGTGTGCATGCTGCCGACAAATTCGCTCCGGCCTGCATGCAGGTTCCTATCGTGATGCCGGCGCTCGGGCTCGATGCGCTTCCCGTGAGCGAGGATTGTCTCTACCTCAACGTCTGGACTCCCGCGAAATCGCCGCGCGACCATCTCGCCGTAATGGTGTGGATCTATGGCGGCGGCTTTTCGATCGGTGGCACTTCTCTTCGGCAATACGATGGTGAAAACCTCGCGAAGAAAGGCGTGGTGTTCGTCAGCATAGCTTACCGGCTTGGGCCGTTCGGCTTTCTTGCTAGTCCTGACCTGAGCGCGGAAAACCATGGCCACTCGGGCAATTATGGACTGCTCGATCAGATCGCCGGATTAAAATGGGTGAAGCGCAATATCGCCGCATTCGGTGGAAATCCAAATCGCGTGACAATCTTTGGAGAGTCGGCCGGCGGAATTTCTGTCAGCATGCTCGCCGCTTCGCCGTTGGCGAAGGGACTCTTCCAAGGCGCTATCTCCGAGAGTGGCGGATCATTTGGACCCGCTCGCTTCTCGAATGAAGGCGGTGAGAACGTGCCTCCGCTCTCCGTGGCCGAGAAGCATGGCGCAGCTTTTCTCGCCAAGATCGGCGCAAAATCCATCGCGGACGCGCGAAAGATGACCGCCGAATCCATCCTGAAAGCTCTGCCCCCAGGCTTGGGCGGCGGTCTCTGGCCCACCTTCGATGGTTACGTGCTTCCGAGCGATCAGTACAACCTCTATGAAGAAGGCCGCTACAACGACACCCCTGTACTGATTGGCACCAACTCAGACGAAGGCGCATTGTTTGTGGCCACCACCACGCCGTCCGCTTACGAAGCCAGTGTCCACACCGGCTACGGCGATTACGCCGACAAAATATTGGCCGCCTATCCGACCGGCTCGGATGCCGAAGCGCTGCGCTCCGCGCGTGACCTTGCCCGCGATTCCACCTTTGGGTGGAGCACCTGGACCTGGGCGCGGTTGGAATCGAACAGAGACAAGAGCAAAGTTTACGTTTACTATTTCAGCCACCGGCCGCCGTATCCCAACACGCCTCAATTTAAAAGCTGGGGCGCGGCGCATGGCGCGGAAATTTCCTACGTGTTTGGCAACTTTACGCCGAGCATGCCTCCCAGCGCCGAAGACCGGGCCGTCTCCGATACGGTTTCTTCCTACTGGGTGAATTTCGCCAAGACGGGCGACCCGAACGCGCAGGGTATGCCCACTTGGCCCGCGTTCAACAATTCCAAGCCGGAAGTGATGAATCTCAACGATCCGTCGAAGGCGATTCCGCTTCCCAATGCGGACAAACTCAAGGTGCTCGACGGCTATTACGCCTGGCGGCGAAGCCAGGAAGCAGAGAAGCTATCGAATAGTTCATCGAAGGGAGCCAACTAACGCTCCGGCGAAAACCTAGCGGAACTAGATAGCGGGTTTTTGGCGATTAGAACTGTCGCGACGCTTTGTTTTCATGACGTTAGCATGTGCTCTGCTCGCCAACTTTGGCGATTAGACCTTTGAACGTTGCGCTTGTGGCCCGGAAAGTCCTCCCGGCATCCGCCCAAACGAGAGGCGGCGCACCGGAGGTTTCCAGGCGCATCTGAGTGGGATGGCTCCTCGAGTTCCAGTTGTGTTTCGTGCAGAGGCTGCAACACTCCCGCGTCATACGTAGGCTCC
>DASYZC010000220.1:0-3994 GCA_035949735.1 Candidatus Acidiferrales bacterium | reverse complement strand
ATCCGGAGAAGGCGCTCGCGTTTTACCAGGGCGTGTTGGGCGGAGATTATCCGCCGCTGCCTCCGCCGGCCGCCGACGGCAAGCCGCCAAGAATGACCATGCTGAATGGTTGGTATCCCCAAGCCACCACCGATCAAAATGTGCGGCTCGAATTGCTCGGGTCGCCACAAAATAAGGACAAGCAACCTCCCGGCCAGCACTTTGCCGATATCAACGTCAACTACGTCGGCTTTCAGGTGACCGACATTGACGCGGTGTACGCAAAGACCAAAGCAGCCGGCGCCAAAACAGTGTCGGATGGCGGAATCGTGAAGGTGAAGGACGGACGCGCCGTGATGCTTCAGGATCCCGACGTCGGCGGCTTCGTCGAATTGTGGCAGCCCGCGAAGTAACTCCTAGCCGTGGCGCAGGCACTCTTGCCTGCGCACGTAAGTCGAGGCAATCGGTAAGCCACAGGGCTGCTTTCGGAATCTCTGATCCCAAATCGTGGAATCGGTATACACTTCTGCGGCTGTTTTCATATTTAGCGTGGGAGTTCCAATGAATGACGAAATGATCGAACGGTTGACGATTCGCGAGATGATTGAAAACTGGGTTGTTTGGCGAGACGCCTTGATGTGGAAGGAGTTCCGCGGCCTCTGGCACGACGACGGCCGCATGATGGCCACCTGGACGCAGGGTACTGCCGATGAATTCATCGAAATGAGCAAACAGGGTTTCGCGAAGGGCGTGCGCATCCTGCATTTTCTCGGGGGCAGCACGATCGAAGTCAAAGGCAATCGTGCGCTCTCGCAGACCAAAATGAAGATCGATCAGCGCGCCCCTGTTCACGACGTAATGTGCGATGTTGTTTGCACCGGGCGTTTCGTCGATTTCTGGGAAAAGCGCGGAGGGCGCTGGGGATTGGTCCTGCGCCAGCCCATTTATGAAAAGGACCGAATGGACCCCGTCGATCCAGCGGCCAAACTCAGCCTCGATCAAAAACTTCTGATGTCGTTTCGAGAAGGATATCGCCACCTCGCTTATCTGCAAACGCAGATTGGTTACAAAATCAAAATGGATATGCCGGGATTGACCGGTCCAGAGGTCGAGGCCCTTTACGCGCGCGGCAAATCCTGGCTCACCGGTCAGCCGCTCTAGGCTTTTGCGAAGCGCGCGGCGGATATATAGTGAAGGCTGTGTATATTACTGGCTACCGTGAAATGAAAATTGAGGACCCAGGGAGAACGCCATTATGGCCGTAGAAGCAGTTGCCGCCCCAATTCGAGTAACGGATGCCGCGTGGCAAGCGATCGAAGGCGGCTACGATTTGCAGGTCCACGTCGCCCCTGACGTAATTGGCAGGCGCATCGATGATTTGGACCTGGCGAAGGAATTTCTCGCCCACAAGCTCAAGGGCTTCGTGTTGAAGTCGCATTACGTTCCCACGTACGAGCGCGCGAAAGTGGTCACTAAGGCCAGCCCGGGCATCACCGCTTTCGGAGCGATCACTCTGAATCACAGTGTCGGCGGGCTGAACCCGGTGGCGCTTGAAATCGCGGGCCGCTCGGGCAACAAAATCGTGTGGATGCCCACCGTGGACGCGGCCAACGAAACAGCGGGCCGCTCGGACGGTCCTACCGACAAGCTACCCTTCTGGGCCAAGATTCAGCGCGAGCTTTCGGCGACGGGCATCTCTCCGCCACCTCTCACGGTGATCGACACCGACGGCAAAGTGACTTCCGTTGCTCGCCGCTGCCTCGAGTTGATCGGCAAGCACGACATGATTCTCGCCACAGGGCACCTGAGCAAGAAAGAAATTCACGCGTTGGTGAAAACCGCCAAGGAAATGGGACTGAAGCGAGTTCTCGTCACGCACGCGGAGTTTCCCTCGCAGAATATGACCGCGCAGGAGCAGGTCGAAGTCGCCGACCTCGGTGCGATGATCGAGCACTGCTTCACCACGATGTACACGAACAAGGCTCCCTGGGACGCCTACTTCGATAGCGTCCGCAAGGTTGGCCCGGAGCGCGTGATCCTCTCAACCGATTTGGGGCAGACGATTAATCCGCCCGTCGCGGAAGGGTTTGCGATGTTCGCGCAGAAGATGCTCGATGCGGGCTTCAGCGCCGCGGACGTTCGCCGCATGGCCGTCACAAATCCCACGGCTTTGATCTCGTAGCCGCTTATCCGAGCGACATCCAGCTTGGGAAGAAGCGGTAGATAACCACGGCGATCAGGATGAGATAGGCGAGAACGATTAGCGTCCATCCCATATTGTGACGAATCACCTGGCCCTCGCTGCGCACCAGTTTACTTGTTGAAACGCCGACGCTGGCCGTTTGCGGCGCAATCGGCTTACCCACTTCAGCCCCAACTGAATTGAGCGATGGCAGCAGAAGCACTGGCAAATTCAGGAGCCGGCCCGTCACCATTTGCACCGGTCCGAACATTGCGTTGGTCGAGGTGTTGCTTCCGGAGAGCGCCACGCCGATCCAGCCGAGGATCGGCGCAACCACCACGAAGAAAACTCCCATCTTCGAGAAACCGTAGGCCAGCGAATTCGCCATTCCGGTGTAAACGAAAATGTACGCAAGCGCGAAAATGAAAAAGGCAACGAGCAACGCGCCCCACATTTGCCTGAACGTCCTGGAGAAAGTTTGTTTCAGAATCTGCGCGGAGGGTCGGAAGATCAACAAGATCACCAGCCAGGCGGCCAGTATCGACGTGCCTCCGGTGAACGGCGCGAAGTTGAATGTGGAAGCGAGCGTCTTTCCCGTAACTGAAGATTTAGTGGCGACAGATAATTTGAGCCAGCTGATAGCTGGAAGGGGAGACCACGGGCCCGTCCAGGCAACCACGACGAGAATGAGTACGATGTAAGGCATCCACGCGGAAAACGCTTCGAGCGCGGAAACCGGTTCCGAGCCGTTTGAGACAGCAGCCGCGGGAGCCAAGGGTGCTCCGCCAAAACCGCGAATCGTTTTCGGTCGCCAAACTTTGACGAACAGAAATAGCAGCCAGAACGAAACGAGCGCGCCGCTTATGTCGGGAAGATACGGACCCAGGTAGTGGGCGACCGGCCACTGCCCGGCGATGTAGGAGAGCGAGCCGACAATCGCCAGCGGCCACGCCTCGGCTACTCCCTCCCAGCCGCTCACGAGATAGATCAGCACCCACGGCGGCAGCAAAGCGAGTATCGCGACCACATTGCCGATCGACCGCGATAGCGCCATCAATGGCAGGCCCGTGACGGCAGCGAGGCCAATGATGGGGATGCCGAGCGCTCCGTAAGAAACTGGCGCATTATTGGCCAGCGCCGCCACTCGGATGGCCTCGAGATCGGCGATTCCGAGTCCCACCAAAATGGGCACCACGACGGCCCAGGGATAGCCAAAGCCCACCAGTCCTTCCAATAGCGCGCCGAAAGCCCAGGCTAGCATGATGGTTTGGATTCGAATGTCGGCTGTCGCGTGATGAACCATCCACTCCTTAAACCGGCTGAAAGCTCCGGTGAGGACCAGCGTGTTAAAGATAATCAATGCCCAGAATGTGATCCAATCGATTGACCAAATCCCCGTAAGTCCGCCGAACAGGTAGGACCTCAGCGTGTTCGCCAGCGGGGCGTGCCAGACCACGACGCCCACTGCGATCGTGACGATTCCCGCAAAGGTCGAGGCAAGCCATGCCGTGATACGGAAAACGGTAAGCATGAAAATCAACGCAATCAGCGGGACCAAGGCGGCCAGGATCGTCAACCAGAGATGGCCCGTCGGATTGAGACTTTGCTCAAACATCGCGGCCCGGCTCCCCGGCTAGCTTCGAGTAAACGGCAAGCGAATTTGCAGCGCCATATATACCCTAAGACCAGCCGGAACGCGAAAGGGAAACGGAGAGAAGAGAGCAGTCAAGCAGACGACAGGGCCGGTAATGGGTCAGTTACCGACTACGCCGTGACCTAAGCGCAATCACCAAAGGTGACAGGATGAACCACCACATCTGCACGTTGCCGACT
>DASYZC010000219.1:0-8736 GCA_035949735.1 Candidatus Acidiferrales bacterium | reverse complement strand
ATCCGCATTCTTGGTGGCAAACCCGCCTCGGAGCAAAACGTTTCGCCCACGAATTTGCCGGCATGTTCCTGGCCATCTGGGAAATGCGCAATTCCAGCGTCCGTACCTCCGATTCCACCCTCCTGCCTTCGCTTTCTTGGTCCTTTGCTTTTGCAGTTGTAGCGGCGGGTCGCTGAGTTTTTTCCACCCGGCAGGTTTGCCCTTCGCCGTTGCAGGGGTTTGAACGTAGCGCCGGGTGCTTCAGCCCGGCATCTCTGCCTTTTGTGGCGCAGGCACTCTTGCCTGAGCTCGGCCTTTGCAGTTGTAGCGGCGGGTCGCTGAGTTTTTTTGACCCGGTCTAGCTTCTAACCTCCAACCTCTGACTTCTCTAACCTCTAACGTCTAACCTCTAGCTACTCGTGCCGCAGCGCCACCATCGGATCGACCCGCATCGCCTTCCGCGCCGGCACGTAGCTAGCCATGAGAGCCACAACAATCCAGACGGTTGCGGAGACCGCGAACGTCAACGGGTCCGTGGGTTTCAGGCCCGAGAGGAAGCCCGCAAGCAAGCGTGCGACGCCCGCAGACGCCACAATTCCGAGGACGACTCCCGCCACCGTGATCCGCATGCAGTCGTGTAGAACCAGCCAGTAAATTTGGACCGGTCTCGCACCCAGCGCCATCCGCAATCCAATTTCCTGCGTTCGCTTCGACGCCTGAAATTCCATGACGCCGTAAAGCCCAACCGCAGCGAGCACCACTGCCAGGATACCGAAAAGCAGCAGCGCGGTGGCTTCCACGCGTATCGTCCAGTACGAATTGTCAACATGGCTGGCAACGGACTCAAAACCATAGATTCGGACGCTCGCGTTTTCTCCACGGATCAGCGAACGGATTGCTTCGCTGATCGCCGTCGAATCCGTTGCGGTCTCCACGATCAAGGTGGCCAGCCCCGAATACTTCTGCGCAAAGGGTCTGTAAATGTGAGGCTGCGGAGACTCGCCTAGCGACCGAATATTAGTGTCGCGCACGACGCCCACCACTTCCGCCTTTATCGCCGCGCCGCAACCGACGCGCAGTTCCTGTCCAACAGGATTGCTTCCAGGCCAAAAGCGCTTGGCCAGGCTTTGGCTGACCAGAACAACCGGAGGTGACGTCGGCCCGTCCGTTGGGGCGAAATCTCGCCCGGCGATGAGCGGAATCCGCATGGTGCCCAGGAACCCGGGAGAAATCACGCCGAGTGTCACCGTCAAAGGGGCGCCCGCTTGCCCCGATATACATTCCGTTTCTTGGCCTGCGATCATCAATGGCAGGAAGCGAGTCAGAGCCGCGCTTCGAACACCAGGCAGACTCCGAATGCGGTCCAGAGTCTCCGAATAGAACGCCAGTCCGGTGACCGGCGTAAATTCCGGCGCCGAGACATACGTCAGGACGGAGAGACGGTTCTCAACCGCGAATCCCGGATCGCTCGCCCGCATGCGATAAATGGTCCGTAGGAACAGACCGGCCGAGAGCAACAGAACCAGCGAAACCGCAATTTGCCAGACAAGCGAAACTCGCCGCAGTCGGGCGCGCCGCTCGGGCGCGGCCCCACCTTTCAGAATAGGATGAATATCACGCCGCACTGTTCGCCACGCTGGAAACAGCCCGCACAGCACAGTGCACACAAGGGACAGTGCCAGCGCGAACGCAAACACCCGTGAGTCGAACGACAGATCGGGATGAATTGCGACTAATGCTTCTGCCGGCAGCGATGCGACCAGCAAATCGAGTAGACTGTTGGTCCAACTGCCGAGAAGAAGTCCGCCGGCGGCGCCCAGCAACGACAGTAGTAGCGTTTCTACAAGAAGTTGCCGCAACAGCCGCACGCGACTGGCGCCAACCGCGGCCCGCACCGCAAACTCGCGTTCCCGTGCCGTGCCCCGCGCGAGTAACAAGTTTCCGATGTTCACGCAGGCAATCAGCAGAACCAGCCCGACCACGACAAAGAACAACGCTGCAAACGGAATCGCGCCGCGGCGTGTAAAGGGGCTTGGCGCCCCATGCACGACCTCCACGCTCAACGGGGACGACGCCCTGTCCAGGTCCGCCGCGTGTTCCCGCCGCATCGAATCATCCACTGCATTCAGATCGGCGACCGCGGCCTTGCGCTCGACGTGCTTTTTCAACCGTCCGAAAACCATCACCTTGGGCCACGGGTGCTCACGATCGCTCAGGTGAGCGCGCGCCTCGGGATATTGTTGCACCCATACCTGCAGCGGAACCCAAATTGCGGTTTGAATCGGCGCATTGACGCCGTTGAACCCCGGTGGTGCGATTCCGACCACTGTGTACACTTGTGATTCGGATCGCACGGTTCTCCCGAGCACATGCGTGTCGCCGTTGAAGAGTTGCTGCCACCCGGAATAACTTAGCACGGCCACCGGCTCGTCTTCGTCGGTGAACCACCTTCCCAGATAGGGACGCAACCCCATCGTCTCGAAGTAGTTTCCTGAAACAGCTTCCGCGCTTGCCAGGTGGCTTTCCTCATCCACATCGATGCTGGATTCGGTCGGAAAACTTGCAGCAAGCCCCGTGAAGACCTGATTCCGGTCGCGATATTCCTGGTAATCGGCGTAAGCAAATTGCGGATTTTCCGCGCGACTCACGATGGTTATTCGGTCCGGGTCCGGCACGGGAAGCGGCCGGAGCATGGCGAAATCAACTAACGTGAATACGGACACGTTGGCGCCGATGCCCAGGGCCAAGGTAAGAACGGCGATTGCTGTGAACCCGGGATTCTTCCGCAGCATCCGCAGACCGAAGCGCACATCTTGAATCACGGATTCCACCAGACTCACGCCCAACGCATCCCGGCACTCCTCTTTGGTGCGCTCCAGCCCGCCGAGTTTCATTCGCGCCTGCCGCAGCGCTTCCTCGCGCGATAGACCGCTGCGCACCAAATCTTCCGCATGCGCTTCCACGTGGAACCGCAGCTCCGCGTCCAGCTCGCTCTCCACCCGCGCCCGCCCAAAAATCGCTCCTCTCAGCGAGCGCAGCCGCCTCCAAAACCTCATACCTCCTCCCATCTGACCGGAGCCGTCATCCTGAGCGGAGTGTCCCGCGCCTTTTTTCTTCGCGCAGTGGTTTGCGCGGCGCGGGACGCAGTCGAAAAACCTCTCTTCGGTGTAACCGCCAGCCGCGACGCCAACCACAAACCTTCCATTCCCTCACTCGTGCCGCAGCGCCACCATCGGATTCATCGTCGCGGCGCGACGTGCGGGCAGCCAAACGGCGAGAAGACCAACAGCACTCAGCAGAACGGGGGCAGCGATGAACACCCCCGGGTCCCAGGCCCTAACGCCGAACAAGAAGCCTGCAATAAGCCGTGTCAGGCCGAAGGCAGTTCCGATGCCTAAGACGGCTCCTATAAACGTTAGACGCATTCCTTGAAACACGATCATATTCCGCACATCCCGCGACTCAGCTCCCAAGGCCAAGCGGATTCCCATTTCGTGCTTGCGCTGTTGAACTGAATACTCCATCAGCCCATAAATACCGATTGCCGCGAGTAGCAGCGCTGAGCAGCCGAATACCGTCATGAGCATCATTTCGAACCTCGTGCGGGCAGTGGCCTGTGACTCAACCTCATCCATCGAACGTATGCCCGAAGCTGGCAGACCGCCGCTTGCTTGCTCAAGATTGCTCCGAATCGCCAAACTGAGCGAATACGGCGCGACGCGGGTTCGAACGATCCAAGTGATGGGCAGGAGCCGAAGATTGATAACATTAATGCTATCGGGGAGCTGGGCGATTGGAACGTACATCGCGGGCCTCGGGGGGCGATCAAGAACAGTGTCCCGGACGTCGCCCACGATGCCGATGATCTGGCGAGCGGAATCTTTGTCATATTCAGGCCGCATACCCCTACCGATAACGAGCCGGTCACCCAGAGGGTCACTCTTCGGCCACAACGCCTTAGCCATTGCTTCGTTGATGATAACTACGGCCTGTGCGTTAGCATCGTCGCGTTCTGTGAATGCACGGCCTCGCATCAGAGGTATATTGAAGACATCAAAGTAGTCTGGTGAAATGAACGTCCAACCGCCGAATCGATGATAGGGCCCGTCTAGTGGGCGTCCGACGACGATGAGTGGTAGCTGCCAAACCGTTTCCAATGGTAGACAGCATGTAGCGGCTGCGTCAGTCACTCCGGGCAATGCCTGAACCCGCCTAACGCCATCGCGAACAAGCTGATCCATTTCCGAAGTCTTTTCAAAGCGCGTACCGGTTAGCGACATCTGCATCGTGAGCACATTGTGTGAGTTGAAGCCCGGATTCACAGAGCGTAATGCGATGTAAGTTCGAATCAGCAAAGCTGACCCAATCAACATCACTAGCGCGAGGGCTATTTCACTGATAACGAGCAGCGAGCGAGTCTTGTGCTGCCGAAAACCGGAACGTGCGCTGTTCTCCTTCAGGAGTAGGTTGAGATCGGCGCGAGACGCCTGGAATGCAGGAAGAATACCGAACAACACAGCCGTGGCCAGCGAAGCAAGCACTGTAAATCCCAGAACCCGCCAATCCAAGGTGACGGCGGAACCCGACTCTCCGATACGAGGAATATAGAGTGGGTTAACCGGAGAAGTGAGAGGGAGGTTACCTGGGTAAAGGGCAAGCAAGGCTCGAATGCCGACCATCCCAAACAAAAGACCCAGTGCTCCTCCCACCAGGGAAAGCAGCGTGCTTTCGGTCAGCAATTGGCGGACGACTCGCCCACGCCCAGCACCCACGGCAGCTCGAATGGCGATCTCATGCATTCTTCCGCTGGCGCGGGCGAGCAACAGGTTGGCAACATTCGCGCAAGCAATAAGGAGCACAAAAATCACTGCACCAACGAGAAGCATTATCAGGCGACGCGAATTGTTGCCCATTGCTTCTCGGAGTGGCTGAACTGTGAAACCCTCCTTCGAGCTAAAGGCGGGGAACCTGCGTCGATACTCTTGGACCACAGCTTTAAGCTGGGCGATCGCTTTACCGAGGGTAACTCCGGTTCTAAGGCGGGCAGCCACGTAGCAGTAGCTACCGTGGTCGTCGGTGTTCGGTTCAATTTGAAATGGAAGCCATACATCGGGAATCCGATCGAATTGCTCAGTATCAAAATTGGGACCGAGAATCCCAATCACAACGTAGCTCTCGCTTCCGAGGACAATGGCCTTACCCAGAACTTGAGAATCGTTTTCGAAGCGACGGGTCCAGAATCCATAGCTGAGCACAGCAACGTTTCCGCCGTGAGGTCGATCTTCGTCGGTGGTGAAAGTGCGGCCCTTGAGGACCGGCGCTCCGAAAAGACGGAAAAAGTCCAGCGTCACACGGGCTACTGGAATCAACTCGGGGGAGGATCCGCCAATTAGGTTCACCCGATCGAGCCGATAGGCGGAAGTATCCTGGAAAATATTTGTCTGCTGCTTCCACAGATTGAATTCTGGAAGTCCGGTTCCGGTTCCCGGAACTCCTTGATAAGTTGGTTCAACTTGGACGATTCGATCAGCGTCGGGTGCTTTCAAGGGTTTCAGGATTACTGTGTTGACGACAGAAAAAACCGCAACATTCGCCCCGATGCCGAGCGTAACGATCGCAACGGCGGTCAGGGTGAAGCCGGGATTCTTGCGCAGCATCCGCAGACCGAAGCGCACATCTTGTATCAGCGATTCAACGAAGGTCACGCCCAGCGCATCGCGGCACTCCTCTTTTGTTCGCTCCAGCCCGCCCAGCTTCAGCCGAGCCTGCCGCAACGCTTCTTCGCGCGATAGACCGCTGCGCACCAAATCTTCCGCATGCGCTTCCACGTGGAACCGCAGCTCCGCGTCCAGCTCGTTCTCCACCCGCGCCCGCCCAAAAATCGCTCCCCATCCGGAGCGCATCCGCCTCCAAAACCTCATACCTCCTCCAAACGGGAACCTCCGCTTCTAGGTTCTAACTTCTGACTTCTAACCTCCAACCTCTGACTGGCTACTCGTGCCGCAGCGCCACCATCGGATCGACCCGCATCGCTTTTCGCGCGGGAAAATAGGTTGCGAGCAGAATGACGGCAACGAGGATTATGGACACGCAGAAAAAAGTAACCGGGTCCGTGGGCTTGACGCCGAAGAGCAGGCTTGAGGAGAATCGCGTTAACCAGAACGCTCCGGCAATGCCGAGGCCTACTCCGACGACGGCCAGAAGCGCCCCTTCGCCCAGCAGGAGTTTCATTACGTCCCGCCGTTGGGCCCCGAGCGCCATCCGGACGCCGATTTCGTGCGTGCGCTGCCGGACGGAATAAGCCATCACGCCGTAAACACCTACCGCGGCGAGCGCCAGCGCCAGCAGCGCAAAAAGCCCAACGAGCAGCATCCTGAATCGCTGGGGCGCGACGGAATTTGCGAGAAGGTCGTCCATGGTCTGCAATTCGGACACGGGCTGATCCTTATCAACGCTGAGTATGGCTTGACGCACGCCGCCGGAAAGACCGCGCGGATCTCCCTTGCTGCGAACCGCAAACGTCATGATGAAAAACGGCTGCTGAACATCGGGTGTGAAGAGTTCGGGCAACGGCTCCTGGTCTAGCGCGGAGTTTCGCACATCGGAAACGACGCCGACGACTGTAAGCTCCGCAGGATCAGGCTGCCCTGGTTCGACATAATCGACGCGCTGGCCGAGAGGGTCACGACTCTTAAAAGCTTGGCGTGCGAATGATTCGCTGAGGATCGCCACTCGTGTTGCGTCAGCTGAATCGCGGTCATCGAAGAAACGTCCTTTCAGCAGCCGAATACCCATCGTCCGAAAATATCCGGGACTGATGCCGTCCAGCAGGATGGGGGTTCCAGGGCGGTAGAAAGTCCCGTCCGCGAGACGCATTTGATTCGCGGCATTGTTGAGTCCGCCCAGCGGAAATTGGCCGGTCACGGCCGCATCTTGAACTCCCGGGAGCGCGCGGATTCGCGCCAGGGCCTCCCGAAAGAAGGCGGAGTGCCGCTGCGAATGGAAGCCCAAAGTAAAAGGGCGTTGGACCGTGGCGAGCAGTAGATGGCTCGGCTCAAACCCGAGATTGACGTCGGTTAGACGAACGAAACTTCGCACGAGAAGGCCCGCGCCCATGAGCAGCACGAGTGACAAACTGATCTCGGCCAGCACCGGGAGGCTGCGCAGGCGGCTGAATCTGCGCCGCCTCATCACCGGCCCTGCTTTCAGCGACTCGTTCACATCGCAGATCGAGGCCGCGAGCGCCGGAACTAATCCGAAAAATACGGTTGCCAGAATCGCCAGCGCGGTCGCGAAGCCAAAGATCCTCCATTCGAGTGTTGGAGGCGAAGAGAAGTCCGGAGGGATCAGTTGTTTGAGCAGCCGCATCCCCAGAAATCCCGCGGCCAGGCCAACCAATCCTCCGCTTAGGCTTAAGAGCAAACTTTCGGTGAGCATTTGCCTCACGAGTCGCCCGCGCCCCGCTCCGAGGGCCGCGCGGACCGCGATCTCCCTTCCCCGCGCCGCCGCTCGCGAAAGCAGCAAATTAGCCACGTTCGCGCACGCAATCATCAGGACCAGCCCGACGGATCCTAGAAGAATCAGGAGCAGCAAACGCACGTTTTTCACCAGCACGGCATGCAGTGGAACAACGTCCACGCGCGCGTTCGCGCGGAACCGTTCGGCCTGCGGAGGGTATTGCTGATCCATCCTCTGAGTCAGAACCTGCAGGTTGGCCCGCGCCTGATCGATTGTCACGCTAGGCTTCAGAAGGCCGATAATCGTCAGGGCCATCCACTGGGGTGACTGGGGCGAGAAGACCTTCGAATCCAGCGCCAAGGGAGTCCATATGTCGGCGTGCGGATAGTTGACGCTGCCCGGTATCACTCCCACGACGGTGTACGCCGTGCCGTCTAAGTTGATTTCTTTTCCGGTAATATGGCGGTCGGCGCCGAACCGGTTTCTCCAGAGAGTCTCATTCAGCAACGCAACGTGGCTTCCCGCCTCCTTCGCCTCCTCTTGAAGAAACGTCCGGCCGATCACGGGTTGAATTCCAAGCATCGGGAAAAAATTCGTCGTAACATTGGTCACGCTCACACGCCGGGGCTCGGTTCCGCCGGTTAGGTTCGCCCCAGGGGCGCCTCCAAACGCACCAATCTCCCCAAATACGTCGTTGCCTTCCTTCCAACCAATGAAGTCCGGGCTGAGGACGACGGCGGAGTCATGATTGAAGGGAAAGCGTTCGGCAGCCCACACGATGCGGTCCGCGTTCTTGTAGGGCAGCGGCCGTAGCAGCACTGCATCGACGACACCGAATATCGCGGTATTCGCGCCGATGCCAAGGGCAAGTGTGATAACCGCAACCGCCGTGAAGCCGGGATTTTTGCGCAGCATCCGCAAGCCGAAGCGCACATCCTGAATCAAGGACTCCACAAGGCTCACGCCCAGCGCATCGCGGCACTCCTCTTTTGTTCGCTCCAGCCCGCCCAGCTTCAGCCGCGCCTGCCGCAGCGCCTCCTCACGCGACAGCCCCGAACGCATCAAATCTCCCGCGTGTGCCTCAACGTGAAACCGCAGTTCCGCATCCAGCTCACTCTCGACCCGCGCCCGCCCGAAAACCGCTCCCCATCCGGAGCGCATCCGCCTCCAAAACCTCATACCTCCTCCAGCCGGGAACCTCCGCTTCTAGCTTCTAGCTTCTAGCTTCTAGCTTCTAGCTTCTAGCTTCTAGCTTCTAGCTTCTAGCTTCTAGCTTCTAGCTTCTAGCTTCTAGCTTCT
>DASYZC010000218.1:0-3927 GCA_035949735.1 Candidatus Acidiferrales bacterium | reverse complement strand
GCTGAAGAGATCGAGTTCCTGGCCGAGTTTGCGATGGTCGCGGCGCTTGGCTTCCTCGAGCTTGTGCAAATATTCGTCGAGTTCTTTCTGTTCGACGAAACACGCGCCGTAAATCCGCTGCATCTGCGGATTTTTTTCGTCACCTTTCCAGTAAGCGCCGGCGACATTCATCAACTTGAAAGCTTTTATGCGCCCAGTTGAAGGGATGTGGGGGCCTCGGCAGAAGTCGATAAATTTTCCGGTGGTGTAAAAAGAAACCATCGGCTCGACGGCTTTTTCTTCAACCAGTTCGCACTTAAATTCCTGCTTCGACTTTCGATAGAGGTCGAGAGCCTCGGGCTTGGGAATCAGCTTGCGCTCGTTGGGAACGTCTTTCGCAGCCAACTCGTGCATCTTGGCCTCGATTTTTGCGAGTTCATCGGGAGTGAATGGCTGCTCGCGGACGAATTCGTAAAAGAATCCGGTGTCAATCGGCGGGCCGACGCCGAGCTTCACATCCGGGTAAAGTTCGAGGACGGCGGCGGCGAGCAAATGGGCGGCCGAGTGGCGGAAGACCTGGACGGCGTCCGGATCCTTGGCGGTGAGGATCGACAATTTCGCGTTGCGTTCCAGCGGGCGCGAGAGGTCGATCAGGTCGCCATCGGCGCGGGCGACCAGCGCTTCTTTCGCTAGGCGAGGCGAGATTTGGCCGGCGATTTGCGCGGCAGTGGTGCCTTGCGGCACTTCGCGAGTCGCTCCATCCGGCAGCGTGATTTGAATGTTGTCCATATCTAATCTTGAGCTAAAACCAACCTTGAAAGGAGCCAAAGACTGCGAAATAGCCCTCCCAGTTTTGTGACGGGTAGCCGTGACACCGAGTCTTTCTTTTCATGTACTTACGTGCGTTTCTACTCGACACGCCTGGCGAGCAGAACTTGCAGCAGCTGGCCTGGGTTGGAGAGGCTTTCAGCGAATTTCGGCTGACGGCTTCCCGTTCGACTCTCGGGGTGAAAAAGCCGCTGTCAGAGACAGGTCGCTCGCGGTGCAGCGACCACGAGCGGCGCCGATCTGTACCGAACTCCTGTCTCCTGCAGTCTTGCGTCTTCGCTTCCATTTTTCCTCTTCACCTTGCTCAAGAAAACCTGGTGCGAGCGCGGCTCGCGACCGGCGATAACCGTAGCATGATTTGTCAAGCGATTTCATCCGCTTGTTGGTGTAAAGAACCGGGGAGGTGCGCGGGTTATTGGTGCGCGGCTCTAAGCTATCGAAGCACTGAGTCGGCAGACAGTCTGAATGACGCCTTTGTATAATCAATGTTGCGGCTACGTATTTGGTCCGTGTGAGCGTGATGCCTGAGAAAGTTCCTCCAGATTTTGCTGACGCGGCTGCCATCCCGGCTGAAGGGGTCACTGAGTCAGAACGATACTTAGCAAAATTGTGCAGGCATTCCTTCCTTTCGCTGTGGAGTTACCCCGGAGTATTCCGCGATCAGGGGCGGCCCGCAGGTAAGGGTGATGGAAAGGAAGTCTGTGATCTGCTCGTTGTTTTTGAGAATCACGTCATCATTTTCAGTGACAAGGATTGCAAATTTGGGGACGGCGGTGATCTGGAAGTCGAGTGGGCTCGTTGGTTCAAGAAAGCAGTGCGGAATTCGGCCCAGCAAGTCTGGGGTGCCGAGCGTTGGATAAGGCAGTTTCCCAATCGTCTTTTCTTGGATAGGCGATGCACCATTCCATTTCCCATCAATCTACCGAATCCCAACAAGGCAATTTTTCACCGCGTCGTCGTTGCACATGACGCATCCCGCGCCTGCAAGGAAAGGCTCGGCGGCAGCGGTAGCCTGATGCTCGATAGCAGTTTGGCGGGCGACTCACATTTCTCGCATATGCCCTTCACGATCGGGCAAATCGATATCGACAAGGGCTACGTTCATGTGTTCGACGACACGACGTTAAAGATTGTGATGAGTACGCTCGACACAATCAGTGATTTCACCGCATATCTGACAAAGAAAGAGCGGTTTCTGACGGGTGACAGGGTGGTCTGGGCGGCGGGCGAGGAGGAATTGCTAGCGATCTACTTACGAAAACTGAATGACTCTGGCGAGCATGATTTTGTGATCGATGGAAACTATGATGTGTTGTCCTTCCAAGAAGGGTTCTGGGAGGCATTTCTGCGCAGTCCCGAAAGGCAAGCCCAAATCGAAAGCGACCGCGTCAGTTATTCGTGGGACAAGCTAATTGAAAAGTTTGCGTTCCATGCAATGAGCGGAACGCAGTACTTCACTAGTGGTCGGCCCTTGCGCGAGCAAGAGGTAATGTTTCGATTTTTGGCTCGTGAGCCGAGGACTCGGAGACGGATGCTGGCCACGAGTCTACATGAGGTCCTAGAACGAAGTATTGATACAAAGACTTGGTCTGCCCGGGTCATGCAGCCGCTGAATTCTGGGTTCCCTCACTATGTCTTCTTGTTTCTAAAGCGTAGGCCGGAACTTACGGATGAAGATTATCGGGGCATTCGGAAGAATCTCTTGTCCGATTATTGCCACGTTGCAAAGCTCAAGTTCCCAGAGGCCACCGACATCATCGGCATCGCGAGCGAAGCGGGCCTTCCATCGCGTCGGTCGGAGGACTTAATGTATCTGGATGTTTCCAGCTGGTCTCCCGCGCAAGCGGCTAGGGCAAAGGAAATCCAGAACAGGTTCGGACTGCTTCGACGAGTAAAGTCCGGGGCAGCGCGGGAACATGAATACCCCGTGGATCACAGAGGCAAACCCCGAAGGGTGACTCCGTCACGGAATTCGCCCTGTCCATGCGGTTCCGGGAAGAAATTCAAGCGGTGTCATGGCGCCGACGTTTCGGGTAGCTGACAGACCTCGACGAACTCCGAAGTCATCGCAGCGCCTTAGATAGGGATAAGGATCAGGAATCGTGAGCAAGATCAGCTTGGGGCGGCGTCGACGGTGAGGATGGTACCTGAGGTATAGCCGGAACGCGGGGAGGCGAGGAAGGCTACGGCACTGGCGATTTCCTCCGGGGTTGCGGCGCGGCCGAAGGACATGGTGCTTAGGAATTCTTGCCACCGTGACTCATCGCCAAATTGCGCTTTCGCGCGGCCGCGCATCATCGTCTGCAGACGATCAGTTGCCACCGGACCTGGATTGATGCCGACGACGCGCATGCCGTCCTTTACGGCTCCTTTCGCGAGCGATTTCGTGAACGCCATGAGCGCTGCATTTCCGGTGCTGCCGGCAATGTAGCTGGGATCGAGACGTTCACCGGCGGCGCCGATGACGTTGATGATGACGCCCTTCCGTTTTTGCAAGCTCGGATACAACGCGCGACACATACTGATATATCCGAAAACTTTCAGATCCCATGCTGCGCGCCAAGCGGCGTTGTCAACGGCGAGGAGGTTACCCGGCGGAATGGCGCCGGCGTTGTTGACGAGGATATCCAAGTCGGGAAATTCCGCAGCCACGCGTTCGATTTGGTCCTGCTTTGAGAGGTCGGCGGGGAGGACGCGCACCGAAAGCGAGAATCGAAGACTTATGGAGTCGGCCACTTTGTTCAGGGACGCCAGATCGCGAGAAACCAGAGCGAGATTGCAGCCTTCTTCGGCTAAAGTCGTCGCTATTGCGCGGCCAATGCCTTTGGAAGCGCCGGTGACGAGCGCAAGCTTGCCTGACAATTGCAAGTCCATGTGCGATCTCCTCCGAGGAGGCCTGTCCCCAACCCGGCTGTGATCCGGCTAACCGAGAATCGATGAGGTTATACCTCAGACGGCATCATTTCAATTTCCGCGCGTTGGAGGTAGGGTTGCGGCGAATTCACCGGCCCACGAACTGACGCCGGGATGAGGCTGGATGTGAAACGTTGGTAAAGAATTTCTGCGCGGCGCGTGCGATACTCTCGGTGAGGGTGAAGGGAGGAAAGGAAAAATGGCCAA
>DASYZC010000217.1:0-2633 GCA_035949735.1 Candidatus Acidiferrales bacterium | reverse complement strand
CACAGTTTCGATGTATTCGGGTTCGTCAGCGGAATCGCACAGCGCGTCGCGCACGCGCTTCATGGCTGAATTCAGTCCGTGCTCAAAATCCACGAAAGTGCCGGACTCCCAAACGCGGCTGCGCAGTTCTTCCCGCGTAATAAGTGTGCCGGGCGAGTCCAGTAGAGCTAATAGGATGGCCAAAGACTGCGGCTGTAGTCGAATCCGGAGGTCGTGTTTGCGCAATTCGCCGCGCTGCGTCTGGTATTCGAACTCCCCAAACCGAATGGCGATGACGCTTCGGTCGGCGGGGCCGTTGCTGGGAATTGTGGCCATGGCCGGGTCTAACTGGCGAACCTACCCCCGAATCCTCGCGCGTGCAAGCTCAAATCTCAACCCTCCCTTCGCAGCTCTGCGGGCTGTTTTGGCGCGCCCTGTTCTAAATTGCCTTCTTTCTTGCCGCTGCGCCGTTATACAAATACGACACTCCCGTGATTTGACCAGAACGAAGTCCCTTGGTAAGTCGAATCAGGCAAAGAAAGACACCTTCGAAAAGGAGAACAGCGTATGCGTGTTTCCCGTCTCGTCCTGTTGTTGTTCGTGATGACCTCCACGGTGGCCTGGGCCGTCATTGGGAAAGGCTCCAAGGGACCTGGACCCATTTCCGTAACCTCGTACTTGTCGGACGTCGATGCCAATGGCGTTCCCAACACGATTCAGAGCGATGGCCAGTTTGGCCCCGTCCACGCTGTTGAAGGTGAATATGACAACGGCGACCAGGGCGTTTCTTCTTTGCTTGAAGTAACCGACAACGGCACCGTGCCGCCGGGCGATTGGCAGCTCAACCTGGAAAGCTCGACACGCAAGCTCAGATTCACTCTTGGCAACAATGCGGTGGCGGCCGGGCAGCCCGGCTTCACCGTTCCCCCAAATCCGCCCTTTACCGGAACGCAGGAATTGCCCGGCAAGTTGGAAAACAAATGCGTAGACACGACGAACGGATCGCAGACTATGGACATGCTGACGATGACTGCCGGTCAGGTGGGAAGTTGTCCCGCCCCTTTTAGTCTTTTTTATCCGGTTAGCGGGAAGCAATCCAATCATTATGTGCTTGAAATGGGAGGCGCCGCCGCCGGTTTTCCCGATACCACTGAAATTCTTGTGACATGCAACAGTGTCGGCACTGACGGCCAATGCGATGATTGGTTCATAGATCCGCAGGCTGCGACGGATGCCAACGGCAACGTAATTCCGGCGACGGGCATCGGCCGTCTGCAACTCGACCACACGAACGGCTCGACGACGAATCTGGGCGATTTCTATCTGACGTTCCATTTTCACATCACGCGGCCGTGAATAATTCGGCGGGCGAACGCATTCGCTAGCAATTTCTCGCAAGGCCCGGCCAACGGAAATTAGCTGGGACCAAGAGTCCGACGTTTGCACACGCGATAAGCAGAACCAGCGACACAAGAACCATTGACGCCGTGACGGAGGAAGAGAACTGTAATCATGGAGGAAGTTGGCTCCCCGGGCTAGATTCGAACTAGCAACCCTTCGGTTAACAGCCGAATGCTCTACCATTGAGCTACCGGGGAACATCAGTAGTTTGAATTATTCACGCCGCTTTTGCAACCGTCGCTCGGCCACGGAAATGGCGCGGAAATCGGGCATGGCGTCAGAACCCGGAGAAAGAAAACTCGAGCGACAGAATGGCTGAGGGAAATTCATACTGCAAACTACTGTAATCGCTGTGTTCTTGCGTCAAAGCCAACAAGCGAATCGAAAATCGCCAGCACGTGCCTTCGGTATTCGACTATCCGCTCAAACAAAACGCGCAACTCCGGCTGCCGCGTGGAGTCGCGATCCCATTTGGCAAGCACGCCGGCGGGCACTTCACTGTCGCGCCTAAGCTGCTCGGGCGAATGTCCGCGCAAAAACAGACCGTAGAAAAAAGCAGCCTCCCGCTGGGGAAACTCAAGCTCCCGCAGTGAGTCTTCCGGATTCGGGGCCAGCGTTGCCGGGTTGGGCTGTGTCGCCATAACGAGAAAGGGAAGTTTACCGATTTCAATGCCCGCGTCAAGAGTACATCAAGTGGAATAGCACCGGAGAGTCAGTAGCGCGCGCGGCTGGCCCGGAGAAACATCTGCAGAGCGGTCACATTTGCCTGGTCGCTGCCCAACCGCATGGCGTCGACCGGAAGTCCTAGAACCTCTGCTTGCTCAAGGCTGAGCCCCGCGTCATCGAGCTCCGCCAAGCTGTAACCTTCCGCGGGAACCAGGCGGTTTCGCGCAGATCGATCCACAGGCCGCGGAGGATGAACTGCGGTACCGCGTCTCCGCATGCGGTTAAAAAAATCGTCCCAGTCTCGGCGGATCCACACTGGACCCTCCCCATCTTTCCTACGCAATCATTGGATGCGGAATCCCTCCGGCGGGTCGCATCGTGCCAGCGACTTCTTGCAATCCTCAGGTGCCGTGGATTGTAACCCCGCCTGTCAAGGAAAGTCGCGCCTCCGTTATTTTTGTATCGATAAGGTTACCGACGAATGCGACACACAGCGCGCCACCGCAACCGAGAAGACCACCACCCCAAGGCGCGCACTCGAAGCGCCCACAAAGTCCGATGTTGTCCGCTCCTGCAAAAGGCTGCGG
>DASYZC010000216.1:0-15293 GCA_035949735.1 Candidatus Acidiferrales bacterium | reverse complement strand
TTTCCCGGCGTGGTCGCTCGAGGCGATCAAGTTTCTGTACGAACAACGCGGCATCGTGGCCAACGGGCACGAATCGATGGACACCGACACCAGCGAAGATCTCAAGTCCGAAAAATGGCTGCTGACGCACGGCCATTGGCAAATTGAGGTGATGGCTCATCTCGACGAGGCGCCGGCGACCGGAGCTTTGATCGTGGTGAGCTGGCCGAAGCCGGAGCACGGCCTTGGCTTTCCGGCACGCGCGTTCGCGATCTTGCCCTGAGAAGCGGTGTGGCTAAATTTGCGGTGGATTGAAGATTGGCTGGGAGGCCTGGACTCGAACCAGGATAATCAGATCCAGAATCTGATGTACTGCCAATTGTACGACCTCCCAGCGGGTGTACGATGTTGCGATTAGTTTATCACGGCTAGTTTTGGATTCTGAGCGGCTCGACGGCATGAAATTGAACGTCATCACGCTTCTTTTGGCCCTTCTCGCGTTCGCCTACGCCGCCTACTTTGTCGTCACGTCGCACCATCCGTGGACGCCGCTAAAGATCGCCGGCGCCGCCATCGCCATTCCTTCTTTCGCGTTGCTTCTGATCGCGCGCGTTCAGCTTGGCAGCGCCTTCTCCATCAAGGCCAAAGCGCAAAAACTTGTCACTAGCGGGCTCTACTCGCGCATCCGGAACCCGATCTACGTGTTCGGCGGGCTCTGTGTGGCGGGCTTTTTCCTGTATTTTCGGCCGATCTGGTTGCTACTGTTTATCGTTCTGATTCCGCTGCAAGTCGTCCGCTCGCGCAAAGAAGAGAAAGTCCTCGCTGAAAAATTTGGCGAGGATTATCAGCGCTACAAAGCCAAAACTTGGTTTTGAAAAGTCGAGAGTGAACAGGCTGCCGCTATTTGGGACGGCCTTTGTAGCCCTGCGCGATCATATAAATTGAGTAAACCTGGGCGGCGTTGCCGATCTGGTTACCGCTGGAATCGACGGCGCCGCGGGCCAGGATGAAGAGCGTCTTGCGGTCAGCGCCGCCGAAGGACACGCTGATTACCTCGCGCGGCGTGGGGATCAGGCCGAGCCACGTGCCGTCCGCGCCAATGACCTGCACGCCGGGGCCGGTGGTGACGTAGATGCGTCCTTCGGAATCGGTGGTGCTGCCGTCACCATTCGTTTTTTCCTGGAGCTTGGCGAAATCTCGCTGGTTTGCGAGCGAGCCATCCGGCTGGACATCGAAAACGACGACGGTACTTCTATTGGTTACGAAAAGCTTTTTTTCGTCGGGACTGAGGATGATGCCGTTGGTGAAGAGATTTTCTCCGTACTTGGTGACCACGCCCTTCGGACTGGCGTAAAAAAGCCCGCCCATGGTGAAGTAGGCGCCGCCTTTCTTGTCTGCCGAAAGATCGTTGAGGATGCCGCCGATACAATCCCACGAGTCGCCTTGGTACTTGTCGGCAAGGAGCTGCCGCTTGGGCGAAAGTTCCCAAATAGCAGGATGCAAACCGCGCTCGACGATGAACAATTCACCCTTCGCGTTCATGGAAACCGAGCCGCCGGTGTGGGTATCCGTGTAGACAACGGAAGGCTTGCCGTTGCGATCGAGTTTTACCACGTCGGCTTTATCGTTCTGCGCGATCAGGAGGCCGCCGTCTTTGGTGCCGACGATGCCATCGCCATTGTTGCCGGCGTCCTGCCAGAGGAATTTCCATTGCGCGCCCGCAGCGATGACGCCGGGAATCGCGGTGATGGTAACTTCGCGCGGAGGCGGGCCGGAGGCGGGGAAATGGATTGGGGGCATCTTGCGCGGCGGATTTTTGCAAGTGGCAAGAACAGCGTCATAGCCGGGATCGGCGTTGGCTTGAATTGATGGCGGAGGCGCGTTTGCGGGAGGGGGCGGCAACGGCGGCGCCTGGCTTTGTCCGAAGGTGGCGATTGAGGCGAGTAGACCGACAGCGAGGATGAGCGTCCCTTTTGATTCCATAAAATCCTCCCCCTGGAGCAGGAATAACGGTAGCAAGATATGCGGGGAGAAGGCCTTCGTCAAGCAACGTGACGGCGCGGGGCCGGAACTAGTGGAGAGACGCGCATTAGCGAGGGAGAACTGCGACGAGGCGTTTTTTGCGCACGAGAAATCGCCGGCCGCGCCAGCGAATGCGCTGCGGGAAAAAACTGGCGATCCAGACGAGGAATGCGAAGGCATCACGCACAGGAAGGGCCCAGAATTCACGGCGCACGAGACGATCGTGCATTCCCCGCACGCCCACAACCCAGGCCATCGCTCCGCGCAGAAGCACATAGGCAGCAACGTACGCGGCGGCAATGGCCGCTGAAGGCGCCAAGATGGCGGCGAGCACCGTCCACGGCAAACCCTGCGAGAAAATCAGGCCGAGATGTCCCCAGGGGCGCGAATAACGAATGCTGAGATTCCAGCGAACTTGATGGTGAAAGGCGGCGGGCAGCCTCTCGCTAGGATAGACGATGGAAACGGGGAATCTGCTGAGCTTGATGCGATGGCCGCGGGCCGCGAGGCGATTGCCGAGTTCGTAGTCGTCGCAGAAATAGTCGACCAAGGATTCGAAACCGCCGATTTCGGCAAGATGCTTTTGGGTGGTCGCCATCACGGCACCGAGCATGAAATCGAGCGACCGATTTCCGAGAAGCCACGCGACCAGCACGCCCGGCGCGAAGTCGGTGGTGTTGCCGAGAGCTTCGAGAGTGGCGGCGAAGCATCGTTCGACCAAGCCGCGATAGAGACAGGTGACTCCGCCGACCTTGGGATCGGCAAAAGACGCGGCGATGGCCCGCAGAAAATTCGGTCCGACGCGGACGTCGCTATCGCTGACAACCAGGATTTCATGCTTGGCTTCGCGGGCCATGCGCACCAGTTTGTTGACTTTGTCGCTCGCGCCCAGAGGGTCGGAGCCGGTAAGCAGGCGAATGGAACACGTGGGGAAATCGCGGATCAGGTTTTCGATCACTCGGATCGCGGGATCGTCGGCATCCGACACACAGAAGAGAATCTCGAACTCGGGATAATCCTGGCGGCAAAAGCTGGCGTAGTTTTCGTATGTTTCGCGGTCCAGTCCGCAAATGGGCTTCAGGATGCTGACGGCCGGAGGGGGATCGGGAAGAGTGACGGCGGGGGCGAGACCTGCGCTGGGAAAGAAGCGCCACGCGGCGAGAATGGCGAGAAGGTAGTAGGCGAAAGGCGCGAGAGAAAGAAGAAGAAAAACATCGCGAATCGCTGTCCAAAACGTCATCAGGCAACCCTTCGCGCGCTATCCCTTGCCGATAAACACCAACGCTACGCCAACGCAGACCAGCAGGACGCCGAACCACCGCTGAGGGGTCACTCGCTCGTTGAGAAAAAACCTTCCCCCGAGGGCGCCCGTTGCGTAACTGAGGGCCGTCGACGGAAATACGAAGCTAACTTTGGCGAGCGACAGCATGCCCAGCAGCGCGAAAAACGCAACTGCCATCAGGGCAATTCCGGTCCACATGCGCGGGAGCGCCATAGCGCGCCCTACCACACGTGCGATGGCGCCCGGGCGAAAGTCCTTCACTTCGCCGATGGTTTTCATCGCGCGTGAAACGCAAAGCTCGCCGCCGGTGCCGACGAAAACGATGAGGATATAGAGAATGGCCTGGGTCACCACGAATGGTGCTCCGGCGTTTGCGGATGTGTGTGGCCAACGACGAAAACTCCGGTGCAGATGACGGCAACTCCGAGCCAGCGCACAGGCGAAATGGTTTCGCGGAGCACAAAGTGCGCCAGCAGGGCGATCAGAACGTAGGATGCGGACGAAGCGGGCTGGACATAGCTATAGTCCGCCCATGAGAGGACCAGAAGATAAGCGACGAAATATGCGAGCAGGAGTCCGATCCCAATCCAGACGGTGCCAGTTGTGAACGCGCGGAAGAAAAAATGAAAAAGGTGATCGGGCGCCCAACTGGCCATCGCGGGAAGACGCTTCATGCCCTTGCCGAGAAAAACGTCGCCGAGAGGGGCAACGGAAATCATGATGACGATCAGAGCGATGGTTTTGAGGTGGAGGCCCTGGGCCGACGTCATGCGCCTTGCGACTCACCGACTCCGGAGGTGCTATCCATCGGCGGAACTGTAACGAGCGCCTTTTGGTCGACGCCCTTGCGGGCGCGCGCCACTTTGATGCGGTCCGCGCGAAGCTTCATGAAATCCACGGCTTCATGATAGAGGCGCTTGCGCTCGTGCCCATCCCACAGCGCGTCGCGAACGATACGCCAGGCGACCTTGGGCCGGAAATAGTAGCTATCGTAAAAACGGTTGACGGACTCGACCATGTATTCCTTGGAAAGGCCGGGGTATTCGAGGTGAGGAAGCTGGTGACCGCCAATATCGGTGATGGCTTCGCCGGCCAGGAAGCCTTCGCGAGTTCCCTGATCGTAAAGCTCGGTGCCGGGATAGGCGTGGGCCATGGAAACTTGAATCGTTTCGCAGTCGAGATCTTTTGCGAAATCGATAGTTTTCTCGATGGTGTCTTTCGTTTCGCCGGGAAGGCCGATGATGAAATCACCGTGGACGCGAATGCCGACCTTCTTGCAATTCTTTACGAAGTTGCGGCCCATCTCGAGCGTCTGGCCTTTTTTGATATTTTTCAGAATTTGAGCATCGCCGGATTCGAAGCCGACGATTAGGAGACGGCAGCCGGCGTTGGCCATGGCTTTCAGCGTGTCGTAATCGCCGTGCACGCGGGCCGTGCAGGACCATTGAAAGCCGACAGGTTCGAACTCCTTGCAGAGCGCCACAACGCGATCTTTGCGAATATTGAACGTATCGTCGTCAAAGAAGAATTCCTTGGCTTGGGGGAACATCTTGTGCGCCTGCTTGAACTCGCGCGCAACGCTTTCGACCGACCGCGTGCGCCACGCATGGCCCGAAAGCGTCTGCGGCCACAGGCAGAACGTACACAAGGCCGGACAACCGCGCGCCGTGTAAAAGGAAACGAACGGATGCAGCAGGAACGGCACGTTGTAATTCTCGATGGTCAAATTGTTCTGATAGACGTCGGTCGCAAACGGCAGGGCGTCAAGCTCTTCCGTTTGCATCAGCGGGCGCGACGGATTATGGATTACCTTGCCATCTTTTACGTAGCTGGCGTTGCCAATCTCCGAGACGGGCTTGCCTTGCGCAAATTCCACCACGGCGTGGTCAAATTCTCCCCGCACCACAAAGTCGAGGTCGGAGCTTGCCAGCAAACTTTCAGCAGGCTTGATCTGCACGTGCGGACCAACAAAAGCGATTTTGATATCGGGCTTCTGCTCTTTCATGGCGCGGGCCATGCGCAGATCGCTGTGAAAACCAACGGTGGAGGTGAACAGCACAACGAAATCGTAATCCTTCGAGGTGGTCACAACCTCAGACGGAGTGATGTGGTGAGGGGGGCCATCGAGCAACCGGCTCCCGGGCAGCATGCCGGCGGGATAAGAGAGCCAGACCGGGTACCAGTAAGACTCTATCTCCCGGGTCGCGGGCCAGCGAGAACCGGCACCTCCGTCAAACTTCTCAAAGCTCGGCGGATTCAGAAAAAGCGTTTTCATTACCGAGGACATCTTTTCACCACCCTCAGGGCTGGAATGCGACAGTTCAAGAATCCAGTTAATTCTACTCGATTTCGAGAGTGCGCCCAATATTTCTCTGGATTTGTTGCTACGGAAGGACTTTTGCCAATTGGCCGGTGGCCTCCAGCAACCTGAGCTGGGCCTGCTGGCGAGCGAAATCTGCATCCAGGAAAGCGACCCATTTGTCGTTCTCATCCAGCCGAGCCTGCTCGATCTCCTGCAGCGTGATCCGACTCTGATCAAACTTGGCTTGCTCGACCTGCACGTTTTCCTGCGCCAATTGGAGGTCGAGCCGGGCCACTTCGCGTGTGGCGTCCAGCTCGCGCACACTGCGGGATTTCTGTTGAACGTCCAAGCGAACTTCCTGCCTCTTGTTGCCAAGATTGAGCTGGGCCTCGGCGAGCTGGTTTTTCGCGAGCGCGACATTGGCGGAAGTCTTGGCCGCAAAGAGCGGAATAGTGACCTGTACGCCGACATTGACATTGTTGCGCTCGAAGGTTTTATAGAACTCGCCGTAGTTATTGAACTTGCTCAGAATGTCGTATTCCCCGACCAGCTCGACGGTGGGCCAGTAACTCAAGCGCGCGCCCCGGAAAATGTCTTCTCGCGCCTTGCGCTCGTGCTCGGCTTCGGCCACGGTGCGGTCATTTTGCACGGCAAGGCTAACCATTTGCGATTCGGACTGGACGGCTGCCACGTCGGTAGCAAGCTGCGCGGTAAATGCGGGGTCTTCGGCTGCGACCTGAAGAGACTGACTATCTGGAATGCCAGTGAGGTCGCGGATCTGTTGGTCGAGTATCTCTTCCCGATCTTCCAGTTTGACGATGCGTTCCCGGATGCGGGCAAGGGCCAATTGGCTTCGCGTCCCCTCCATTGGCAACTCCTGGTTCGCGGCGACTCTTTCGCGGACGACCTGAAGAATTTTTTCTCCGCTGACCTCTTCGGAGCGCATCAGATCGAGGGAATGCCGCACCTTGGCAAGCTCGAGATACGCGGTTGCAGTGCGGACCATGACATCATCGCGTGTGCGATCAAGCTCGATCTTCTGATTTTCGGCCCTTTCCTCCGCCGCGCGCTGCTGAGCCTTGAGCACTGGATCGAACACGCTCTGCGTGTAGTCCAGTTCAAAGACGGCGGGGGCGTGCCCTCCCGGCAGCGATGGAAAGCCGTGGGTGTATGCCGCCCCGGAACCTGTGTAGAGATTCGGCAAGAATGCAGCGCGGTTTACCCGAGCCTCGCCTAAAGCCACGTTGTACTGCACCTGCGCGAGCTTCACGTCGCGGCTATTTTGGACCGCCAGCGTCACTGCTTGACGAAGGGTCAACGTAGAATCATCCTGGCCGCGCGAGGGAGCTGCGAAAAGGAGAGCGAGGCAAGCGGCCAAGGCAAGCGCGCGATTTCTGCTACCGCTAATTCGATCCTCACTGCGATTCGCAAAGCTATTCATGGCGCAGTGCCTCCGTTGGCTGAAGTCTCGCCGCCCGATTTGCGGGGAGATAGCCAAAGATCAAGCCGGTAGAGCAAGATACTACGAACGCCAGAACCACCGAGAGCCATGATATGGGCACGCTGATGTCCTGGGTATCCGGAAAGAATCCCAACAACAAGCGAAGTAGCACGGGAATCAGAACGGCGATCAGTATGCCAGCAAGTGCTCCCGTCCCGCTGATGGCCATCGCTTCCATCAAGAACTGGTAGCGAATGGCGTCACCCGATGCGCCGATGGCTTTGCGAATCCCGATTTCGCGGGTTCGCTCGGTAACCGTTACGAGCATGATGTTCATGATTCCAACTCCGCCAATGGCGAGAGCGATCAGGGCAATTAAAACGAGAACAATGGTGAGCGCCAGAGCGATAGCCTTTGCAGTCTCCAGGATGCCGCTGAGGTTTTGCGCGCGATAGTGGGCTCCAGGACGATGGCGACTTTGGATAATCTCCTTCACTTGCTGCGTGAGAGCCGGTACATCCTCCGGCCGCACGGCTTTGGCGTAGAGGGTCGCAAAATAATCGGTGCCCGTGTAATAACGCAGCAAAGAGAAGGGGACGATAGCCGAGTCCCTAGTAATTTCCGTCGGGCCCAGGATGGCGAGGCGCTCTCGGAAAACTCCGATCACGGTGAAGTGGAGTTCGCCGGCGCTAATCTGCTTTCCATCGGGATCCTCGAAGGGAAAGACGCGGCGCGCGAGATCTTCCGTAATCAAGCAAACCTTGGTGCGCGCCGCCAAATCGGATTCGTCGAAATAGCGGCCGCGAACGATTGCAAGGTTGTGGATCGCTTCGTAGCCCTGCGTGACGCCGACCAGATTTATGGGCCGCTCCTGGCCGTTCATCGACACCGTCAACTGCTGGGCGCCCGTTCCCGCGACCTCCGTCACCAGTTGTGACAAACCTTCCTTCACGGCCTCTAAATCCGCGGGTGTAATTTGGTCGGCAAGGTTCATGTCCGCGGGTTCACCGGAACTGATCACGTTGGCGTAGACGAGGTTTGCTCCCACGCCCTCGATCTGCGCGAGGGCGTATCGCTTTCCGGTGAGGGCTATCGTCACCACCAGGACAATCGACGCGCTTCCGATCACGACGCCGAGCATGGTGAGGATTGCGCGCATTCTGTTGGCGCTGAGAGCTTGCATGGCGAGTTTCCACGTCTCACCCCAGAATGCCGATGTATTGCGCGCGATGGCCATTGAGATTAACGCGAAAACTCAACTTCCACGGATTCGGGCCGCCGCAAAACAAGAATCCACGAAAAGGGCAGCCTATGGCGAAGACTTTTCAAGTCGCTCGAGCCGCGCTCGCGCATCTTTGTTTTTGGGCTCCAGCCGGAGCGCAGCGCGATACTGTTCGGCCGCCTCGGCGGGTTTGCCCTGAGCTTCGTAGAGCCTGCCCAGCCACTTGCGGGCCGCCGCGTGCGAAGGCCAATCGCTGCGTTCCGGTGTGGTTGCGAGATAAGCCTTTAAATCCTCGTCTGCAGCCGGCAAATTCGCATTGGAGAGCACACCGGCAACACCTCGATAAAACGCAAGCCGCGGATCACTGGGCGCCACCTGGGAAGCTGACTGGACAGCGGCTTGAATGTCCGCCGGTTTACTCTCAGTTTCGAAGAAATTGGCTACTTCAAAATACGGATCGGCTGTCTTTGGCTTGGCACTCAGAACTTGGCGAATCTCGCTTTCCGCGTCAGCAAGCTTCTTGAGGCCCTCGCGGTAGTAGAGGGCGCGGGCCAAGTGACCTTGGATAGGATCGAGTGCCGCAATCGCGTTCACTTGGTCGAGGGCCTCGGACTTGCTGCCTCCGGCGATCCAGGGGGCGTCGAGGCAGTACTCTTCCAAGTCCCGCCGGGCGGCGACATTCGAAGGGTCAAGGGTGACGGCTTGCTGAAACTCCTTTTTCACTTTCTTTGCGAGAGAAAAGCTGCGGTCACGATCCGCCTTGCCGCCATCGGCGCGTCCGAGCCATTGGTGATAAAGGGAATTCTTCGGTTCGAGGGACACTGCCCTCTCCAACTGGGCGGTCGCATTATCGTAGTCCAAGATTTCGTAGTAACTGCGTCCCAGCCAAAACGCCGCCGCGGCGTTCGAAGCGTTCTGTGATGCGGTTGCTTGTAGTGTTGCGATCGCGGCCGCGTAATTACCGGCGTTGAACTGATGCTGTGCCGACTCGATCGCGCCGGGTGCGTCGGCTTGCAGTCGTGGCGCCGAGAAACCGGCTAGAGCAAGTAGAACGGCCGACAATGCTAACTTGGCAACCCCGCTTGGTGCTTTCAATAGGCTTCCCCTGGCCGCACTTCCATCCCGCTCTTCAGGTTCTGATCGACTGGCTCCGCTACGCGGTCGCCCACCGTCAATCCGGACATCACCTCGTATTTCGAAGTACTGGCAATACCTACAGAGATGTCGCGCCGGCGCACTTTGTTGCCGCTGAAAACGAAGACATAGTGCCCGCCCTTGTCGTCCCGCACGGCCGCGCGGGGCACAACCACGGCTCCCCGCCGTTCGTGGACCAGAATCTTTACTTGCACGTTGGTGTTCGGCAATAACTCCAACTTGTCATTGTCGATCGAGCACAGGACTTCGCCCACACTGCGCATCCCCCGCGAGACCACCTGTTTTGGTACTTGCTCTGTGTGACCGGTCCAAACGCTTCCAGGCTTCGCATCCCAAGTGACTTCGACATCTTGACTAGGCTCGAGAAGCCCTAAATCCGGCTCATCGACGAAGGCCCGAACGCGTACGTGCCGCAGGTCCGCCATTTCGGCCAGTGTATCCCCCACCTTGACGTAATCGCCGGTGTGCACAGGTAGCGAGTATAACGTGCCATTGAGGGGAGAGATCACGGTGGCCGAGCGCGCCTTCTTGTCAAGCGACTCCACTTCCTCTTGAGACTTGCTCAGTCGAAGCGTTGCCGCTTCAATGCTCGCCGCCGACCTTTGCGCCAAATCCTGCTTTCGAGCCTCAAGCGCGTTCAGATTGGCGCGCGCCTTGGCCAAACTAGCCTCATTCTCTGCGAGTTCGTCTCCAGTGGCCGCCTGCTTGGCGACGAGACCCCGCAACGCTTTTTCGGCATTTTCGAGATTCCTTACTTGCAGGCGTGCGGCGGCGAGATCACCTTGAAGCTGTGCTACCTGGTCCGGGGGCCCTCCGGCTCGTGCGTTGCGAAGATCGGTTTGCGCGGCAAGGCTGTCGGCGCGTGCCTGGGCCAGCTGGGAGCGGATATCGGCCGCATCGAGCGTCAAGATTACTTCGCCGCGATGGACAGCCTGGCTTTCGGCGGCCATCACTTTTTTAACGAAAGTAGGGAATTCCGCATGTGCCACCACCGGCGAAATAGGCTCTACTTTGCCATTGCTCGTGATATCCACAGTCAAATCCTCGCGCGTCACCGTTACAACGGGAACCACGGGCGGCTGACTGCGTAACCCGAGGACGATCACAATAAGCAAGACTAGGCACGCTGTCAGAGCCGCGATGATCGTTCTATTCCGCTTTTTGCTTTGCGCCATTTAATCAACCGCGTACGCGAGCAATTCGACTATCAAATCATAAAATTGTAACAGACCGCTCTCGGGCTTGCTCATTCAAAGGGTCCCGGTCCACAAGACCGCGGCCTCCCTCGTTCGCTTCGTCTAGGATGCAGCATCCGTGGGTAACGACGCCCGCAAACCCGCCGCTTTCCGTTCGCCACCATTGCCACGGCCACGGAGGGCATGTGATATTCTGTGGCGCCGAAAAGGGGCTATCGAATGAGCTACATGGAACGTATCCAGAACGATCTTACCGCAGCCATGAAGGGAAAGGATGAGTTGCGGCTGAGCGTGTTGCGCATGGTAAAGAGCGCGCTGAAGAACAAGGAAATCGAAAAGATGCGCCCGCTAGAGGACATGGAGTCCCTCCAGATTCTCCAAACGCTCGTCAAGCAGCGACGTGAATCCATCGATCACTTCAGGCAGGGCGGGCGAAAGGATCTGGCCGAGAAAGAAGCTCAGGAAATCAAGATCATCGAGGAGTACTTACCCGCCGCGCCTAGCGACGAGGAGATTCGCCGCGCGGTCGAGCAGGCTATTTCCGAAACCAGCGCCGGCTCCCTGAAGCAAATGGGCGCGGTGATCAAGGCAGCTCGGGCGAAGCTCGAAGGGAAGGCCGTGGATGGCAAGGTACTCAGCGACCATGTCCGCGAACGCCTCTCTGAGAAATCCTGAAAGCCTCGCGTGAGTTCGCATCACTTTTGCCCCGTCTGCTCTAAGCTTGCTTGAAACCGCGGGTGATGCTAACTTCCGCGCCTTCTGTGGGGGCGGTGACCAGCAGGAAGGCCCTGTAGGATAAGATGCCAGCGGAGGCGCCACGTGGAGACCAAGATTTGGAGCTCGACCGCACCCGTCGCCGAGTTTAGTCCCTACACGGAAGCGGAAGGTGTCAGAGAGTTTAGTTTCCGCGCGGTGATGCTTGGCGCGCTCTTCGGCGTTCTCTTCGGCGCCGTTTCGGTTTACGTGGGCCTGCGGGCCGGCCTCACGGTTTCCGCCTCCATCCCGATTGCCGTTCTTTCGATCAGCATTTTGCGCGCGTTCGGGCGTTCCACAATTCTTGAAAACAATATCGTGCAGACCACCGGTTCGGCCGGCGAATCGGCCGCCGCGGGCGTAATTTTCACCATGCCCGCATTGATCTTCTTGGGATTCTCCCTCAACGCGGAATATTGGCGAGTGTTTTTCCTGGCGCTCCTCGGCGGAACACTCGGAGTGCTCTTCATGATTCCGCTGCGGCGTCAATTGATCGTGAAAGAGCATGGCAACCTGACTTTTCCCGAGGGTACCGCATGCGCGGATGTGCTCGTCGCTGGGGAGCGCGGTGGCTCGTTCGCGGGGCGCGTCTTTTGGGGTTTGGGCCTGGGCGGCGTTTATACAGTTTTGATGAACACTTTTGGACTTTGGCCGTCGCAGCCGGATTACCAGCCGAAATGGCTCCCAGGCGCTTCAATGCGATGCACGATCACCTCCGAGTACCTTGGTGTCGGCTACATCATCGGACCCCGCGTGGCGGGGACGCTATTCGCCGGCGGTGTGATTTCCTGGCTTGTGCTGATGCCGGCCATTCGCTTCTTCGGCTCGCTCGCTCCCGGAGTGCCACTGTATCCCAGCACGATTCCCATCCCGCAAATGAGTCCGGATCAGCTTTGGGGAACCTACATTCGCCCGATAGGCGCGGGCGCGGTAGCCGCATCGGGCCTTATCACGCTGATCAAGACGATGCCAACGATTTTCGCGGCGCTCGGCGCGGGAATGAGAGACGTGCGCGCCAAACAAGCTGACGTGCCGGTCGCGCGGCGCACGGAGCGCGATCTTTCGATGCGCGTTGTTATCGTCGGCTCCATCGTGATCCTCGCGATGATCTGGGCACTCCTGAGATTCAAGCCCATCCCGGGGGCGCAAACCGGAGCGTTGGCCAACTTGGTCGCGGCGCTATTCGTTATCGTGTTCGGATTCCTCTTCGTCACCGTCGCTTCCCGGATCAGCGGCCTCATCGGGAATTCTTCGAATCCTATCAGTGGCATGACTATTGCCACTCTAATGGCCACTTGCGCCGTGTTCTTAGTCGTGCACTGGACGGCCAATTCGTATGCGGTGCTCGCGCTTACGATTGGCGGCGTGGTCTGCATCGCTTCTGCCATTGCCGGCGCCACTTCGCAAGACCTGAAAACCGGTCATCTGGTAGGCGCCACGCCCGCGAAGCAGCAAATTGCCCTTGTAATCGGCGTATTGGTTTCATCGTTCGCCATTGGGGGCACGCTGATTTTGATGAATTACGGCCTTGCGCAATACAAGCCGGTCCAGATCCCGCTCGATGTGAATCATCTGCCGGTGGGAGTGGAGCGGCAGCAGGATAACTATCTCCACGAAGGAAAATCGTACGTGCTGGTCAACGCCATCGGCTCCTCTGAGATTCCTGACGGCAAATATCTTTACGATCCCGCCACGCGGGAGATTGAAATTCAGTGGGAGCAGGGAATCGGTAGCGCCAGGGCTGCCGCGCCGCAAGCGCGTCTGATGGCCACGGTGATCAATGGAATTCTGAACCGGCGGCTGCCGTGGCGCCTCGTGTTCCTTGGAGTGTTTCTAGTTATTGCCGTCGAGCTACTGGGGATTCGCTCGCTGCCGTTTGCGGTTGGTTCCTACATTTCCATCGGTACCACCATGGCGATGTTTGCCGGAGGACTGGTGCGGTTCCTCGCGGAGCAGACCATGGAGAAAAGAGACCAGGCCCAAAGCGAAGTGAGCCCGGGATCGCTGTACGCCAGCGGCCTGATCGCCGCCGGCGGAGTCTTCGGGCTGCTGGCGATCGCGATCAATCTGCTGCAGGATCCGGAGCTGACGGCGCACGTGCCGCACTGGCTTGCTCGCTCGCTGCGCCTTCCTTGGTCTGAGACTCTCTTCACCACCTGGGGAGGGAAGTACATGCCGCATCTGCGCGAAGCGCAGTGGTTTGGAGTTCTGCTGTTCGCGGCGTTGGCGGCAAGCTTGTTTATCTCCGCGCGCAAGAAACTCGATCAGTCCTGAGTGGCTATCGCGCTCCGCGCAGAAACCGCGCCGCTTCTTCGGGCGGTGTGGGATTGATGTAGAAACCTGTGCCCCATTCGAAGCCCGCCACTCGGGTGAGCTTGGGCATCATTTCGATGTGCCAATGGTAATGATCGTTGATCTCTTCGCCGATGGGCGAAGTGTGGATCACGTAGTTATACGAGGGGAATGACAGCGCCGCATCCAGGCGCCCCAGAAAATCCCGCAGAATCTTGGCTAGATACCCGTAGTAAGGCGTTGGCATATTTTCGAATGCCGAGCTGTGCAGCCGCGGCAGGATCCAGGTCTCGAACGGGAAGCGCGGCGCGTAGGGAGCGAGAGCGATGAAGTGATCGTCGTTTAGGATCACGCGCGCGTCCGTTTCGATTTCCTGCCGGATCATGTCGCAGAAGATGCATCGTTCTTTCTCGTCGTAGTAGTGCTTGGAACTATCCACTTCCTCACGGACACGCTTCGGCACGATGGGCATTGCAATCAATTGCGAGTGCGTGTGCTCCAGCGTCGCTCCGGCGACTTCGCCGTGGTTCTTGAAAATCAGGATGTACCGGAACCGGCGGTCGTTCTTGAGATCCAGCATGCGATCGCGGTACGCCCACAGCGTTTCCTCGACGGCCCTCTCGGGCATCGATGCGGGTGTCAATTTGTGCTCCGGGGTCTCGATGATCACCTCGTGCGCCCCCACTCCGTTCATGCGATCGAATAGCCCCTCGCCCTCGCGGTCCAGGCCGCCTTCGATGCCCAGCGCCGGAAACTTGTTCGGCACCACGCGCAGCGACCATCCCGGTGTGTCTTTGCCGCTACCGTTTCGCCCGTACGCAAGAATTTCCGATGGCGTTTTGCCTTCGTTCCCCGGACAGAACGGGCAAATCCCCACATTCTTGATTTGCACGCTCTCGCGGATGAAGTCCGTGGGACGCTTGGCCCGATCGGTCGAAATGATCACCCATCGGCCCGTGATTGGGTCCTTGCGAAGCTCAGGCAAACATCCTCCTTATTCTGTCCCCTAGCATGGAGCGGCTACGCGGCGAAATAGATAGCAGCCGCGCCTATTCTGCCACAATCGTCAGGCCACCTTGCACTCAAGCATTCCAACCCGCTCGCGGAAGAAATGCTCCCTTGTGCAGCCGCATCTCAGGCCGTCGGCCGGCGACTCCTTCAATCGCCAGCACGTCAAAACGCCAGGAGCCCCCCTCGATGTGTCTCACGCGAAGAAATTGCCGCGCGATCCGCGTCAGATGACTCTGTTTTTCTCCAGTTACAGCTTCCTCGGGTGTTGGCCGGTTCCCGTCGCCGGCCTCGCGCGTTTTCACTTCCACGAAGGCGAGCACAGACCCATCGTAGCCGATGAGATCGATCTCGCCTTTCATTCCCGTCGAGACGTAATTCCGCGCTACCATCGTGTATCCCTGGCGGCGCAAGTACCAATACGCGTACGTCTCGCCACGAATTCCGGTGCGACGCGCTTGCTGTTTCCGTGCAATATCGTGGGAATTTGACTCGCTCGATTCGCTGAGTCCTTTGCGCGCGGCGAAATTCACGATTGCAAACATCAGGCGCGCAATCATGGCGAAATCCTTGAACCTAGCCTGCTCGCTCCGCTTCACTGATGCAGGCATCGAGCGTTTCGATCGCGAACTCGGCTTGCT
>DASYZC010000215.1:0-5671 GCA_035949735.1 Candidatus Acidiferrales bacterium | reverse complement strand
CTGGGAAAAGTGAAGGCCGATACCGGACAGATCGAGCAGGTGGTCTTGAATTTGGCGGTGAATGCCTGCGACGCCATGCCGCAGGGCGGAAAGCTGACCATCGAAACTAAAAATGTTTTCGTCGACGAGGCGTACGCCCGGACGCGTCCAACCGTGCCCTGCGGAAATTATGCGGTGCTCAGCGTGACGGATACGGGGCATGGAATGGACGCGGATACCCAAGCGCGAATGTTCGAGCCGTTTTTCACCACTAAAGAGAGCGGCAAGGGGACGGGGCTGGGCCTTGCGACCGTATACGGCGTGGTGAAGCAGAGCGAGGGATTTATTTGGGTTGAAAGCGCGGCGGGGCGTGGCAGCCGCTTTGAAGTCTACCTGCCGCAGGTTCGGCAAACCACGGCGGAGCCGGTGCGAGCCGAGAAAACAAAAGCTGCGCTCACGCGGGCTGGCGAGACCGTGCTGCTTGCGGAAGACGAGGACGCGGTGCGCGAGCTGGCGTGCGAATTCCTTTCCGCCGCGGGATATCGCGTATTTGCGGCCGAAAACGGCGAGAAGGCCCTGAAGATTGCCGAGACCCTGTCCCAGCCGATTCACCTGCTGGTCACCGACGTGGTGATGCCGCGAATGCGCGGTACCGAACTGGCGAGAAAATTGAAGTGCCTCCAGCCGAGTATGAAGGTGATTTACATGTCGGGCTATTTGGGAGAAGAGGGCAGCGAGGAATTCGTGGAGGACTCGGAATATCTGCAAAAACCATTTTCCCGCGATAGCCTGCTGCACCGGGCGGGCGTCGTCCTCAACGAAAGCTCCTCGATGGCCTCCGCAGTCCCCGAACTGCACATCGCGTAACGCGCCGCGAGTGAACGATACTCTGCTCCAAAGCTATTGGTTGAGAAGCGGGATGCTCGATGCCCGCGCGGGCTGCGGCATCGTCCTCAGATAAGCGAAGATGTCGGTGAGATCCTGATCGGGAACCACTTTTTCCGTGTAGGGCGGCATCTGTCCCGTGGGATGCCGGACGTAGCTGATCAGGAACGCTAGTGAAAGTGGCGGCGGGCCGATGCGCGGCCCCGTTGAAGCTCCCTGTCCCACGTAGCCGTGGCATTGGTAGCACCCATACGCGAGGAACAGTTTTTTGCCATTAGCGGCATTGCCGGTCGCGGCCTCACCTCCCTGTGAGGCGGGTGCCTCCGATTTCAAGAAGGCGTAAATGTCCGAAAGCTGCTGGTCGGATGCAGTCGCAGCCGAAACAGCGGGCATCGTCCCCGTTGGTTGGCGGACGTAGCTAATCAGCGCCGGGAGTTCGACTGGCGGAGGGGCGATTTGTGGCGCGAGGTTTGTGCCTTGCCCTCGAACTCCGTGGCACGCGGCGCAGCCCGCGCTTGAGAAAGCGCGCTTGCCGCTTTCCACCTTCGCAGTGGACGCGCTGGCTGATTTCTCGGCGTCCGTCTGAGCTTGCGCACACACACACGCGCCGGTCAGCGTCAACAGAACGGCGATATGCACTGAGACGCGCCAAAAGTTCCGCACGTATTCCCTCCCGTTCGCACGTAAATCCAAGCACCGGAAAATCGCATCAGCGCGGCTGCGTGACTACATCCACTAACGCGGGACTTCCGCCTTTCACCACCGCGATGGCACGCTTGATCGCCGGCGCGAGGTCGCTCGGATCGGTCACCGGACCTTCTCCGTGCACGCCCATGCTTTGCGCCAGCTTGGCATAGTCGATCGGCGGATCAACGAGCACATTGCCGATGCTCGCGCGCGTAATCCCCCGATTGTGGCGGTCCGCCATGATTTGAATTTGCATCAGCTCCTGATGGTAGGCGCGGTTGTTGTGCATGATGATGAGTAGAGGAATGCGGCTGTGCGCGGCCGTCCAGAGAACGCCGGGCGCGAACATCGCATCGCCGTCATTCTGAATGCTTACAGTCAGACGGCCGTGCTTCCGGTTGCCGAGCGCCGCTCCTACCGATGCCGGCAACCCGTAGCCGACGCCAAAACCGCCTTCCGTGCCGATGTAGTGGTAGTGCTTGTTGAAATCCCAAAGGCGCAGTGGCCAGCGGCTCACGAACTGGCAATTCGATACCAGTGACCAATCTTCGTCCTTTATCTGCGCCCAAAGCTCGGCGGACATCCGCGCGGTGCTGATGGGGCTGGCGTTCCATCCAGGCGTAGCCGCCTCGCGGTTTCGATCCAGAGCCTGCTGGTGAGCGGTGGCAAGCTTTTTCCCGCGATCCTCGAAGGTGTTTTTCCGGTCGTCGGTGATCTGGCGCTTCACAGCTTCGATCAGTGAAGGCAGCGTGGCCTCGGCATCGGCGGCTAGGGCCAAATCAACCGGCTGGTATCGCTGAAAATCCTGATAATTGCTCTTCAGATAGAGATCGTTGGCCGTGATGCTGATGAGCTTCGCGCCGGGCTTGGTCGCCGGATGCGTCACCGGATAGACCTGTCCGTGCACGGAATTCACGGTGCTCCAGAAATCAGTTAGCTCAAGCCCGGCGATCACGTCGGCGGTGTCAATTACCGCGCCCGCGCGTTCCGTCTGATTCAAGGGATGGCGCGTGGGGAAATTCATGCGCCCATTGCGATCGACCACCGGCGCTTGCAGAAGTTCCGCGAGTTCGATCATGCCCGCGAGGCCCGCAGGCGTCCGCGCTACGCGGTCCGTGACGAGCACGGGATTCTCGGCCGCCACCAGCAGGCGCGCTACTTCCGCCACTGCGCCAGAATCTCCCGCCGGAGGCGATGCCATGGTCAGTTTGGGAATGCTTAGTGGAGCGCCGTCCGGCACTTGATTTTCCTGCAACTCGTGCCCGGCCACCAGCGCCACCGGCATCATGGGAGGAGTGGTGGCGATTTTGTACGCGCGTACCGCGGACTCGGCAAAACTCTGCAGCGAGACGGGCTGATCGTCCCATTTCACGAAATCGCGGATCATGGCCGCGGGGTCTTGCGCGCTGTGCGTCCAATCCACCTGCCCGAAACGCATCGCCGCGTTCTCGAAGTTGCCGAGGATGATGTACACGGGAACGCGGTCGCAAAACGCGTCATAAATGCCCATGGACGCGTGCTGCAATCCTACTGTGCCGTGGACGCAGACGAGCAGCGGCTTTCCTTCGATCTTCGCGTAGCCGTGTCCCATGGCCACGGCGGATTCCTCGTGGCAGCAGGTGATGAATTCGGGATTCTTGTTTCCGCCGTAGTTGATCAGCGACTCGTGCAAACTGCGAAAGGAATTGCCGGGGTTGGCGCAGAGGTATTCGAAATTCAGCGTCTTCAGAGCATCGACCATGAAGTCGGAGCCGGGCCGATCGACGGTTACAACGTCAACGTGAGACGCTGCGTCCGCCAGAGGCGGCTTGGCGAGCGTTGGTGCCGTCGCATTGCCATGCGGCATAGCAGGCGATGCTGCTCGAGCGGCCACGGGATTGGCCGCCAGCGCGGCTGCGGCGGCCGTCCCTGCCGCGGCAGCTTTCAGAAAATCGCGCCGGTTCACCGAATCGTCTTTGCGCTTTCTCATGGCCGCACCTCCTGCTCCTCACTCCTTGCTTCGACCGGAAAGATTACTCCCATCCGGGATTTCGTGCACCATTCAGTTCGCGGACCGCCGCGCCGCCCTCCGCTCCGCGACCCAGCCCAGGAAGCGCTCCATGCGGGCACGCTCGCGCCACATCAGCCGAAAGAATTTGCCTGCGTCGAGATCGGCAGCTTCGTGTCCGAAAAACGTTTCAACCCGCCATTGAATGTAGGGCGATTTCCAGGGACGCAGCCGGTGCCCCTTGGCGATGATCCAGTAGTAGCGCAAAGCATTGAACATACGATCCGCATTTGTAACACCGGCTGGGCGCCGACGCTACCCTCCTGGGACTGGTTTTCGAGCCGCCATCCAGAGCGAGTCGCTGGTGGGCAAGCGATCGACGAGTGGACGGTGGAGAGGTTCGAATCCGGCAAGGCGAAGCATTTGGTCGAGCGTCCGGGGGGTGAAATAGTTACAGTGCGCCGGGACGTGGTACCCGCACCATTTCTCGCCGCGGAGGTGGCGATTCCAGCTCGCGTAGTTTGGCGTTTTGAGGACGGTGATGCCACCGGGTTTCAGCACCCGAAACGCGGCCCGGAGGCCCGCTAACGGGCTCCATTCGTGCTCTATGTAGCCGAATTGTGTGACTAGATCGAAAGAGTTGGCGCTACAAACTCGATCTATTATTTGTGTCACCGGGCCTTCCAAGATTTTGCCGGGCGGCAATTTTTGCCGAGAAAGCTGCACTCCGCGCGGGCTCAGCTCAATCCCAGTTACATCAAAATAGTTTGCGGCAAGCACCAGAAAACCACCATCGCCGCAACCGAAGTCCACCAGCTTTCCTTCCCTTTTCCATCGCAAAGTTTGGGTGAGCATGTGGCGATTTGTGTTGGGGCGCAGAGGGCGCAGCAGGCGAGAAAGAAACAGCATGACCGGCTGCTTTTGCTTGCGGCGCGCAACTTCCTTTGCGTACTCCTCGAGCCAATCGTAATTTTCCGCCTGCGCGGAATACTCGAGTTCGCTGCCGAGGAATACCATCGCGCAACACAGGCATTCGACAATTTCCCACTCGTCGCGCCGCAAAATGGTTTTTCGATCCATTGCGCCGCACAGCGGGCAAGGGCGGGTTTTCGCGCCCGCTGAATGAAGGTCCGCACACATAGCTGGCAAGATTCCCAAAGACCCGCGATATTACCAAGCGAAATAAAATGCGCCCCTTTCGGAGAGCGGGAATCGAGTAGAATATTTTCGGCAACACTTTGACCAGCCGCGGGAACGCCTAGCTCCCGCATCCAATTCCGATTTCGTCATTCACATCTATTTTCAGGGGGGAATCATGAAGGTCGCACGCTTTCTGGCATTCATCGTCTTGGCCACAATCCCGCATACGGCGGCTCTGGCGGATACTGTAACGATGAAGAATGGAGACCGTCTAACTGGAACGATCGGAGATTCCGACGGCACGGCGGTGACGATTCATACGGATTATGCGGGAGACGTTAAGGTGAAGTGGTCCGCCGTCAAAGAGGTCACATCGGCGAAACCTCTATTCGTGGTGACGTCGGACAAGAATGTCGTGAGGGGAACGATCGCTCCGGAAGGCGAGAATCTTGTGGTTCACACTACTCCAGAATCGGCCGTTGTGGTGCCGCTAGCGAAGATCACGGCCGTGCGTTCCGCCGAAGGGCAGCAAGCGTACGAAAAGAATATGCATCCCGGCCTGTTGCACGAATGGAAGGGAAGCGCAACAGTGGGCTTCGCGCTCGCGCGCGGTAACAGCGACACGACCGACCTCAATTCGGGACTTCGCCTCGACCGCAAGACGCTGTCAGACGAAATCAAACTGTACGAATCTTCGGTATATGCCACAAGCGGCGCCACACCCACCTCGCCGGTCTCTGGCGTGACCGCCAACGCGATCCTTGGAGGCGCGAGGTACGACCGGAATATTACGGACAAGCTGTTCGGCTTCGGGAGCGCGGACTTCACTCACGATCAGTTGCAGGACCTCACTCTGCAGTCGATCTATACGGGAGGCCTCGGCTGGCACGCGATCGCACGACCCAAGACGACGCTCGATGTTTTCGCGGGCATCAACTACACGCGTGAGATGTACAGCGCGTCCGCTTCGTCGATTGTTACCTCCAGCCTCAA
>DASYZC010000214.1:0-15919 GCA_035949735.1 Candidatus Acidiferrales bacterium | reverse complement strand
CGGAGCGAATACATTCGACGATTTTCTTGCGGTTTTCAGCCAAGGCAACGCTGATGCGGCCCTCGCGGCTTCGATTTTTCACAGCGAGACCCACTCGATCGGTGCGCTAAAGCAATATCTCGGCGCGCACGGAGTGCCGGTCCGACTCAGCCGGTGAAATCCACTATTCGATGATCATTCCCTGTATCGATCTCCAAGGCGGCAAGGCCGTGCAGTTGGTAAGAGGTCGGCGGCGGGCGTTGGCCGTGGACGATGTTCTCGGCTTACTCGAAAAATTCCGCGAGTATCCCATCTTGCACGTCATTGACCTCGATGCCGCGATGCGAAAAGGTTCCAACGGTCAGTGGATCAAGTTGCTTTGCCGCCGTGCAAAGGTGAAGGTGCGCGTCGGCGGCGGCATCCGCACGGTAGCACGTGCGGCAAAGATACTCTCGTGGGGCGCTGAAAAAGTCATCATCGGCAGCGCGGCTTTCCGGAATGGAAGGGTTGACCAGGGCTTTTTGAAAACAATGGCCTCGCGCGTCGGGCGCAGACGCGTGATGATCGCTTTGGATACGGAAAGAGGGCGAATCGTCGTGCGTGGCTGGCGAGAGCGCCTGAGACTAAAACCGAGCGATGTGATTCCCGAGCTGGAACCTTTCTGCTCCGAGTTCCTGTCCACGTTTGTCGATAACGAGGGAACAATGAAAGGCACGGACCTTCACTGGTTCCGCAAACTTCGCGCCGCAACATCGCTGCCCATCACCGCGGCCGGAGGAATTCGCAGCATGCGCGAAGTGAAGGCGCTGGAAAAAGCCGGCATGAATGCCGCCGTCGGAATGGCAATTTACACGGGCAAGCTCGCGGGAGACAAAACGTGCCTTCAGCAGCGCTAAAACGTTCGTGCTTTCGCCTGAATAGTTTACCAATGCTCTGTATGGCAGCAGACACACACCACCGCAGCGGCCGTCGCGCAAGTTCCTTTGCTGGTGTATAGTTTTTTGTGGCGCGGCATCGCGGGTAGCGGCCATTTTCGCTTTGGGTAGCTTCCAGTCGCTGTAGGCCGCGCTTCCTAGGACATGAAAACACAATTGCGAGTGATGAAATTTGGCGGCACGTCCGTGGGCGACGCGTCGTGTATCAACCGCGTCGCTCAAATTGTGAAGCACGCGGCGCGCGAATGCCCGGTGGTGGTCGTGGTTTCGGCTATGAGCGGCGTCACCAACCGGCTGATCCAGGCGGCGAACCGCTCCGAAGCTGGAGATCGCGAGCATTCCCACGCGATTTTCGCGGAACTGCGCAAGCAGCACGCAGCAGCTCTGGAAGTGCTCGTTCGCGATAAGCAAGAACGCCTTCAACTGGCAAGTTCCCTTGAAAAACTATTCGGCGAGGGCGAGGAGCTTTGCAAAGGCACGTCCATGCTTCGCGAACTTACTCCTCGCACGCTTGATTCCGTGTCGAGTTTGGGCGAGCGCCTTTCGGCTCTAATGGTCGCGGCGGCCTTATCGGAGCACGGCGTGCCAAGCGAGGCTGTCGAATCCACGGAGCTAATCGTCACCGATGCATATCATGGCGGCGCCGACCCGCTGATGGATCGGACGCACGCGCGATCGAACGCACGGCTGCGCCCGCTGCTCGACAACGGAATCGTTCCGGTGGTGACAGGTTTCATTGGAGCGACCGATAGCGGCGTTCTCACGACACTCGGGCGCGGCGGATCGGATTACTCCGCCACGATTTTGGGAGCAGTTCTCAGCGCCGACGAGGTAATCATCTGGACCGACGTGAACGGCGTGCTCACCGCCGACCCTCGCCTAGTACCGGATGCGCGCACGATCCCTGAAATTTCTTATCTGGAAGCATCCGAGCTCGCTTACTTTGGCGCGAAAGTGCTTCATCCGAAAACTTTGCGCGCCGTAGCGCAAGCGGGCATTCCCGTTTGGATTCGCAACACCTTCGCGCCCGAGCGGGCTGGCACGAAAATCACTCCGAGGGGCCGCAGCAATGGCGGCGGCGTGAAAGCGCTCACGGCCATTCGCGACGTGGCGTTGATCACCGTGGGCGGTCCGGGAATCGTCGGCGCGCCGGATGTGGTGGGCCGCACATTCTCCACCACCGCCGAAGTGCATGCCAGCATCCTGCTGATTTCGCAGTCCTCGTCGCAAAACGATATCTGCTTGATCGTCGCCGCCTCCGACGCCAAGCGGACCGTCGAGGCTCTCCGCAAGGAATTCGCCCAGGATGTCGCTCACGAAAAGGTCGAGCACATCACCATGGATCCGAGCATCGCAATCGTAGCCGTGGTGGGCGAAAACATGCGAGGCACCCCGGGCGTCGCCGGACGCACATTCAACGCCGTGGGACGCGAGAACGTCAACATCATCGCCATCGCCCAGGGATCGTCCGAGAGCAACATCTCCTTCGTCGTCTCCGAGAAAGATATGAAGGTGGCGCTTCAGGCCACCCACCGGGAATTCAACCTTAGCGCGACGGTTCCTCTCGAATCAGAAGTGAAGGTTTCCTGAAATGACCGAAAAGACCGCCCGGGCGAAGGAAATCATCACGGATAAAGCCGTGCACCGCTGCATCGACTCGGCTTGCGGCGCCACATACGACCTGAACGAGCGCATTTACCTTTGCTCTCGCTGCGGCGGAACTCTCGAGATTCGTTGCAGCCTGGCCGAAATTTACGACGCCACCGCGTTGCGCAAGCGATGGTCGGCTCGCGCGGCTTCACGCGATCCGCGCGACGCCAGCGGTGTGTGGCGCTATCGCGAGCTTCTTCCCTTTGACGACGCCGCTCCTTTCGTCACTCTCTTTGAGGGCAATACGCCGCTGTATCATGGCCCCCGTTCCGCCCGTTACTGTGGACTGGACGACCTGCGCCTCAAGCATCAGGGCTGCAATCCTACCGGCTCATTCAAGGATACGGGGATGACCACTGCCGTCACCCAGGCGCTCGTGCTCGGCGCTCAAACAGTGGTCTGCGCGAGCACCGGAAATACTTCCGCCAGCCTTGCCGCCTACGCTGCTCGCGCTGGATTGCGAGCCGCCGTCTTGCTCCCGCGCGGGCAGATTTCCGCGGAAAAACTCGCCCAGAGTCTCGATTACGGCGCTCAAGTGTGCGAAATTGATGGAAATTTTGACGATTGCATGCGCCTGATTCAGGAATTGGGCGACGATTCATCCATCTACGTCGCGAATTCGATAAACCCATTTCGCATCGAAGGACAAAAAACGGTCGCCTTCGAGATGATGGAGCAGTGCGCCTGGCAGGTTCCCGACCACGTGGTCGTTCCCGGCGGCAACATGGGAAACAGCACCGCGATCGGCAAGGGTTTTCAGGAGTTGCTTGATCTCGGGTTGATTCGTCGCCTCCCAAAACTCAGCGTGGTTCAGGCGGAAGGCGCGGCGCCCGTTGCGCACTTGTTTTCCGAACTGAAGGCCAAGCAATTGACCGGCGCAGCGCCTCTCCCTGATGCCATGGACACGGTCGAGAACCCGCGCACCCTGGCGACCGCAATCAAAATCGGCGCTCCGGTTTCATGGAAGAAAGCCCTTCGCGCCGTCTTGCGCTCGGGCGGGAAGGTGATCGCCGTGAGTGAACGGGAAATCGCCGACGCCAAAGCGATGGTCGGCCGCGATGGAATCGGCTGCGAACCTGGATCGGCCACCACTGTCGCGGGGATCAAAAAGCTCGTCGCCGCGAAGCATATCCGCAGCGACGATTCGGTGGTCGCGGTGCTCACTGGAAGCATGCTCAAGGACCCCAGCTACGTGAGCCGCTATCACACCGGAACGCTCGTCCTGGACTCGCCCGGTGCCCCGACGCAGCGTATTGTGGGTTCATTCCAAAACGCCCCCAAAACTGTAGCTGCCACAAAGGCCGCGATTCTCGCGGCGCTAGCGCAGACCGGCAAGGAAGGTAGTCTTCCGTGAGAGATGCCTCGCGCGCCTGAGACCGTTTTCGCCATGATCCTATGACTTCTGCGAGACAACCCTCATTCGAGGTGCGCGTCCCTGCCTCCACCGCCAATATGGGAGCCGGTCTCGATTGCCTCGGCCTTGCCTTGGAAATGTATCTGAGCGTTCGCGCCACTGTCCTCTCGAAGCCCGGCTCGCGTACCCTGGCTCGAAGCCGCGGCGTGCGCGGCACCTCAGACCTTCCCCGCGATCCCGATGAAAACCTGATTTTTCGCGCCATGCGCCATACCGCCGAACGCGAAGGCTTCGTTCTGCCTCGCGTCCGGCTTGCCGTTCAGAACGAAATACCGGTTGCGGCGGGGCTCGGCAGCAGCGCGTCCGCCACCGTGGCGGGCATAGCTCTGGGTTTCGCGGTCGCCGGGCGGCAAGTGCCGAAAGATGTGGCTTTGCGCTATGCCACCGAGATGGAGGGGCATCCAGATAACGTCGCGGCGGCCCTTCTGGGTGGCTTGGTCGTCACCTTCACCCGCAATGATGGCACAGTCGCCGCCGTTCGCAGACACTGGCCCAAGGTGATCCGGTTGATTGTCGTCACCCCGAGTATGAAGCTCGAAACCAAAAAATCGCGCGCCGTCCTGCCCCTCACAGTATCTCGAGCGGACGCAGTGCACAATCTGCAGCGGTCCGCCCTCTTTGTAGCGGCACTCGAAGACCGCCGTTATGACCTTCTTTGGGATGCCATGCAAGATCGCCTGCATCAAGGGCCGCGCCAGTCCTTGATTCCAGGTCTCGCGGAGGCCTTGGCTTTGCCCCGCATGCCGGGTCTACTGGGTGTCGCCTTAAGCGGCGCCGGTCCCAGCGTTGTGGCGCTCGCCACGGGCCGGCATGACGAAATCGGAAAGGCAATCGCTCAATGCTTTGAGCGGCACGATCTCGCGCCGGTAATTCGAAATATGGAAGCCGCCCAGGAGGGACTTGTCTCCACGCAGAAGTATATCTCTTGGAAGTAACCGCAACTCGCCTCAGCCGGCCAACCGGCCTTCGCCCCGAAATTTAGGTGTGGATCCTGCGACGCAAGTATCCAAACCAGCCGCTCGCCAGCACGATGGATATTCCAGCGGCGGTCAATACGAAGCTATCCGGCTCAGGCGTCGCGACGGGAGGAGTCGCTGGCGGCGTGATCGGGGTTGTTGGCGGCGTGATCGGGGTTGTTGGTGGTATCGTCGGAGGCGTGATCGGAGGAGTTGTCGAGTTGTGAGGCAGAGAATCTCCTCCCACGAGTGGGAAGATAGGCGGCGGAACTATATCGGCTGAACCTGGGGTTAGCCCAGACGAACCAACCGGGAATGGCAGCGCCATCGGCAGCGCAATTGGTCGAGCCTCGGCCAGGTCGGGCAGCGGCGAGGGATCGAGTGTCATGTCGAGCGGCTGCTTCGCCGCGACCGGGGACTGGGCCGTTTCCGAAAGCCGATTTCCGCAGCGGGTCCTCGCTACATTCTTGCCGTCTGTAATGACCGTCTCGCCCTTCAGAAGCTTTAGTCTCTTATGGGTCCAATAGATACGGTTGTTGAGCCGGTAGGAAACGTACATTTCTTCATCGCTTGCTAGGCGCTCAACATGAGTCTGGCTTACATCAAAACCAGCGTAGTGCGCGGCGGCGATCGGATCGTGTTCCAGCGCGTTGCGCAATTCTTGCGCGTTTTCCACTCCGCCTGGAATCACTGAATACGGAAAGAGAGTTCGGGAACCCGTTAGAGCACCAAAATGGGAATCAGTCGGGTTTGCCTCAGAGGGTGCCGGGGAAGGTTTCCCCGCGTTTGACGCTGCTCGCACTCGCTCTTGCTTCGCGCTATTTCGTTGAGTGACAACCGCTCCCCAGAATGTCACCGAAAATAGACATATGAGCGAAACCAAATATACCCAGCCGACAAAACTTCCTCGTCGAAACAAACGATATCCCCGATTCCGCTACAAACTGGCCTAGCTTGCCCTCAGTCAATGAAAGCCGCTCCCTTCGATCAAGCAATTCCTGTGCCAGGAACTGCGAACTGATTTGTTAGAGTCGATGCGGCGTCTTTTCTTCGAATCTCAGGCTAAAAGGGAACTTTTTGGATCAATGGAGCGGATTATTCTCCGTTTTTGGCGAAAATACATTCGCCGTTTGGGAGTTTATCGGAAATAGTACGGAAGTTCTGATACCTGTTGCGGATTCAAGCGCACACCCTCGAAGATAAAAAAGTTCTTCTCCATTTTCAGGAAGGCTTGTAGGTTTAGCGGCTCCAGCAAATGCTCGACTACTCGATCACCAAGCGCAGAAACTTTTTCTTGCCGGCGCGCAGAAGATACTCTCCAGGCTTCGAGAGATCGATCTCACGTTTCACATCATCCACACGCACGCCGTCAAGTTCCACACCGCCTTGCTTCATAAGCCGCTCTGCCTCACTACGGGACGATACTAGCTTCAACTCCACGAGCAACGCAGACATACGCTTTGGCGTCCCCTGCGGGATCATATGCCGCGGCGCTTCGTCAGGCGCCTGGCGCTCGCGGAAGACGCGGCGGAATTCATCGGATGCTTTCCTCGCGGCTTCCTCTCCGTGAAAGCCGGCGATTACCGTGTGCGCCAGCTGCATCTTCGCATCTATTGGGTGCAGCGCCCCGGTGCGAACCTCCTCCCGAAGGCGCACGATGACGGGCGAAGGAAAATCCGTCAGCAGCTCGTAATACGACCACATCAAGTCATCCGAAATAGACATCAACTTTCCGAACATTTCCCCCGGCGCTTCGGTGATTCCCACATAGTTCCCGAGGCTCTTGGACATTTTGCGCTCGCCATCGAGGCCCACCAAAATCGGCATGGTCAGCACGGCTTGCGACGCTTGCCCGTATTCGCGCTGTATTTCGCGGTGTACCAACAGATTGAACTTCTGCTCCGTGGCGCCCAGCTCCACGTCCGATTGCAGGGCCACTGCGTCGTAGGCGGTTAACAGCGGATACAACAGCTCGTGAACGGAAATCGGCTGCTTCTTTTCCAGGCGCGAACGAAAATCCTCCCGCTCGAGCATCCGCGCCAACCGGTAGTGGCCGCACAGCCGCACCGTATCGTAGCTCGTCATTTTCGCGAGCCATTCGCTGTTGAAGCGGACCTCCGTCTTTTCGCGGTCGAGGATTTTGTAGACTTGATCGAGATAGGTTTTCGCGTTTGCGTCCACCTGCTCTCGCGTCAGCGGCGGACGTGTTTCCGATTGTCCCGTTGGGTCGCCGATCATCGCCGAAAAATCCCCGATCAGAAAGATCGCCGTGTGACCCATGTCCTGAAAATGCCTCAGCTTCCGCAGGACTACCGTGTGACCGAGATGAATGTCCGGCGCGGTGGGATCCACACCCAGGTATACGCGCAGCGGTTTACCTGACTTGACGGACTGATCGATCTTCGCCTTCAGCTCTTCCTCGCGGATAATCTCCGCAGCGCCCTTTTTTAGATACGCGAGCTGTTCCTCGACCGGCTTGAATTTCGTGGGCGCCACCTATTTTCCCCCAGGCCCTTTCCCGTCGGCCAAAACGCGGCGGCCTACAATGCGGCATCGCCCTTCGAGCACCATGCGCACCGCCTCGGTATAAATTCGGTGCTCCTCCCACAGAATCCGCTCGGCGAGCGTTTCCGGCGTATCGCCGTCTTCGATGGGCACGACCGCTTGCATGATGATCGGTCCTGCGTCCAGAGTTTCGTCCACGAAGTGCACCGTGCAGCCCGAGAATTTCACGCCATGTTCGAGCGCCTGCCTCTGAGGCTCAAGCCCGGGAAAAGCCGGAAGCAATGAAGGATGAATATTCAAGATTCGATTGCGAAATGCCGCCACGAAGAAGGGAGAGAGCAGCCGCATGTACCCGGCGAGGCAAACGAGGTCCACATTTTTCTCGTGGAGCGCTGCTGCCACCTGTCTGTCGTATGCCTCCCGCTCCAGCCCCTTTGACGCAATTACTCGAGCGTCGATTCCCAGGGCGCGCGCCTTCTGAATTCCGGGGGCATCTTCGCGATTGCTCACTGCGATCGCGATCTCCGCGTTGGGAATGCGTCCCACCGCGGCGCTTGCCGCCAGCGCTTCGAAATTCGATCCACGCCCCGAGAGCAGAACGCCAATGCGCTTTTTCATGAGGCAGCGAAATTAGCACAGTTCCAGCAGTCGTCAAACGGCCTCGCTTGCCTTCAGTTGATGTTGGATGAGGGTGATTCCCCGAAGAGGGGGAGCGGCCGGTGGGGGGACCGGCCGCCTGGGGCATGGTGATGAAGGTGCAGGAACTCGGTGCCGGGGGTGGCTCCGAATTCTTAGCCATTTTGCGGGTGAACTCAGCCGCGGTCGATAGGCCGCTTGGTTTAATCTCACCCGTACCAAGGTACCGCCTCTTCGATTTCGCGGTATATTCGCCGCCCCACCAATTGCTGACAGCCCCGCCAAAAGTCCACAGCACCTCGTCCTTGCACTGGCTCTCGCTTGTACTAAGATGGACGCGTGAAGAACGCAACCGAGATCGGTGCGGCAGGTGGCTTTCATGGTAGCCCACGGAAGCTGCGCCTTGTTGCCCTGCGTCCGCCTCGTGCCGGTGATGACCCTGGCGCAGAGTGTGACGTCGCACACGATCGGGTTTCTAATCGTAACAAGCGCCGAGTAGAATGTGGCGTAACTTGCAGAAAACAAAGGGACGCGGATCTGGCTACCCGTCACATTTTGGAAGGGGTCGATTCTTTCTCGATTCGCGAGTCCTGTCGGTATCAGGCCGCATCGCATAGCTCCACGGGAGGAACTACATGAAATTGAACGAGTACACAACGCTGGGACGTACCGGGTTGCGCATCAGCCCTCTCTGCCTCGGTGCCATGGGTTTCGGGACAGGCTGGGGATGGGGCGCCGATGAAAAACTTTCAGTCGAAATGATGAATCTCTACCTCGAAGGTGGAGGTAATTTCATCGACACCGCCGACGGCTACCAGATGGGCCAGAGCGAAGAGATCGTCGGGAAGTATGTCGCCGAGCGAAAGCTTCGCGACCGCACTGTCATCGCCACGAAATTCACATTCGGCGTGGAGCCCGGTAATCCCAACGCGGGCGGCAACAGCCGCAAGAATATCTACCGTGCCCTCGAAAGCTCCCTCCGTCGCCTCAAAACCGACTTCATTGACCTCTATTATTTGCACTCGTGGGACTTGATCACTCCAGTTGAGGAAGTCACCTCGACGCTCACCGATCTCGTCCGCGAAGGGAAAATTCGCTACATAGGCCTATCGGATACGCCCGCGTGGTATTTCACCCGCGCGCAAACCCTCGCCGAAAAAGGGGGGCTCGAGCGCGTCGCTACTTTGCAGCTTGAATACTCGCTTGCCGAACGCAATATCGAGCGCGAGCACATTCCTGCCGCGCAGGAACTCGGAATCGGCCTCTGCCCCTGGAGCCCGCTGGCCGGCGGCCTTCTGACCGGCAAATACAAGCGGGAAGGTAGCGGCGGTAAAGGCGAAGGACGCCTCACGATGCCCAATCCCATCTTCAATAAATTTACCGAGCACAACTGGCGCGTCCTCGATGCGCTGCTAGAAGTAGCGAAACAGGTTGGCAGAAGCCCTGCGCAGGTCGCGCTCAATTGGCTCGCCACGCAGCCAGGAGTCACTTCGATCATTCTTGGCGCTACGAAAACGGCGCAACTCGCGGACAATCTCGGTTCTCTCGACTTCAGCATCCCTGCGGAATTGCGCAAGCGGCTCGATGAAGTCGGCGCGCCCGAGCCGGTTCACCCTTACAACTTCTATGAGCCTTTCATGCAGAGCCGAATCAGCGGTGGTGTTTCCGTGCGGGAATGGAGACGCGGTTACCTGTACGAGGGTGCGATCGCTCCACCAACGGAAAAGAAAGCGAGCGCCAGATAGCACCCGGAAAGGTGCTTCGACTATCAGCGACGGTCGAGGGCGGGGTGGCGAACATCCCGCCCTGCCACGAAGTAAATGACGTCCTCGGCGATATTGGTGGCATGGTCGCCGATGCGCTCCAGGTTTTTCGCCACGAGGATGAGCTCGAACGCGGAGAAGACCACCGAGGAATCCTCCATCATGTAGGTGAGCAGTTCGCGGAAGATCTGATCGCGCAAGCGATCGACCTGATCGTCGCGCTGCAGAACGCTGCGGGCCAGATCCTGGTCGCCGCGGACGACGGCGTTGAGGCTGTCGCGGACCATCCCTTCGGCAAGTTCGCTCATGCGCGGCAGATCGACATAGGGTTTCACTTGCGGATGGCGCATCACTCGCATGGCCGATTGTGCGATGTTCACGGCCTGGTCGCCGATGCGCTCCAGATCGCCATTGATGCGCGAAACGGCGAGCAGAAAACGCAAATCGGCCGCCATGGGCGCCTGCAAGGCGAGCAGGCGCTGGACGCGCTCGTCGATTTCGATCTGCATTTCATTGATCGCATCTTCCTCGGAAAGAACCGCCTCGGCCAGTTGCTCGTCCGCGTCCAACACGGCGTGGACAGCTTGATGGACAGCGCGTTCAGAAAGGCTGCCCATCCACAGCAACCGCTGCTTCAGTTCTTCAAGATCGTGTTCCCAATGGCGTTCCATAGCTACTCAGCACCTTTCATACAGCTCTGCCGAAGCATTCCAGGAAGCTACCCGAAGCGGCCCGTGATGTACGCCTCCGTGCGTGGGTCCCGGGGAGTGGTAAACAGCTTCGGTGTTTCCGAATGCTCGATAAGTTTTCCATCGAGCATGAACGCAGTGAAATCGCTGGCCCGGGCGGCTTGCTGCATGTTGTGGGTGACGATGGCCATCGTGCAACTATCTTTTAGTTGAAACATCAGCTCTTCGATCTTAGCGGTGGTTACCGGATCGAGCGCCGAGCAAGGCTCGTCGAGGAGCAGGACTTCCGGGTCGACGGCCAAGGCTCGCGCGATGCAGAGCCGCTGCTGCTGGCCGCCTGAAAGAGCGAATGCCGATTTATGGAGGTAGTCTTTCACCTCATCCCACAACGCTGCCCGCTGCAGACTGTGCTCAACGAGGTCGCGAAGGCTTCCTTTGTAGCCGTTAATTCGCAATCCATAGGCGACATTGTCAAAAATCGATTTCGGAAAGGGATTGGGCCGCTGGAAAACCATTCCCACGCGGCGGCGCAGCCCGACAACATCCATCTGGCGAATATCCTGGCCGTCGAGGAGAATTTCGCCGGAGTAGCGGCTGTGGCGGATCGTGTCGTTCATGCGATTCAGAGTCCGCAGGAAGGTGGACTTGCCGCAGCCGGATGGACCAATCAGCGCGGTAACTTTGTTGGCTGGGATTTTCAGGTTGACGCCAAAAAGAGCCTGCTTCGGGCCGTAGAAGAAATCGAGGTTGGAGATTTGAAAACGCACCCGCTCCTCCTCAGACGATGCCGTGGAAGAGTGATCCGTAGTCACGCGCACTTGAGGCGTGAGGCGTGCGGCGTTATGTCCCTGTGCGGCGGAAGCCATGTCATGCACCCCTGGAAGCTCCCCCGTGGCTCACGGCCAGCCGAGTACCGACGTTTGCAATCAGCACAATGCCCAAAAGCACCAGTCCGGCGGCCCATGCCTGGCGGTGCCAATCCTCGTACGGCGCAATCGCGTAGGTATAGATCATTACCGGCAGCGAGGCAATAGGCTGGTTCCAGCCAGGACTCCAGAATTGATTGCCGAACGCTGTGAACAGGAGCGGTGCCGTTTCGCCGGCAACGCGGGCGAGAGCCAGCAACATCCCGGTGACGATACCGGCGCGCGCTGCCGGAAGCACGACGGTTGCAATTGTCTTCCACTTGCTGGCGCCAAGGGCCATCGCTCCCTCGCGTAGACTTCCCGGAACCGAGCGCAAGAACGCTTCTGTGCTGCGCAAGGTGATAGGAATTACCATGATACCGAGGGCGACGCCGCCGGCAAGCGTCGAAAAATGCCGCATCGGAACCACCACTAGCGAATAAGCAAAGATGCCCATGACGATCGAGGGCACGCCGTTGAGGAGGTCGGTGGTGTAGCGAACGAGGAACGAAAATGTCCTGCCACCGAACTCCGCCAAATACACGCCAGCCATGAGTCCCACCGGCAAGCCCATCACGGCAGCCAGAAGTAGAAGCTTCAGGCTGCCCACGATGGCGTTGGCCATGCCGCCGCCCGTCTCGCCTACCGGCTTGGGAAGTTGCGTGAAGAAGGACCAATTCAGTGATTTCCCGCCGTTATAGACGAGGTAGCCGAGAATGAGAAACAGAACCGAAACAACGGAGAGGGCTGCGACCCCGGTAACGGTGAGCATCAGGACATTCAACGATTTTCGCCACAGCAGGCGGGCGCGACTCACAGGTGTCCCCCTCCGCGCTCGGTGGCAAGGATGAGGAGGCGCGCCAAGCCGTTTAATATCAGCGTAATCATAAAGAGCACGAGGCCAAGTTCGATCAGCGCGCTCAAGTAAACCTTGCCCGTAGCCTCTGTGAATTCGTTCGCAATCACTGCGGCGATGGTGTAGCCAGGGGCAAAGAGCGATGTAACGATCTTGGGATCATTTCCGATCACCATTGTTACCGCCATGGTTTCGCCGACGGCGCGAGCCAGCGCCAGAAAAACCGAGCCGGTGATGCCGGTGCGAGCCCAAGGGACTACTACTTTCCAGGTCGATTCCCAACGAGTGGCGCCGAGCGCCAGGGCGGCTTCTCGCTGATCGCGCGGAACGGTGAGCAGGACTTCCCGCGACACAGAAATGATAAACGGCACCACCATGATGGCCAGGACAATCCCAGCGGTCAAAAATCCGACTCCATAGTTTGGTCCCTGAAACAACGGTAGGAATCCAAGCGTGCCTCTCAGCGCCGGGCCGATCGTCGTCCGCATCATCGGCACGACAATGAAAATTCCCAGGAGCCCAAAGATTACGCTCGGAATGGCTGCAAGCAGATCAATCAGGAACGATATGGTGTCCGAGATGCTGCGCGGGGCAAGTTCGGAAAGAAAAATCGCCGCCGCCAGGCCCAGAGGCACGGCGATAGAGAGAGAAACGGCCGACGTGACCAAGGTGCCGTAAATGAACGGGGACGCTCCAAAGTGCTCGAACACCGGGTCCCAAGTGCGCGAAAGCCAGAAGTGCCAACCGAACTCGTGGCGGGAGGCAGCGGAATTGAGCCAGAGCTGATATACGAGAAGCGAGGTGATGAGGATGACGGAAAAGGCAAAAATGAGAGTGACGAGGTGAGCGATCTCGTCGCCTAAAGCGAGGCGGCGCAATAGAGCGCGCCCCGTCCAGGGAGACGGCGCGCGCTCCATCGCACTCGCATCGACACTCATCCAGGCTACTTTATATCAGCCAGCTGTTTCATCTCGATGCCCACAACAGCTTTAGGAAGACGGGCATAGTTCAGAGATTCGACCGAGCCCTGGCCGGATGTCAACATCCAATTGAGGAACGTCTTTATAGCGTCTCGCTTGGTGGCATCAGAGATGGTCTCAGGAATCAAGAGATACGTGAAACTGCAAATGGGGTAGGTCTCAGGCCCCGGAGCATCGGTGATGGAGATGCGGATATCCTTCTGCATTTTTGCCGCAGCACCGGCCGCCGCCTCAGTAACCGATGCGAGGCTCGCCTTGATGAATTTGCCAGCGGAGTTTTGCACCAGTCCGTAGCCCATATGGTTCTGAATCGCATAAATCAGTTCCACGTATCCAATCGAGTTGGGCGTTTGCTCCACCAGGCCGGAGACACCTTCGTTTCCCTTGCCGCCAAGTCCAACAGGCCAATTGACCGAAGTGTTGCTTCCCACCTTACTCTTCCAGTCTGGACTGACCTTTGAGAGGTAGTCGGTCCAAACGAAGGTGGTGCCGCTGCCATCGGAGCGATGAATCACGACGATGTCATTGGCGGGGAGTTTCACACCTGGGTTGCTGCTGGCAATTTCGCTGTCGTTCCATTTCGTGACCTTGCCGAGATAAATATCCGAAAGCGCCTTGGCAGTGAACTTCAATTCGCCGCTGATGCCCGGGATATTGTAGGTGGGCACGACCGCGCCCAGGACCGTGGGGAACTGGATAATCTTGAAATTGAACTGGCCGAGGAGTTGATCGTTCAGGGGCATGTCCGAGGCGCCAAAGTCGACGGTGCCTGCCTTGAGCTGCTGGATTCCGCCGCCAGAACCAATCGACTGATAATTGATCTGGATGTTGGGTTTCTGTTGGTGGTAGTCGCTGAACCACTTGGAATAAATTGGATACGGAAAGGTTGCGCCCGCAGCATTGAGGAGCACGGTGTTATCTGGTGGTTGTGCGCTCGCCGCGACCGCTAAGCCGAGCAGAAGCAACATCGAAAGTACCGTTTTTTTCATGGATGGGAGCTCTCCTCGCATCATTATCTTTTCTGACTTGTTACAAACGCGTTACATCGCCAAGAATACGAGATGAAATCGGCTACGGACTCCAAAGGCACTGGGAAGCGCGGATTGGGGGGACCTTTCCGCGCCTCCCTAGGGGGCGACACGTGGAGCACTACTTCTTGCGCTGGGTGAGTGCGCAAGAACTTGTGGTCACTGAGCACGCGGGATCGCCTCTCAGATTGCCCCAGCCAAACTTGTCGGTGCCACTTGCAGGCTTTTCGCGAGCAGACGAGTGACGGGCCGCCGGTCCGACACTGCTGCCGGAGTATCGGAGCGACCAGTGAATTGCCGATAACCCGCCTATGAAAACTTCATGACTAAGGCCTGGCGCGCTCGATGACCGCGGAAGTTTCGAGGCCCATCTTTCTTGCCCGCCCATGCCGCACTTCGATTCCTCGCACCCAGAAGAGAATGTCCTCCGCGATATTCGTGGCATGGTCGGCAATGCGCTCGAGATGGCGAGAGGCCAAGACGAATTGAAGATTGGGAGCCGCCTGCACTGAATCCTCGGAGATACCTGAGAGGAGCGCTTCAAAAAGCCGGTCGCGATATTGATCGACAGTATCGTCGCTCTCAAGCACTTGCGTGGCCAGCTCAACATTTTCGTAAATCAGCGCCCCCAGACATTTTGAAACCATGGCGCGGACCGCCGCGGCCATCGGCCCGAGTTCGGCGGGCGCTTGCGCTTCCTCCATTGTAGAAAGAGAGATCGCGCGCTCGGCCAGATTCACGGCCAGATCGCCCATGCGTTCCAGGTCGTTGTTGATTTTGATCGTGGCGACGATCAAACGAATATCCGCCTCGAGCAGGTCCGGCTGGCGAAGCATGCGAATGGCGTGTTCATCGATGACCATTTCCATTTCGTTGATGCGCGGCTCGGTGAGAAAAACTTCGCTCGCCAGCCGATCATTCCTGCTCAGCACAGCCTCCAGGGCCCGGTTGATGGAACCTTCCACAGTACGCGCCTGTGAAATCAAATAGTTCATCAAGACAGTGTGGAAAATTCCTTCGGTGCTCGTTTTTGCCATTGTCATCGTTATGTTCTCCCCCGTGACCCGCTCCATGCGGATCACCCCATTACAGAATGGTTTTCGGGCATTGCACAGAGATGAAGCAGGAATGAATGTTTCACTACGATGCGAGCGGTTGATCCGCAAGAGAAATGGAGAAGGAAAACTTCGATCCGTGGCCGACTTCGCTTTCCACCCACAGGCGTCCGCCATGAGCTTCCACGATATGCTTGGCAATGGATAAGCCAAGGCCAGTGCCGCCCGCCTCTCGCGAGCGTGCCGCGTCCACGCGGTAGAAGCGTTCAAAAATTCGTTCCTGATCCGTCAGAGGAATCCCGATGCCGGTGTCCGATACTGCGATCACGGCTTCCCTGCCGTTGACGGTCACACTCACGCGAATACGGCCGGCCTCAGGCGTGTACTGGATGGCATTGTCGAGAAGGTTTTGCAGCACTTCCCTTAGCAGGCTGGCGTCGCCTCGGATTGCGGGCAGGCCGGATGGAACATCGGTCTCAAATGCAATCTGTTTCCGGCTCGCCTTCAGCAGCGCGGTTTCGGCGCACTGTTCGACCAACTCCAGGATGTTGACGGGCACGAATTCCAC
>DASYZC010000213.1:0-12831 GCA_035949735.1 Candidatus Acidiferrales bacterium | reverse complement strand
TATTCGCGCGTTTCGTCCACCACCAGCGGCAGATTTTCCGTGGTATCCGCCTTGGCCATGAAGACCACGTTTTTGAACTCGGGATGCAGCTTGCGTATCATCGAAAACGGCACCAGCGCGATATTGTCTTCCGGATTTTCGCCAGTTCCCAAGGCCTGCTTCCGCTCCTCCAAGACGCCAATGACAGTGAAATCGTGCCCTTCGAGCAAGACTTCCTGCCCGATGGGACTTTGTCCGTTCGGGAAAAGAGTGTCGGCCGTGATGTGCCCCAACACCGTAACTGGGGAGTGGTGCTGCTCATCTGTATTGTTAAAGAACCTGCCCGCGACCAAATTGAAATCGCTGATCTGCGCGACGGCCGGTGTGTTTCCTTGCAGGATGACATTCTTCGCACGGAGATTGCCTCGCCGCACTTCGCTCGAGCCGGCGCCGACTGCATAGTTCTCGATCTGTGAAACGGGTGCGGCAGCCACCACGTGTGGCAATTGCTCCAAGCCTTCCACCCAGTCCGGGTCCAAATCCTTCCGCTGAAGCACTTTTGGCGAAAGGCGGCCGAGCGTGGCCCAGGAAAATTTGGAAACGATGATGGTGCTCGAACCAAGCGACTGGATATTGCCCATCACGTTTGAGTTCAGCCCATTAATCACGGCTCCGATCACAATAATGGTCGTCACGCCGATCATGATGCCGAGAATGGTCAGAAAGGAGCGCAGAACGTTGCGCCGCAACACATCGAGCGCGAGCCCGATCGCTTCCTTGAATTCGCCGAACCCGCCTCTGTTTGCCATGGCACCTTTCAACAACTATTCCGAGCGCAATGCCACAACCGGATCAAGCCGCGCCGCCTTCGCCGCCGGATACACACCGAAGAACAATCCCACGCTGGTGGCCACAACCAAGCCCATCAGCACGGACCAAATCTGCACCGAGCTCGGAAGCGAGGTCGTCATGCTCACAATTTTCGCGGCCATGATTCCCAGAATCACGCCGACGGCTCCGCCAATCGCCGCCAGCGCCGCCGATTCGATCAGGAACTGCATGCGAATATCGCTCTGCCGCGCTCCAAGGGACTTTCGCAAGCCGATTTCGCGCGTCCGCTCCGTCACCGATACGAGCATGATATTCATAATCACGATGCCGCCGACGATCAGGGAAATCGAAGCTATCCCGATGGTCACACCAAAAAAAGTGCTGCTGATGCTGCTCCATAACGAAAGAAACGATGCATTTGTTTCCATCGCGAAATCATCGGGGTCGCGATAGGCCACATGCCGGCGCGCCCGCAGGAGCAACTTCACCTCGTCCATCGTAGGATCTATCGCGTTCTTACCTGCGGCTTTCACCCACAGGCGGACAGAGTCATCACTTCCGTACATAGCCTCGTAGGTGGTAAGCGGCATGATCACCCAGTTATCCTGCGACTGCCCCATCGTGGAGCCGCGCTTCTTCGCCACGCCGATGATTTCGCACTCGCCGGTATCCACATGGATTACTTTGCCGATCGGGTCTACACCGGGCAGTAGCTTATCCACGATGTCGTACCCCACGTCGCAGACGGGAGCGCTGCGCGCAACGTCCAGCCGGGTGAAGTCGCGCCCTTCCGCGAGCTCGCGGCTATAGACCTGTGGCATCTCGTGGGTGAATCCGACGATCGCGCTGTCGTCGAGATAGTCAGTACCGTATTTTACCTGGCCAATCTTGTTGAGGTTCGCGGCGACGGCTACGCAGCTTTGGCAATTGTCGCGGAGATACTCGTAATCATCGAAGTGAAATTTTCTGCGCTTCTGGGCGGCCTCCCATTGGTCAACGTTGGTAATGGTGGAGGGCGCTCGGCTGATCATGAAGACGTCTGCGCTAAGGTTGGAAGATATTGCGCCAGCCACGTAGTCGTTGAGGCCGTTGATAAGGCTTACGACCGCGATCACCGACATCACGCCGATCACAACGCCCAGTAAAGTCAACATACTGCGCAACTTATGCGACCAGAGACTGGCTGTCGCAATCCGCACAGCTTCCCCAAACGTCATGGAAGTCTTGCCAGTCATGCCCGTCTATTGTCTCGTGGGTCCTATTATACTCATACGCGCGAAGGAGTTCCGAAATTGCACTCCGCAAGCACCCGGATGCCAACACGGTTTGAGGCGGGGTCACAACGTGAAGAGGTGATCAGAAGGTGCGCCACAACAAAAGGGGAGCCTTGCCGGCTCCCCATTTTGTGAGTTCCCTGCAGATTCTAAAGAAGCGGCTAGAAGTTCAACTGGAGCGAGAACTGTCCAAATCGCCGCTCGTCGTGGTTGCCGCCGAGCGCAAGACTACCAAGGCCACCCTTGTACGCACTAACCGTTAGCGGCGCATACGGAGCCCCAAAATAACCCAGATTGCCCAGGAATATATACGTGTTGGCGTGGTTGAAGACGTTGAACCCTTCGGCGTTGAACTGCAGCCCGAACCTCTCCGTCAGCTTAAAGGTCTTGCTGATCCTAAGGTCGTCGTTCCACGCCCCCGGACCGCGGAACGCATTTCGGCGGGTCATGTTCTTCGGATACGGCCCAAAATCGGAAATCCCAAGGGCCGGATCGAGCGGCGCAGAACTGGCCGGAACCGGCAACGTCATTGCGGTGAATACTCCGGGTGCGCCAGTAGGCACTAGCGCTCCGGTGTGATAATCCGTGATCGGAGTCGCTGGCGTCAGCCGAGCCGCTGTGTAGAAGTTGAAAGAATTGGAATAGTCGAAGACGCTAAACGGAATTCCCGTGTGCGCAGTGAAGATGCTGGAAATCGTCCAACCTCCGAGCGCTTGGCCCTCCCAGCCCCCGCTGTTCCTGAACCACGGGGTGGCCCAGATCGGCGAAATAACGATTCGGTGGCGAACGTCATAGTTCGAATTTCCCCAATCCAGAAGTGGGGTCAAGGCATTCGTGTATCCGAGGCTCCCGATGTAGCCGGATCCCCCTTGGGCGTCATCGCCGAATGTCGAACTCAAGTCATCTAGCGAATGTGCCCAGGTGTAATTGGCCACCAACGAAAGGCCGGTGTGGTGGATGTCCTGTGTCTGGAACTTTACATTCAGAGCGTCATATGCACTGGAACCCAGGGTGCCGCGCATGTTGATGGCCGAGTACTGCTCGTTTGGCGGCACAAGGCAGATGGGATTACCTCCGGGACCGTTCGGAGTTCCTTCCCCCGCGCAGGCAGGACTCTCGGGATTGATGCCCTGGTAGAAATTGGCTGCGCCTATGAGGTTGACGTTTTCCAAGTCGTACAAGTGCACGCCGTGAGCTCCGCTGTAATCGAGTTCAACGAGCGTGTTGGGCGCGATTTCCCGCTCTAAGGAGAGGCTCCAGAACTGGACCTGCGCGGTATTGATATTCGGGTCGGGCATGCGCAGTGAAGAAGGTGGAAGCGGCTGGGAAGGCCCCGGCAAACCTAGAGGCCCCGAATCGTTAACGGTGATTACGTTCGTCGTGGTACTCGACAACTTTGGAGACTTAACCTCCACCGCGGCGCTCGCCGGAGGGTTGAAGCTCGCGTTGAATGTCACGTTGCCAAAGTTGCGCTCGTAACTGATTCCGAATCCGCCCCTTAGGCTCGTCTTGCCGTCTCCTGTCAGATCATAGGCGAAGCCAACCCGCGGGCCGAACGTACCCCAGTTTGGCGCCCAAAACTGACCAGTTGGGCTCTTGGTTGTAATGTCCACTCCCCCGCTTGCAACGCGGTCGTACAGAGTCGCGCCCGAACCAAAGTAGAAGTTAGAATCGAGATTTTGGTGATTGTTATGCTGCACGCCATAGTGTTCCCATCGCAAGCCGTAGTTTAATGTAAGTCTGGGTGTAATTCTGAAGCTATCCTGACCATACAACGCCCAATCATGGTAGCGGTAGCTCCGTGCCGGATCTGCTGCGGCCAATGGCGGCGTGACGGTGCACGCGGGGGTAACGTTTAGGTCGGCCCGACTGCCGGTGTTCCAATACTGCGGCTGGGCTGTGCAAGGCAAAGCATTGGGGGCCACGCGACCGGTGAAGCCTATGAGTGGACTGCCGTTGGGATTGCCCGGTGCATTTACAAGTGCGTTCAGGCCATCGTCCAAGCCTGTAGCGAGTTGCTCCACCGCTTGCTGATAGGCGCCGTAGGCATAGTTCAACTGGATGTATGTAAGTTGACCCCCGAACTTCATAGTGTGTTTGCCCTTGGTCCAGCTCACGTCGTCCACGAATTGCAGCGTGTTCTGCCAGCCGCCGAAGGGGAGTCCGCCCGAGCCGGGGCCTGTGTTCTCCAATCCCGGCATTTGAATCAAATTCCCAGTGACGGGGTCTGCGGGAGAGCCCGAATTGATATAGAGGTTCGGGGTAAACGTCAGTGCGGTGTCGAACGAATTCACGTCGTAGAATCTGTCAAAGCTTACCTTCGCGCTGTTCAGCACGTTAGGGGTAAAAACATGGTTCAGGGAGTACAGAAATCCTTGGTGCAGCCCAGCATAACCGACGTCGTACTGCGGGTATGGGCTGTAAGCAACCGACCCATTAGCGTTGGCCTGGTTCTCGCGGGCATATCGGAAAAACATTTGAGTGCTGTCGTTCAAGTTGTAATCCATGCGTCCCAGCAATCTGTACGTGTTTTGGGGAACGTCTCCGCCAGCGTCGAAGGGTGCCCTGAAATTGACGATATCAAAGACTGGCTGCGAAGGAGAGATCGGTGTCGTGCCATTGATGGGGCCAAACGTCGTTCCCGCCGCGGCCAATTGACCGTACGTAACGGTGCCGGAAGAAGGCAGCGCTCCCGTCGCGAACTTTGAAAAGTAGGACGCCGTGCCTGCAGGCAGAAGTGCAGTGAAGCTTGGATCAAAGACTTCCTCAGTCTGAGGAGCCGCGCTGCGGACTCGAGTCCATTCGGTGCTCTCGAAGACGAATAGCTTATTTTTGACGATCGGACCACCCGCGGCATAACCAAATTGATTTCGCGTGTACTTCCCCTTCGGAATATCGTTCGCATTGTTTTCGAATGTGTTCGCGGTGTAAGCCGAAAGGCGGTTGTATTCCCAAGCGGATCCGTGAATCTGATTCGTTCCTGATTTCGACGCTACGTTGACTACGCCGCCAGACGCTCGCCCATACTCGGCGCTGAAATTGTTTGTCAAGACGCTGAATTCTTGAATCGAATCCACCGGAATGTTGGTCCCAACCGCGACGGTGAAAATAGTTTCGTTTTCCACGCCGTCTAGCAGAATCTCTGTGCCACTTTCTCGCTGCCCGTTGATCGAGAAGCCCACTCCCCGCCCGTTTACACTCTGGCCCGAGCTGCTTCCAGTGTTATTGGGGCTGCCCCCGTTGCTCGTCTGGTCGCCGCTGCTAATATCCCCTGATAGCGCCACAAAATCGTAGGGGTTCCGCGTGAGACTCGGGAGGTTGCCAATTTGCTCTGTATTGACAATCTGCGAGAGTTCCTGTGACTGCGTATTAACCACCGCTCCACCTTGACCCACGACTTCCACCACCGTCGTCGTTTTTCCCACCTCCAGTTGGGCATCCAGTGTCACTTTGCCACCAACGGTCACCTCGACCCGCGATGTGAACGGCGCGAAACTCTGACTCGTTACAGTGACGTCATAAAGCCCCGGGGCTAGTCCTGGCATCACGTAAGTGCCGTCACTGGTCGTTTGGATGGTCCGCTCGGCGCTCGTCGCGACGCTCTTTGCTGTTACACTGGCCCCCGGAACTACGGCACCAGTCTGGTCGGTCACCGTGCCGGTGACTGATCCTGTCTCCGCCTGCGACCACGCGTACTGGTAGCCCACCAAGATCGCCACCAACAACACCATTACCCCAAAGAATTTGTTTCTCATGGTCGCCTCCTAGAGTCCACGCCCGCGCCTGAGAGTTGCCTCACCCCACTAATCCATTACCAGACACGAAGCCTCACCCCTGTGGGTTTCAGAAACTCGACCGTCTGGAAAATGCGGAATTACAGAACGCAATCTCGATACCACTGGTCCGCCGAAAACTATTGGAACTAATCACTTGAAAATAAGTACGTTACCGAAACAGTGGCCCGCTTCGTGCTCCAAATTGGATTTACGCTCCCAATATTCATATAGAGTTGAACTCGTACTATGGATTCCCGGATAGAATTGCGGCTGATAGCACAGCGACCGACTAGTTTCCGCGTGGTACCATAACCCGTGGTTGGAGCACCTTTCCGCTCTTGGATGGACTGTTGAACAGGCGAGAAATTCTGCGGAGTTCCCTTGGTGTGCTCGGCTACGCTGCACTAGCGGGCCCCGCCTTGCCGGCACGGCTTTTGCGCTACCTGGCGATCTCTGGCCGATCCGCGAAACCCCAAGCTGGTGACGACGGCATGATCGTCTATTCACAGCAATATCTCACGCTCGAAATGCCCATGTCCCTGCTGAATTCGTGGATCACTCCCGTTGAGAGCTTCTTCGTCCGAAACAATCTTCTAATGCCGGCGGCCGTTGATCCATCTGTTTGGACGCTTTCCATTACAGGCGAGGTGGAACGGTCCCTCACCATCAACTTTCACGACTTCACGCAACTCGCCACTTCCAAGGTGATCAATACGATCGAGTGCGCGGGAAACAGCCGTGTCAACTTCCAGCCAGCGATCGGCGGCGTGCGCTGGGGTCGCGGCGCTGTGGGGAATGCGGCCTTCGAGGGGCCTTCCCTCGCCGCCGTACTGCGTCTCGCTGGCCTGAAACCAACTGCCAAGCATGTGGCCTTTCGCGGCCTCGACATCATTCCCCCGGGCGCGTCGGAATTCATCCGCAGCATTCCCATCGAAAAAGCAACGGAGCGCAGCACACTGCTCGCAACGAAAATGAATGACTCGCCGCTCACGCCCTCGCACGGATTTCCGGCCCGCGCTCTCGTTCCCGGCTGGATTGGCTCGGCGTCCATTAAGTGGCTGCAGGAAATTCGCGTTCTTTCGCACGAGTTCCACGGATTCTACATGGACCCCGGATACCGCATACCGGTCGCATCTGGATCCGGAGCAGAATCCGGACCCGTGAAAACGATTTCGCTCACCTCGCTGCGCGTGAAATCCATAATCGCTCAGCCCGTGGATGGCGCCGTCCTCGAACTGCCACCGCGCCGACCGCTGACGATTCGCGGAGCGAGTTGGGCGGGCGAATCGGCGATTGCTCGGATGGAAGTTTCAACCGACGGTGGCCGCACGTGGCACCCAGCCGTTTTAGGACCGAATCACTCTAAGTACGCCTGGCGTCTGTGGCATTACGACTGGCATCCAGTCGAGCCGGGATCCTACCTAATTCTCTCTCGCGCAACCGATAGCGCCGGGCGCGTTCAGCCAATGGAGCCTCGCTGGAATCCGGGCGGTTACCTCTGGAACGGTGTGGACAAGATTCACGTTCAGATACGAGAATGACCTGAATGTCTTTTCAACGAGCGCTGGCGAAGAAGCTCCTGGCCATGGCAGCTTGCTGCGTTGTAGCAGGATTTGTTTTCTGCCCAGTCTCGCGCCCCCAAACCGGTCACTCTGAGTCTCACCAGCACGTGGGCTGGATCCCGCTGGCGTTTCTCGAGCGGCCCATTGCCTTACAAACCGGCATTGGATCGATTCACGAGCAAGTCTCGACATCTTCGAAAGAAGCACAAGAGTTTTACGACCAGGGCCTGGCGTATCTTGAGTCTTACTTTTGGGCCCAGGCAGCTCGCTCCTTTTACGAAGCGCTGCATTACGACCCCAAGCTGGCCATGGCGTATGTGGGCTTGAGCTATGCCTATTCACCCATGGATTTCCCCGCAGCCGAAACCGCGCTGACCCGCGCAAAATCGCTCTCCTCTGGAATCACCGACCGGGAACGCCGGCGAATCCAAATTCGCGCACTACAACTGAACGCGATGCTCGATCCCAGTAAAATCGAACGCGAATTGGCTCTCCGCGATGCGTTGGACGACGCACTCTCCGCCTATCCCGATGACGCTGTGTTTCTTCTCCTTCGCGGCGTGGCGCAGGAGCCTTCGCCTTTCGCGGACGGACAGGGCTGCATCGATATGCAAGCAGCCACCTTTTTCAATCGGGTGCTGGCCCTTGATCCCAACAACTTTGCCGCCCATCACTTTTTGATTCACTGCTACGAAAACAACGGCCTCCTCCAGGATGCTCTGCCTCACGCCAAGGCCTACGCCGAACTCGCTCCCGATGTTCCGCACGCCCAACACATGTACGGCCACGTGCTTCGCCACATCGGCCGCATGGACCAGGCCATCACGCAGTTCCTAAAGACTGACGACATCGAGCGATCCTATTTTCAAAAGGAGAACATCCCTCCCTGGTATGACTGGCACTACGCCCATAATCTTGATCTGTTGGCGTCTTCCTATCAATATCTCGGCCAGATGAAAAACGCCGAGAAATACTTCCGCATCGTATCCACGCTTCCAGCGTTCACGGATTACGAGTCTTTCAATCGCGAAGATTGGCCTGAATTCCTGCTGGACCGCGGCCGTTACGCCGAGGCGCTTGCGGCGGCCCGCGCGCTGGCGGACAAGCCGGCGCCCCTTGCCCGCATCATCGGACACACGTTGGCTGGTGATGCCTTGCTTGCCACCGGCCACCCTAAAGAAGCGGCCACGGAGTTGGCTCAGGCCGACCACGTCGCCCAAACCATTTCTCTTTCCGATCAGGCCACGGTGCGTCCCTATACGGATGGTTTACGTGCCGCGCTGCTTTTACGGGCTGGGCGAGCCGCCGAAGCGGGAGCTCTCTTTGACAACGTTGCTCGCCGGATTCGCGCCGCCAACGGTCCCGACAGTTGGACACAGGGCCTGTTTCACCTTGAGTTCTTGGCTGGTGTGGCCCGGCGGGCGGGTGACTGGGCATTAGCCAGCCAACTTGCCAGCGCCATGTATCAGCGTGGGCCCGACTACGCCGGCTCGCATTACGCCCTGGCGCTTGTGGCGCAGCACAATGGAGATTCTCAAACGGCCGCGCAGGAATTTTCAACCGCGAGCACCTTGTGGAACGAGGCGGATTCCGATTTGCCCGAGCTCACCGACGTTCGCCGGTCGCTCGCCAAACTCGGCCCCGACGCGAGACAATAAGTCATTGGCGCACAACCGTCCGCGGGGACTTCTACATCCAAACGACGGACGGCCAGCCTTGGCTTCTCGATGTCTGAGCCTTGGTCCAAAGCGTCACCGACGCAATTACAAAAGCCCGCAAGGGCGAGCTCCAAAAATCCAATTGTCGTGAGGAGGTTTTTTAATGCTGCGTAGATTCTCTCTGTTGCTTGGATTGGTTTTGCTGGCGTCGATTCCCGCGAAGGCGCAAGGTTTAGGCTTGAATGACAAGGTTGAGGTCTTCGGTGGATTTTCCTACATGCGCGTGCACAACTCGCCATCATTCAACGCAGCGGGATGGGAATTCGCGGGTGAGTACAAAGCGGCTAGCTGGATCGGTGGCGTCGCCGACTTTAGCGGCGACTATGGCTCGCACACCTCGATCACCTCGTTTCTCTTTGGGCCGCAGGTGCACTGGCCCACGCGCGTCTCCCCATTCGCACATGTCCTAGTCGGAGGCGTCCACGCCAGCTCTTTCGGTTTCGGCTCCACCGGCTTTGCCGTAGCCGTAGGAGGGGGCATTGATACCGAAATCGCCCCCTCAATCTCCTGGCGAATCATTCAGGGCGACTACCTGCCAGCTCATTTCTTCGGTAGTACTCGGAACAACGCCCGCATCTCCACCGGCATAGTCATCCATTTCTAGCCTCCAATTTCTTGCAATGGAGGCGGACGGCGGTTCGTCAGGCCAGCCGCCCACTGGCCCTATCTGGCTATCTCCGTAAGTTATTGTCTTTACGAAGGATGGACTATTTTGGATAACAAGTGCATCGCGTCCGCCGTTTCGCGCGTCTAAGAAACCGTACGAACTCGAAGTGGGGTCGAGGTAGCTATCATGAGCCGTCCTTCCGTAGAGACAGTTGGCGTTCGGTTGACAGGCTGGGCCGCGTTGAATCGCGATCCCCTGGAAGACCGCGTTGAGTACACATGCCCTCATTGCGGAACCCGCGGGGCCAAGGCCGCGCGCCGCCCGCGCTCCGCATATCATTTTACAGATGGGTTCGTGCAAGACCTTCAAGGCGAGATGAGCACGTGCAGGACGTGCAAGCAGTCGCTGCGGCTTTCTCCGGTTGTTCTGGTACATGACCGGGACGAGCAGCGCCGCTTCGACGCCGTCTTCCTGGCCGACCGGGAAGTTTCAAAGAACTGACGGGCGCCGGGATTTGCCAGCCACACTCGAGCCGGTGCCTAGCTTCGCCAGCAAAGAGTTAGACCCGCGTCCGAACAAGCGTCACACCGACCAGATCACTCCACATCGAGCGCCAGATGGTATTTCTCCATCTCTCCACGCACGTGGTCAAACGCATCATCTACTGTGTCGGTGAATTGCAGCATCTTGAATTCCTTCTCGCTTACGGTGCCGGTGCGGACCATGTGGCGCCAGTTCACCACTCGGTTCCAATATTTTCTTCCGTAAATTAGGATCAGGTGCCGCGAGGAAAGTTTTCCCGTCTGCATCAGCGTAAGCATTTCCCAGAGTTCGTCCATGGTGCCAAAACCGCCCGGAAAAACGATCAGCGCCTTGGCCATTTGCGCGAACCACAATTTACGCATGAAAAAGTAGTGAAAGCAGAAATTCAGATCCGCGCTGATGTAGGGATTCGGCCGCTGCTCGTGCGGAAGTTGGATACTTAGCCCGATGGACGATCCGCCCGCTTCGGCTGCGCCGCGATTGGCCGCCTCCATAATTCCCGGTCCGCCCCCCGAGCAGATCACGAAACGCCGCGGCTGCGCTCCGAGCGTCATCGCCCACTCAGTGATTCGGCGTGAAAGCTCGCGCGCCTCTTCGTAGTAGCGCGACATTCCCACGATGGATTTCGCCGCGCCGATTTTGGTGCTCCATTCCGGCGTGCGGCGGCCACGAGCGGCGGCCTGCACTTTTTTAAGATCGGTCAGTGCGCGGTCGCGCGGCCGAATGCGCGCCGAACCGAACATCACGATGGTGTCTCCCACTCCCGCGCGGCGTAGCCGGTTGATCGGGTCGATATACTCGGCCAGAATGCGCAACGGCCTGGCGGCGGTGCTCTCCATAAAAACTTGATCTTGGTAGGCCAGATTGGGCATGGGCAGATGGCCGAAACGCTTCATCGTTCCTCCCTCGCAAATTTCGTAGCGAACATTCTAGCGTGCGTTCTGGCAATCGCGAGGAGAGAAGGGACATAGTCGTGCGAGGTTATAACGTCAGTCAGGGAAGGTGCAGGAACGGTTCACAACGCTCCTGCGGATTTCGGCTTTTCGGCGAGGAGTTCGCGGGCGGTGAAAATTGAGCGGTAGTTGTATTTCGCACGCAGCATTTCAGAGCCGCCCTCTTCGCGGTCCACGAGGCTAATCACACCGATCACCTCGCAGCCTTCGCGTTCGGCCGCGTCGATGGCTTCCTGCGTCGAGCCTCCCGTGGTGCAGACGTCGTCGACGATCACCACTTTCTTGCCGCGCAGATTCTCCATGCCCTCAATCTGTTTCTGCCGCCCGTGCTCTTTCGCTTTCTTGCGGACCAGAAATCCGGGCAACGGCCGCTTTTCGATCGCGCTGACCACTCCCGTGGCGGTGACCAGCGGATCCGCGCCCATGCTCAAGCCCCCAATCGCGTCTGGCTTGATCCCCATTTCATCAAGTAGCTCAAGAACGCAGTAGCCGGTGAGCCGCGCGCCTTCCGGATCAAGCGTGGTCAAGCGGCAATCGAGGTAATAGTCGCTCTTCTTGCCTGAAGAAAGCGTAAATTCACCACGAACCAGAGATTTTGCTCGGAGCAAGTCAGCTAGCTCGGCACGATAATTCACCGCCTGCATGTTAAATTTTCCGTCACGGTTGTTAACGCGGACTTGGCTGCCAGCGCGAATTCCGATCTTCTCAGCCAACCAGTCGGGGATGGTTACTTTCAAACATTCGCCTTCCACTTCGCCAATCCCCCGCGAAGATTCTATTAGTTGATTGCCGCCGGCAGCCAGCGGGATGCGCAGTACCAGCTTCCCGTCAACGGTCTCAACCGGACCTTGCAGTGAGGTGATGTTGTCCATTGGTTGCGGAACGTAAGGATAACAGAGTCGCCGGCGGAACCGGAACCGCACGGACGGACGTGGTGGCGTCCAAATCGGAGCGCCACCAGCGTCTAGAAATCGAACCGCGCGCCCAATTGGAACTCTCGCTTCGGGAAATCGGACGTGAACGCCAAGGGCGAAGAAGGGTTACCGGTGAATCCGTGAACGTTGAACGTGGTCTGTCCCAGCCCTTGGGGTGCTGGCAACGCGAAATTCGGATCCACAATATTGTTCACGCTTGCATAGTTCGTCCGGTTGAAAAGGTTGAAGGCCTCGGCAGTCAGCATCACCGAATACCGCTCGGTGAATTTCCATCGCCAGCCCAACCGTGAATCGAACTGGACGAAATTCGGGCCCAGCCCGGTATTCCGTGGCGCTCCGATGGGCCGGTCATTGGTGTAGTGCCGGTCGCCGTTCACGTCCGAACCGGTGAGAAGATTGAATGGCAGCCCACTGTGATACGACACGATGGGCGACAACTGGAACCCGGAAAGGAACCGCTGCCTCCACGGGCTCTCGAACACGCCCGCCACCACGATCTTGTGGCGTTCATCGAAGTCGGAGAGGGCGCGCTCGGCCGCCAGGTTGGTATTGTCCTCCGGCCCGAAGTCGCTGTTGAAGTCCGTGGTGGTATTGAATGCCTTGCTGTAGGTGTAGTTACCGAACAGCGTGAAATGGTCGCTGAACCGCTTCTT
>DASYZC010000212.1:0-1876 GCA_035949735.1 Candidatus Acidiferrales bacterium | reverse complement strand
CACATGCGACTCGGCCCACTTTCGGAAAGCGGCCATGTCCCCATTCATCGAATATTGCCACTCGTATACGTTGACGATGATGGGATCGTCGAGTTGCAGGTTGATTCCGGCGTCGGTGATGGCTTTGTACTCCTCGCGCATGGCCTCGGCGATGGCGGCGGCTTGTTCGTCGCTCGTTTTGTAGTGCTCGCCCGGAATCAATGTTACGCCAGTCACGACTGCCGTCATGAATGCATCTTCCACATTCTTAGCAGTGAGGGCGTCTTTGAAATTTCTGATGTCGCGGTGGATGAGTTCGTGTCCGGTGTAGCGGATGGGTCCAACATTGACCGGAATGCGAAGGAGACGCGATGAGGGACCGGCATCGGCTTCCGGTGTGCTGTAGTAGTCCGCAAAATCCACCCGGTCCTTGCTGCCGCCCATAACCCTCTTGAGAAAGTTGAAATCCTTTGAGAGATCGCGCCATTCAAAGCCGCTCAGGCGTCCATAAACGTAGGTGGCCCACGCGCCGTAATCGACTTCATTCGACATCGGCTTGCCAAATTCGCCGTCGTTGACCACATCGATGCCGGCCTCGATCTGCTGCTGGACTACGCCGGCAACGGCACTCTTCAAATTCGATTCGAGCTGCTCGGCGGGCGCTCCGTCGCGATACATCTCCATGAGATTCGCGGGCCGTGGCAGGCTGCCTACATGAGTCGTCAGTATGCGATTCGTGCTTTGCTTCATTTAGCGGGGCTCCTCCAGGAGTGGCTGCCGCCTTATATCGCACTTCCGGTGAGCGGCGAAAGTGGATTATGCGATCCACGATACAGATGCGATGTTGCGCTCGCACAGGTAGAAATCGCCCCTCATTGGCTGAAAACCACCACCTTGCGCGAGAAGCACCGGTGCTGGCCCGCTGGCCCAACTATCGGTCATTCGTCCCTCCCGTAACACGCTGATCTCCAAAGGCTTATACTGCCCCTCCTTGACGCGCCTTTGGAACGCGGCCTGCATATTCAACCTCGGAATTATACCCGGCGGCGAGCCCACCGGCAGGAGCGCAGATGAGAAAATATCTCGCGAGCTTGGCAGCGTTTCTGATGTTGCTGGCGGCGATCCCTGTATTCGCGCAGGATGGTGCGCCACCTCCGCCTGACGACCAGCAAAATGCTCAGCAGCAGGGTGATCCTTACCAAAGCCAGCCTGACCAGAACCAGTCGAACGAGGCACAGCCTGGAATGGCGCGGCTCAGCTATCTTCAGGGCGACGTTTCATCCCAACGCGGCGACAACGGGGACTGGGTCGCGGCAACTGTGAACACGCCGATCGCTGTAAACGATCGCGTCGCAACGGGCAACAACGCTCGCGCCGAAATCCAGCTCGATTATGCCGACGTCTTGCGTATGTCCGGCAGCGCCACCGCGAAAATTGCGGATCTCACTCGCAACGGGATCACGGTCCAGATCGGACAGGGGCTGGTCACTTACTCCGTGTTGAAAGGCAGCGGAGCGAATTCCGAGATTGATACGCCGAACTCCGCGGTTCATCCAAATGGACCCGGTGAATATCGCATCCTGGTGAATTCCGACGCCCAGACGGACGTGATCGTGCGCAGGGGTTCGGCGGACGTTTCTACCCCGCAGGGAAGCACACATGTCAATGAAGGGCAGATGATCACCGTTGCGGGTACCGATAATCCTGAATACAAAACTGCTGCGGCGCCGGGGCGAGATGATTGGGACTCCTGGAACGACGATCGAGACCGCACGATCGAGTCCGCCAAGAGCTGGCGCCATACGGATCGTTACTACACTGGCTCGCAAGATCTGGATCCCTACGGTGTCTGGTCCGAAGTCCCCGATTACGGTCCCGTGTGGATTCCTCAGCAGGG
>DASYZC010000211.1:0-11273 GCA_035949735.1 Candidatus Acidiferrales bacterium | reverse complement strand
GCAGGTCGAGGCCAGAGATTTTGTCGGGCTGTGCAGCGGCAAAAGTCTTCAGCGGATTCGCGCCGACCACGTAAAGGGCCTTCAAGTTTCCGGCCGACGCCACCTCGATCATTGCGGGGGCGGTGAGACCGGGTGCATCGGAAATTTCGCCTTCCCAGATTTTGGAGAATCGGGCGCGCTCGGCGGAATCGGAAAGGGGCGCATAGCCGGGCAAACGGTCAGGAAGAACGCCCATGTCCGCGGCGCCGCGAGAATTGGAATAATCGCCGAGGGCCATGAATTTCGTTGTGCCGCCGAAACATGCGGCGAGAGAAATGAGATCACGAATAGCGGAGCCTTGAATATCCGCGCCGAAGAGGACGACTACGTCGCTTTCGGCTTCGAGAGCGGCCTTGAGTTGGACCAGCGATTCCGTGACTTGCGGATCGAATTGGCCCTTTTCGGTCGCAAGCCACTGAAGAGCCTGACGCTCTGTTCCAGCAGGCAGCTCGATGGCGATTTTCGCCTGGCGATGAATCTTGCTGGGGCCGCCGTTAAGTACGTAAAGACGCAAACCGTGATGACGGACGCCGGCGCGAATCTGCCAAGCGACAAGCGGATTCTGCTGGGTGACGTCGTTTCCAATCAACAGAACGGCAGGGGCATTGTAAACATCCACCATCGTGGCGAGCGAATCTTTTGCTCGCGGGCCCAACGCGGCGGCGAGTCCAGCATAGTCCGCGGTGCGATGGTGGTCGAGATTATTGGTGCCGAGGGTGACACGCGCGAAACGATTGAGGAGGTAATTTTCTTCGTTGGTGGTGTGGTTCGAGCCGATCACTCCGATGGCGGACGGCCCGTGATTCTTGTGGACTTGCTTCAACCTGCGCGCGACTTCCTCGAGGGCATCTTCCCAACTGGCGGATTCCAATTTGCCATTTCGCCGAATCAGCGGCTGGCGGATTCGCTCGGGATGATTGGTGAAATCGAATCCGAAGCGGCCCTTGGCGCAGAGAAATTCGCCGTTGAAGCCGGAATGATCGCGATTATTGGCGCGCAAGATTTCATTGTTGCGGACACTGAGAGTGGTCTTGCAGCCGTTCGAGCAATGCGTGCACGGCGTGGGGAAATAGGTCATCTCCCACGGGCGGGTTTGATAGCGATAGGTGCCGCTGGTGAGCGCGCCGACGGGGCAGATATCGATGCACATGCCGCACTCTTCGCAAGCCAATTCGCCGGGCTTGTTGGGGAGGATCACGGACTGCACGCCGCGCGATCCTACGCCGAGGGCTTTCACGTCCATACCTTCGTCACACGCGCGCACGCAGCGAAAGCAGAGAATACAGCGCGGGGCGTCGTAATAGACGAGAGGCGACCATTTTTCCTCGGGGTAGTGCAACTTCTCCTCAACGAAGCGAGTTTTATCGAGGCCGTAGCGGAAGGTCATGTCCTGCAACTCGCACTCGCCGCCTTTATCGCACACGGGGCAATCTAGCGGGTGATTCGAGAGAAGGAATTCGATCATGTCCTTGCGCGCTTTGTGCACTTGATCCGAGGAGGTTTTTACGACCATGCCGTCAGTGGCGACAAGTGTGCAGGCAGTTTGCAGTTTGGGCATTTTTTCGACTTCGACCAAACACATACGGCAGGCCGCCTGGAGTGAATAGCCCGGGTAATAGCAGAACGAGGGGACTTCGATGCCCTGAGTCTTGGCGGCTTCAATTACCAACGTACCGGCAGCGGTGGTGACCTGCCGGCCGTCGATTGTGAGCGCGACTTGTTTTTGTTCCGGCATTCGCAGTTTTCTGTTTCTCTACCGTACTCCGGCTACCATCTCCGCGGAGTTGTACGCGCACTTTCCGTGGAGATGGTCCTCAAATTCGTTGCGCCATTTCTTGACGATGCTGATCGTCGGCAGCGCGGCGGCATCACCGAGCGGGCAGAAGGTGCGCCCGAGCATATTTTTCGAGAGCTCGTCAATCAACGGGATATCTTCCGCGCGACCGGCACCTTCATGGAAACGGTCGAGCATTTTTCGCAGCCAGGCAGTGCCCTCGCGACACGGAATGCACCAACCACAAGATTCATGCGCGTAGAAATGCATAATGCGGCGAGCCACATCCACCATGCACGTGTCTTCGTCCATGATGACGGTGCCACCGGAACCGAGCATAGAGCCGATTTTTGCAACCGAATCGTAGTCCATGGCGACATCGATTTCATCGGCGCTGAGCAAGGGGCAGGAGCTGCCGCCGGGAATGACGGCCTTGAGCTTTTTCCCATTGCGCACGCCACCCGCGACTTCTTCTATCAGGCGGCGCAAGGGAAAGCCGAGAGGAAGCTCGTAAATTCCGGGGCGATTCACGTGACCCGAAATCGAATACAGGCGCGTTCCGCCATTCTTTGGAGTGCCCAGACTTGCATACCATTCGCCACCCTGGCGAATGATCGGAGGTATGGTGCTTAGGGTCTCCGCATTGTTGATCACGGTGGGACAACCGTAGAGGCCGACGACGGCAGGAAACGGAGGCCGGATGCGCGGATAGCCGCGCTTCCCTTCGAGGGATTCCATCAGCGCGGATTCCTCGCCGCATTCGTATGCGCCGGCGCCGGTGTGCGTACAGAGCTCGAAATCGAAACCACTGCCGCGAATATTCTTGCCGAGATAGCCCTGCGCGTAAGCTTCGGCGAGAGCGCGATCCATGATGTCGATGATGTAGCGATATTCGCCGCGTATGTAGATGAACCCGCGATTCGCTCCAACTGCGCGGCCGGCAATCACCATACCCTCGATCAACTGATGCGGATCCATTTCCATCAGCGGGCGGTCCTTGCAGGTACCCGGCTCGCTTTCGTCGGCATTCGCGAGAATGTATTTCGGCTTGTCATTGCTCTTGGGAACGAAGCTCCACTTCATGCCGGCAGGAAAACCCGCGCCGCCGCGGCCACGCAGATTCGATTTTTTAACTTCATCGATAATCTGCTCGGGCGTCATCTCTTTGAGAGCTTTTTCGAGGGCCTGATAGCCTTCGTTTTTCAGATAGACGTCAATGTGGCGCGAATTCGGGATACCGAATCGTTTGCTGATAACGGGAACTTCGGCGGGCAAACGGCCGTGCAACGAACCGGCGGTGACAGGCGAGGCCTGCGGAACTTTTCCATCTTGAAGCTGTTCGAAAATTGCGTCCACTTTGTCGGGATCGAGATCTTCGTGAAAATCGTAATTCACTTGCATGGCGGGGGCACCGGTGCAGGCGCCGATGCATTCAACTTCCTCGAGCGAGAAGGTGCCACTCGCGGAAACCTCCTTGTTGCCGATGCCGAGGCGCTTTTGAACGTGCTGATAAAGCTCGTTGCCTCCGCGAAGCATGCAGGAAATGTTGGTGCAAACCTGAATGTGATAGCGCCCGGCGGGTTTGCGGCGGAGCATGGAGTAATACGCCAGCGTTTCCTCGACCTGAATCTTATTCAGATCCAAGCGGGTGGCAATTTCGTCGAGAATCGAATCGCCCAGATGGCCAAAATGATCCTGCGCGTAGAGCATCATCGGAATCAGGGCCGAGCGCTTTACTGGGTAGCGCGAGACCAGTTCGTTAAACTTCGCGTCCAGTTGTGGCGGCAGTTCCATGATCTAAATTTTATTCACCGGAGGTTAACGGTCCACTTCGCCGAGGACGATATCCGTAGTGCCAATGCATGCGACCACGTCAGCCAGGAGACGCCCTTCACACAGCTTGGGCAAGGATTGCAAATTCACGAACGACGGCGCGCGAAATTTCACTCGATAAGGTTTCGCCGATCCATCGCTTACCATAAACACTCCGAGCTCACCGCGCGGCGATTCGATGGCTTGGTAGACCTCACCCGGTGGCGGTGCAAAACCCTCGGTAAAAATCTTAAAGTGATAGATCAAACCCTCGATAGAAGTTTTCATCTCTTCGCGCGACGGCGGAATGATGCCTGGAAACTCCGCGCGAAACGGGCCCTCCGAGGGAATTTTTTCCATGGCCTGGTGAACGATCTTGATGCTCTCGCGAATTTCGGCGACACGTACCTGGTATCGGGCGTATGAATCGCCCGCCGTCTGGGTTTGGATGTTGAAGTCGAATTCGTCGTAGCTCGAATAAGGGAAAGCCTTGCGCACATCGTAGGCCACACCGCTGGCGCGCAAAAGAGGGCCTGAAACGCCCATGGCGATAGCGTCCTGAGCGCTGAGGTAGCCGACGCCTTTGGTCCTGCCGATCCAGATGCGGTTCTGCGTCAACAGGTCTTCGTATTCGTCCACGTGGCCGGGAAGCGAATCCACAACGCGCTGAACGCGATCCAGCCAGCCGGGAGGAGGCTCGAGGGCGAGGCCGCCGATGCGGAAATAGCTGGTCATCATCCGCTGGCCGGAGACATATTCGTAAATCTTCATGATCTCTTCGCGCTCGCGGAAGCTATAGAGGAAGACGGACATGGCGCCGAGATCGATGGCGTGCGTGCCGAGCCAAACCAGGTGAGAGGTGATGCGGGTCAGCTCGGTGAGGAGAACGCGAATGTACTGTGCGCGCTTGGGAACTTCGATGCCGATCAGTTTTTCGGCAGCGAGGCAGAAGCCGAGGTTATTCGAGAGCGGCGCGAGATAGTCGATGCGGTCGGTGAGAGTGATGCACTGCGAATACGTTTTGTCCTCGCAGGATTTTTCGATGCCGGTGTGCAAATAGCCGATGACCGGATCGGCTTTGAGGACAATTTCGCCATCGAGCTCGAGGATTACACGCAGAACTCCATGCGTAGACGGATGCTGTGGTCCCATATTGAGGACCATCGGCTGGGCTGGGCCGACGGGGGTCTCGATTGATGTGGTGGTCGTCATGGTTCAAGCCGTCTGTGCATTTCTAGCGAAACCCTGTAACGGGATAATCCTTACGGAGCGGGTATCCCTCCCACTCATCGGGCATCAGGATGCGGCGAAGATCGGGATGGCCGTCAAAGCGAATGCCAAAAAGATCGAAGGTCTCACGCTCGTGCCAGTTGGCCGTGGGCCAGACGGGCGTGACGGAGTGCATAACAGGATCCCGACCCGGCAGCCGGACTTTCAGGCGAAGGCGCGCCTGCTTTTCAAGCGAGAGCAAATGATAATTGACCTCGAAACGAGGCTCGAGCGGAAAGCGGTCGACCGCGCTGATGTCCGAAAGGAAAGAAAAAAGGAGGGCAGGGTCGGTGGCGAGGTATTCGGAAATTCGCAGAAGCTCGTCCGCAGGGACGACAATAGTCGTTTCGCCTTTGAACTCAATCACTTCGGCGATGGCTCGGGGCATCGAGTCCCTGAGCTTCCGCACGGCAGGATTTTTATCGAGTTCCTGAGATTCCACTATTAGTCCGATTCCCTACGGGCAGCTAGCCTTGATCCCAGTTGAGAGCGCCCTTCTTCCAAAGAAAAATGTAACCAACCAGGAGGATCATAATGTAGAGCACCATCTCCACAAAGCCAAAAACGCTCAACTGGCGGTAGACGAGCGCCCATGGATACAGAAAGATCGCTTCAATATCGAACAAAATAAAGATCAGCCCAACCATGTAGAAATGCACGGAAAAAGGCTGCCGGGCATCGCCCGTGGGACGTATGCCGCATTCGTAGGGTTGATCCTTTTCGCGGGTGCGCTTATGGAGGCCAACGACGGTTGACGCGGCGATCAACGCCCCAGCTAGACCGGCGGCCAGTATAAACATCAGCAAAAGCGGGCCGTAATTATTCAGGTAGTTTCCGTTCATTTTAGCCGTGTTGCTATAATAACGTCCGACTGTACGCCGGTCAAATGAACTCCCAGAATTTTGTGGGCCCGAACAGCCTGAAAAACAGGTTCGAGGAGGAAATCCGCAGGCCGTGAGTTCCGGGTTTAATACCGACGTGCGAGTGGGTGACAAACTCTATCACGTGCAGACAGAGGACCGGGGACCCAACCGTCTCGCCATTGATACCGCGGTATACCAGCAGGGTCGCGTGCTCCACAGGAGATCGTCGGATTATGCGGAATTTGCCGCTTCGGATGAATTCACGGCCGAGGCTTTGCACCAGCGAGTGGAGCAGCAGCACCGCGCCATTATCGAGGAGCTGCGATCGGGCGCGCTGACGGCGGAACCTGCGGCACCTGCTGAGCAGCCGCCTGCCAGCGGGATTCAGATCCAGCTTCTAAACGCCCAAGCGTGGCTCTCGGCGGGAAACGTGTCGTTGGAAGTAGAAATTCGCGGGCGAGCAGATCAGCAGCCGCAGACAGGCGTTCAGGTAGAAGCTCGGATTGAAGGCGCCCTGCTCGATGCTCGTCATGGAGGCACCAGCGACGACCAGGGCCGCGTGCGAATTCAGTTTCCCGTGCCGCCACTTGGAAAGGGCGATCTGGCGCTGGTGATTCAAGCAAGCGGGCAAGCGGGCAGAGACGAGCTCCGATTCGCGATGCGCTCGCGCGCGAAAGTTGCGCCGGTCACTTCCCCACCGGGTTCGTAGACTGTGACTGTCACAATCAACGGCGAGCGCCGCGAAATCCCCGATGGGTTAAATGTGGCTACGCTGCTCGATCATATCGGGATGGCGCGCGACCGCGTGGCGATCGAACGCAATTTTGAGATTCTTCCGCGCGCGCAGTGGCAACAAACGGCAGTCCAGCCGAACGACAACTTTGAGATCGTGCACTTCGTCGGCGGTGGCTAACGAAGTCTGTACAAACTACAAATTCCTAGCTTCATCTACAAGTTAGCCAGCAGGTGGCCCAGTTTGCTCTGCTTGGTGCGGAGATAGGCGCGCGAGTGATGATGGGTGCGAGGACGGCACGGAATTCGCTGGACCACGCGGATGCCGCTGCGCTCCAGTTGCACGATTTTGTCCGGGTTGTTAGAGAGCAGCCGAACGGAGCGGACATCGAGGGCCTTTAGAGCGGCGGCGGCGAAGTCGTAGTCGCGGGAATCCGCGGCAAATCCCAGGCGGCGATTCGCCTCGACGGTATCGAGCCCTTCGTCCTGAAGCTCGTACGCCTTCAACTTGTTAATCAGGCCGATGCCGCGGCCCTCCTGCGGCAGATAAAGGACAATTCCGGACGGCGCTTTGGCGATTTTGCGCAAAGAGAGCTCGAGCTGGGCGCGACAGTCGCAGCGCTGCGAGGCGAAAACGTCTCCCGTGAGGCATTGCGAATGGATCCGGACCAGCGGGGCCTTGCCGCGTTTCAAGTGCCCATGCTGAATGGCGACCGCTTCGTCCTGTGGTCTCGATCCCTTGATGCCGATTACCTGGAAGCGACCGAAACGCGTGGGCAAGCCGGCGGTGGCGACAATTCTCGCGTTACTTGTTCTCTTTTTCCGGTTCATGTAAGCCAATGATTATAGCAGGGTTGAAAAGCGGGCCACCGGGGCACTCGCGTGATGATGGATGACGGCCCTACGACGAAACCGCTGATGGATTCCATAGATTCTTTCGTACGAACAATCCAAATATTCACTGATAGAGTACGGCGATGGGAGCCGCTCCGGCGCACATGGCGAAGCTCGGCTTGTTTGAGGGCTACGACACGGGAAGTTTTTACGACGAAATGTTTGCCGCGCCGGGGAATCCGCGTCCTCAATATTTCAAGCTGTTCCAGAGGCTGGCCGCCATGGTCCCCGAGCAGTTCGAGGAACGCCGCAAACTGTCCGATCTTTCGTTCCTCATTCAGGGAATCACGTTCACGGTGTACAGCGACGGGCGCGGCACAGAGCGACTGTTCCCGTTCGACCTGATCCCCCGCATCCTGCCGCATTCGGAATGGGAGCGGGTCGATCGCGGACTTTCCCAGCGTGTGGTGGCGCTGAATCTTTTTCTTCAGGACGTCTACGGGAAACAGCGGATTTTTCAGGACCGGCGGATCCCTCGCTCGCTGGTTTACTCCTGCCCTCATTTTCGACGAGAAGTGATCGGCGTGGAGGTTCCGCGCGGAATTCACACGCATATTTGCGGGATCGATTTGGTGCGCGATTCCAAAACGGGCGAACTTTGCGTGCTGGAAGACAACGTGCGCACCCCCAGCGGTGTTTCCTATGTGCTCGAAAACCGCATCGTGATGACGCGCACCTTTCCCGACGCGTTTCAGGATTGTGAGGTCCTGCCCGTCAATCACTACACCGGGGAGCTATCCAGGATTTTACGGAGCCTATCCCCCCGCGGCGAGAATGAAGCACAGATCGTGCTGCTGACTCCGGGGATACATAACAGTGCTTATTTCGAACACAGTTTCCTCGCGCAACAGATGGGAATCGAGCTCGTCGAGGGCCGCGATCTGATTGTGGACGGCGGCGTCGTATACATGAAAACCATCCGCGGGCTGACGCGCGTGGACGTGATTTACCGCCGCGTGGATGACGAGTTCCTGGATTCGCTGACGTTCCGGAGCGATTCCATCCTGGGCGTTCCTGGCCTGATGGGCGCATACCGGTCCGGCAACGTGGCTCTTGCCAATGCGGTCGGCAACGGAGTGGCGGATGACAAGGCCATCTACGCCTATGTGCCCGAGTTCATCCGCTATTATTTGGGCGAGGAGCCCGTACTGCGGTCCGTTGAAACGTACATCTGCGCAAAACCGGATGAGTTGGCGTACGTACTCGATCATCTTTCGGAGCTGGTTGTCAAAACTGTTGGGGAGTCAGGAGGTTACGGGATGTTGATCGGGCCGGCCTCCGATCGCCATCGAATCGCGGAATTCCGCGAAAGAATTCAAGCCAATCCGCGGAATTACATCGCTCAGCCCGTTGTGCCGCTTTCTCGCGTGCCATCTTACGATTCAGGGGAGCGTTGCATCGTTGGCCGCCATGTCGACCTGCGACCTTATTGCCTTTACGACGGAGAGAACGTGACGATCGTTCCTGGAGGGCTTACGCGAGTGGCTTTGCAGCGCGACTCGCTGGTTGTGAATTCGTCGCAAGGCGGAGGCAGCAAGGATACCTGGGTGTTGCGGGGTGAAAACTAGTGCTGTCGCGAATCGCAGAGTCTCTCTTTTGGCTGGCGCGCTATATTGAGCGCGCGGAAGGCACGGCGCGCATTCTCGATGTGAACTATCACATGCTGCTGGAACAATCCCAACAGTCGTATCGCCTGCGCTGGGAACCGCTGATCGTGATGGCTGGCGAAGAGGATCGTTTTCGGAAGGTTTACGCTGAAGCCAACGGCGAAAATGTTTTCGATTTTCTGGCTTTCCGTCCTGACAATCCGAGTTCCATTGTGCAGTGCATCTCGAAGGCCCGCGAAAACGCGCGCACTATCCGCGATCGCATCTCTCGCGAAATGTGGGAGGACGTTAACGGGCTTTTTTATATGGCGAACAGCTATGTTCCCCGGGATGAGATCGCCGCCGGGCCGCACCGCTTCTGCGACAAAATAAAGTTTGGCGCGCATCGCTTTCATGGGGTGACCGATGCGACGCTTCCGCACGACGAAGGCTGGGAATTTTTGCGAGCCGGCTGGGCCCTGGAGCGCGCGGAAATGACCGCACGATTGGTGGACGTACAATATCACAATCTTCTCGATGGCCCCCCGGCCGAGGCGGCCCTCGATAATCATCAGTGGATGGCCGTGCTGAGGTCGGTGGGCGCCTACGAAGCCTACCACCGGCAGTATCATCCTCCGATTGAACCTGAAAAAGTGGCCGAGATGCTGATCCTACATCCGCAGCACCCGCATTCAATCCGCTTCAGCGCGGCGGAAGTGCAGGCCGCCTTGCGCGCCGTGAGCGGTTCGGGACGCGGTTCATACGCCAACGAAGCAGAACGGCTCGCGGGCCGCCTTGTGGAACGGCTGAGCTACGACCGGATTGGAGAGATTTTTCAGCAGGGATTGCATGGTTATCTGAACGACGTGCTGCGCATGTGCAGCGCGATTGGGGGAGATATCGCGCGAACCTATTTCTACTACGCGGTGGTGGCATGAATCGATATCGGCTGGTCCATACGACCGAGTTTGTGTATGACGGATCCGTTTCGGAAAGCTACAACGAGGTGCGGCTGCAGCCTTTGCATGACGAGCGGCAAAGCTGCATTTCATTCCGAATGACAACCCTGCCTGTTTCCAAAGGCACGGCTTACCGCGACGCCTATGGAAATTGGGTGCACCAATTTAACGTGCTCGCCGAGCATCGTCGCCTAAAGGTTGAGACGGAATCCGTGGTTCTTGCGCACGAAACTCACGCAATGCCCGCCGAACCATTCACGCTCGCCGAATTCGATTCGCGCCATTACCAGGTGGACGAGGAGAATTTTGACTTTCTGGCGCCCACGGGTTACGTGCCACACCTTGTGGCTTTGAAAGAGATCATCGCGGCTGCCGAGAAAAATAGCGACGGAACTGTGTTGGGATTCGCGCAGGCGGCTTCGGATTGCATATACCAGCGCTTTCGTTATGTGAAAGGCGCGACGCACGTTCATTCGTCAATCGAGGACTCGCTTTCCGTTGGGGCTGGCGTCTGCCAGGATTTTGCTCACCTGCTGCTGGGCGTCATGCGAATGCGAGGTTTCCCGGGACGCTACGTTTCTGGGTACTTGGTTCCCGGCAGCGACGCTTCGGCGGATTTCAAGCAGGAGGACGTGATTGGCGGCCAGGCCACACATGCGTGGGCGGAAATATTGCTGCCAAATAATGGATGGGTGCCCCTCGATCCAACACTCGGCAATCCCGTAGGTTTGCGCCACGTTCGGATCGCGTATGGGCGCGACTACGGTGATGTTGCGCCGGTCCGCGGCGTGTACAAGGGGCACGCTGGTCAAAGTCTCTCCGTGGATGTGCGGGTTCGGCCGGCGCTGGACGATTCCGGCTGCGAAAAACTCAACGAGATTACTGCGGGGACCTCCGTGCCAGTTTCGGCGCTCGAACGTCCGCAGCAACCCGCCCAACAGTAGCAACAGCAATAGCGCGAAACCCGCCACAGCGGCGACAGCTTCTCTTTACATCCCTGGTAGCATTGGCTACCGTAAAGTAGGATTTTCCGGGACGGCCGGCAGGATTATGCCAACACGCTTAGACTTGCAGGGCACGGACCTGTTCTTCATGCTGGTCCTGAAGGTCGGATGGGCGGCGGCGCTTGCCGCGCTGCTGGTTCGATTCCGATCTTTCCGAAACCTCGTTTTCACGGAGAACCGGGACTCGGATCAGAAAGTAATGCTGCTGCTTTTCTTGACTCCCCCGCTGGCGATCGGGGTGATTCTGCGCATCTTCGGCTAGCCGTTCCTCGATTTGACACTCGAGGGATCTTTCCTCATGGGGCTGATCGGTGGGTGAATTGTGGGGCTACTCGGCGGGT
>DASYZC010000210.1:0-5101 GCA_035949735.1 Candidatus Acidiferrales bacterium | reverse complement strand
ATCGTGCTCGGCCGTCGAAGGGCGGAACTTCACTTCCTTGATCTGTGTGCCCTTCTGGTGCTTGCGCGTCTCATGAGCCTTCTTGTTCTGCTCGTAGAGAAACTTGCCGAAATCGGCGATTTTGCAGACCGGAGGCACGGCATTCGGAGAAATCTCAACCAGATCGAGCCCCGCCTCGCGCGCCGCCTTCATGGCGTCGAAGTAAGTCATCACCCCAAGCTGATTCCCCTGGTCATCGATCACGCGCAATTCGCGCGCGCGAATACGTTCGTTCACCCGCGGACCACTGCTCGCTCCAGCTCGTTCGGCGATAAACCCACCTCCAGCCCCAACTAACCCGCGACCACCCTGACAGAAACGCCCGCCAGGAGGACGGGCCATGAAGTATAGCACGGCCAGCGGGGACGGCGGCAAGGGGCAAGCAAGTCACTTTAGCGTTAACCCCGGACATGACGAGGGGAAGGGTTTTCAAACTGAATATCGTGGCTCGGCTTTCCGTGCGGGTGTTTTCCGGCATGTGCTAGACTTAATTCCCAGCTTCGGTTCACACATTCGACTCATTTTCCAGGCGCATGCCCAAAGAGCTTTTTGGTACCGACGGAATCCGAGGCCTTCCCGGCAAATATCCTCTCGATGACGCGACGCTTTTTCGCGTTGGCGTTGCCCTGGGCGAGTACATCGCAAAGCATCGCGATGCCGCTAAGTCGCCAAGGGTGCTCATCGGCATGGACACGCGCGAGTCCGGCCCAGAAATTGCCAGCCGCATTGCGCAAGGCCTGCGCGTTGCAGGGATCGAACCAGTCTCGGCGGGTATTGTCACTACTCCGGGTGTCGCCTGGCTCGTCCATACCGACGATTTCTCAGCTGGCGTAGTCATTTCCGCGTCCCACAATCCCTATCACGACAACGGCGTGAAATTAATTTCCGGCAATGGAATGAAGTTCCCTGACGCGGCCGAGGCGCAAATCGAGATGCGCATTCTCGCCGCGCAAGCGGACAAATCGCCGATCCCTCCTCTCGTTTCCGGTAGCCTTCCTGCGACGATGGCTCTACATCTTGAGTATCTCTCAGCCTTGCGCGGCAAAATGTTTTCAGGGGCCAACCTTTCCGGCATGAAAATCGTTCTCGACTGCGCGAATGGCGCGGCCAGCACGCTCGCGCCGGAGCTTTTTCGCGGACTCGGCGCGAAAGTCCTGACGATTTTCGACCATCCAGACGGCCGCAACATCAACGATCACTGCGGCTCCCTTCATCCCGGCAAAATGCAGGAGAAAACCGTCGCTTCTGGCGCCGATCTGGGAGTGGCATTTGATGGCGACGCTGACCGCGCGGTGTTTTCGACTTCCAGCGGGCGGTACGTCGATGGCGATGCGGTTCTTTTCGCCGCTGGCCGCTTCATGAAAAAGACGAAGCGCCTCAAGGGCGACACAATCGTTGGCACGAGCATGTCGAATTTGGGTCTCGAACGCGCCCTCGAACGCGACGGCTTGAAACTTGCGCGCGTTCCTGTCGGCGACCGTTATGTGCTGGAAGAGATGCTGCGCATCGGCGCGAATCTCGGCGGCGAACAATCCGGCCACATTATTTTCCTCGACGACTCAACCACCGGCGACGGAATGCTCACGGCGGTGAAAATGGCCTCGTTGGTAGCCATCGCCGGGAAACTTGATACTCTTTTGCATGACCTGAAAGTGTATCCGCAGAAAATCGTCAACGTGCGCGTGCGCTCCAAACCCCCGCTTGACTCTCTGCCGCTGGTTGCGAGCGCGCTTGCCAACGCGGAAAAAAACCTCGGCAGTTCCGGCCGCATTGTTGTGCGCTATTCCGGCACAGAGCAACTGGCGCGCGTCATGGTCGAGGCAGAACGCGCCGAAGACGTCGACCGATACGCCCAGTCCATCGCCTCCGCCCTCGAGTCCTCCGTCGGCGCGGCCTGATTCGCATTTTCATTCAAGAAATACTTGCCTTCGCAGCTACTCTCGTGTATCTGCTTGCGCAGCTCAGATAGGTACAAACGGGAGACCTTTAGTCGTGCATTATCGTCGGGCAATTGGCATTTTCGTCGTTCCGTTGCTATTGGCTTTGTGTACGGGCTCTGCCGCGTTCGCACAGCAATTGCCGCCTCAATCCACGGTTCCTGCGCAACAAACTTCAACGCCTTCCGTCGCACCGGCCATTCCTTCGTATCCCGATTCATCCGCCGGTCTTGAGAAGCTGATGAAAGACATGCTCAAGCTCGAAAAGCGCGGCGACACCAGTAGCCTTGCGCCTTATCTCCAATCCTTAGTCCTGCCTAATCCTGATGCGTGGTTCAAATCCGTCTTTGGCGGCGATTTGGGATCGGGATTACTCTCCTCCTACTCAAGGATCAAGAGCGACATCCCGAAAAATATCGACACGGAACTTATCCGTTTTGCTTCAACGAAAGGCATCTCAGCCACCGAGGCGTTCCCAACCTGCGAAGGTCCTCCGCCTCCAGCAAAATTCGTGGCTCTGTCGATGCGACGACGTCCCGTCCCGCTCTATGTAATCCGTCTCGGAAAAGGGCATGGCCAGTCGACACTAGGATTCTTCGCCTACGTTAACGGAAGATTTCGGCTTGTAGGTTCCCTTGAATTTTCTTCGCCCCCACCCGACCCGAGGTCACTCTTAGGCGGAGGCCCCTTCCTACGGGTAAACGGCAATGCGGAAAAGGCGAATCTCTTGCACTGGGGTTCTCCGGTATTCCCTTTGGGCGCAAAGGGTGATCACGTCAATGGAACGGTAGTTCTCCGCGAGATCGTCGCGAAGGATGGAACCGTTCGCGATGTTTTCTATTTCTCTGGCGCTGAGTTTTTGGCGGCTCCGGCGATGGACGCAGTCCGGCAATGGACGTACAAGCCGACCATGCTAAATGGCGTGCCAGTCGAAGTGGATGCTTGCGTCGATATAATATTTAACCTAGGAAATTAGGAGGGCTTCAACCTTCAGGCGGCCAGGGGCGATGGCTGGCACTCTTCGCAGACGATTTCGACTTGCCGCTCATCCGATACCGGTTTTGATTGCATTTTTTTCTGCCCGTTGGACTGGCTAATTTCAGCTGCACCCCGAAGTGCTGCCGCAATTTTCGCATTTGTAGCAACTGCCGTTCGGAGTCATCAACATGCCGCATTCAGAGCAGGAAGGTGCGTCGTCAATCGCCGCGCGAGGGCGAAGCTTTTCTTCCGCGGTCGCGACGGTGCTCGCCGCGACAAGCGGAACCGCAACTTTCGCCCCTGCAGGTTCGTCCGCTGTCTCGCCATTTTGCACCAAATAATCGCGCGAGATAAATTTCCCGCCCAGCCAACGTCCGATGTAGTCAATGATCGACTTGGCGTACGGAATCTCCTTGTTTCCCGTGAAGCCGGAAGGCTCGAAGCGCGCGTTCACGAATTTGTCAATCATCGCGCGCAGCGGAACGCCGTACTGCAAGGCAATCGAGACGGAGAGCGCGAAGCCGTCCATGATTCCGGAGAGCGTCGAGCCTTCCTTGGCCATCTTGATGAAAATTTCGCCCGGCGTGCCATCGTCATATTTCCCAACGGTTAAGTAGCCTTCGTGCCCGCCAACCGAGAATTTGTGCGTGATGGAGTTGCGCTCGTTGGGGAGCTTCCTGCGTTCCGAGCGGAAAAGTTCCTGCTGAGCGCCCACGGGCGTTTCCACTTTGGCCGCTGCCGATGCGGGCTGCTCCGCCGTTCCCGTTTTCTTCTCGCCTGCCGCGGAGAGTGGTTGCGAACGCTTCGAGTTGTCGCGATAAATAGCCACGGCCTTCAACCCCAATTTCCAGGATTCAACATAAGCCTGCATCACATCTTCCACCGTCGATTCTTCCGGCATGTTGATGGTCTTCGAAATCGCTCCGGAGAGGAACGGCTGCGCCGCGGCCATCATCTTCAAATGCCCGCGCCAAGCGATCGAGCGCCCGCCGTTGGTTGCAAGCGAGCAATCGAACACCGGCAAATGTTCAGGTTTCAGGCCCGGCGCGCCTTCGATGGTTCCGTGCTGGTCGATCCAGTCGACAATCAACGACGCCTGAACATCGGAATAGCCGAGGCGCATCAGCGCCATGGGCACGGTGTTATTCACGATCTTGATTACTCCGCCGCCCACCAGCCGTTTGTGCTTCACCAAGGCCAAGTCTGGCTCGATGCCGGTCGTGGCGCAATCCATCATGAAGCCAATCGTTCCGGTTGGAGCCAGCACGGACACCTGTGAATTGCGATAGCCGAACTTTTCGCCCTGCACGACGGTCGTGTCCCACGCTTCACGCGCCGCGCGCAATATTTGCGGCTGGACATTATCTTCCTTGATCGGCCGCAGCGAATCGCGGTGCGTGCGCATCACGTCCAGCATGGCCTCGCGATTCTCTGGATAACGCGCAAACGGGCCCATTCTCTCGGCCATGCGCGCCGACTGCGCGTAGCCTTCGCCGGTCATCAGTGCCGTAACCGCGCCGCAAATGTCGCGGCCCTGGTCGGAGTCATACGGCACGCCCAACGAAAGCAGCAGTGCGCCGAGATTGGCGTAACCCAGGCCAAGCGGGCGAAAATCGTGCGAGTTTCGCTCGATCTTCGGCGTTGGATAGCTTGCGTTGGAAACCAGAATTTCCTGCGCCGTGATGGTCACGTCCACCGCGTGCCGGAAGCCTTCGACATCGAATTGTCCATTCGATCCGAGGAATTTCAGCAGATTGAGCGATGCCAGATTGCAAGCCGTGTCGTCAAGGAACATATATTCCGAGCACGGATTCGATGCGTAAATCCGGTCCGTTCCTTTGCAGGTGTGCCAGCGGTTCACCGTGGTGTCATACTGCATGCCCGGATCGCCGCATTGCCATGCCGACTCTGACATTCTGCGCAACAGGTCACGCGCGCTAAATTTTTCAGCCGGCTGACCATCATTTACATTTCGCGTCCACCAGTCGCGGTCGTCTTCGACGGCTTGCATGAATTCATCGGTGACTCGGACGGAGTGGTTGGCGTTCTGGAAGAAGATGGAACTGTACGCTTCGCCGTCAATCGACGAGTTATAGCCCTGCTCGATCAACACCTGAGCTTTGCGCTCTTCCTTCATTTTGCAGTCG